>JABIJM010000024.1 GCA_018655525.1 Candidatus Woesearchaeota archaeon | reverse complement strand
TCTTTATCATAATCTCCACAAGTTTTAACAAGACTCCCAGCACATTTTATTTGGCCTTTGTATAAACATTGGTCCTCACAGTCGCCGGGATCTTCTACACAAATTAATTTTTCTTCGCTACAAACATTTGGACTACAATCAATAACCTCTAAAAATAAACATCCTCCTGTATATTGGGTACAAATTTGTATTTCTGTTTCTGTAATGCATGTTTTTTCTCCTTTTGTTTGACATTTATCTGTACAAGTATTTCCTTTACAATCTGGATCTTGTGAATCTATTTTACCATCGCAATCGTTGTCAATGCCATCATAACATGCTTCTTTAGGTATAGATGTTAAACATTTATAATTTCGTAATTCTGAAAATGCTAAAGGGTTAATGTTCTGTGATGCGAATGTATCTATTGTGTGCCAGGTTTGGTATGCTTTACAATCGTCTGGATCAATTTTTCCATCTGCAACCAGTCCTTTGTGGATGTTGTATGGCGCATCAACTACTGCTTTTTTCGTATACGTTAAGACTTTTTTTGCTTCACTTCCAATTTTAGGTGTTAAATTCACAAGGTCTATTACTGCAGTGATTCGTTTATCTTGTGCTAACCATACCTCTTCTGGAAGGACGCAGCCCATTTGTTTTGATGTGTTTTGAAGATGGGTAGAATATTTTTGTGCAGCGTCGTATGAATTATCGTTTGTATCTTGTGAATATTCATAGAGTTTTTTTGCAACTGTTCCTAACACATTCCAATCTAAATTTTTTATACTATTGTGGTTATAAATGTGAAATAATGGTTCTCCATCGTGGTCTCCATGAAATACTTCAAATCCGTTTCCGTCTTCAAATAAAATGTACGCGTTTGTTAAAGAGGTTCCATTTCTACGTGCGAAGACATTTACAGTTTCATGACTTTGTGAATCCCAAAAATCTATTCTTCCTTCTGCATTTGTAAATCCCGAACTTACTGGGATTCCTCCAATTGTTTTTGTGTGAATTTTAGATTTGTTGTTTCCTTCAACAACGCATTCTAATCCTTCACATATTTGACTTGGAGGACAATCAGAATCTACTTTACATGAATCTCCAGTACAATAAGATTCATTACTTTCTGCCTGAGCACAGATGTAAGGTTCGTTGCAATCATTATCTACATCGCAACTTGTATTTCCCTGACATCCAAAAGCAAGGGAACCTAATAATGCTAATCCTGAAAGTTTCAATGAAATATTATTTCGTACTTTCTGTAAAAATGTGTTTTGAGTTACTGCTTCTAATGACATAAATATTTTTAGGTATGTTTTTATATAAAATTTCCTCTTATTTTTATTGAAACTTACGTAAGGTTTATATACACACTTTACCTTCTTTTCTATAGACGTTTATACTGAACGTTAAATAAAATTTAACATTATTCAATTTAACGTTTGTATATACCAACAAAAAGTTTCAAAAAACTTTTTGTTTAATATATATTAATAATGAGGTGAACATAGATGGTATTAAATAAAAAAGGACAGGGGCTTTCTTTAAATGTAATTATTATTGCAGCTTTGGCATTGATTGTACTTGTTGTATTGGCAGTGATTTTTACAGGTTCTTCAGCAGACTTCGATGACAAAACAGAAAATATTGCGGGAGATGCTAAACTTAAATTAACAACATTAGCGTTAACTTATAGTGATTGTCAACCTTCTGGAAGTGCAGAAACAAAATTTATGAATGCATATTCTTCAGCAGATACGCCTGAAGACCAAGATGATGAAGTTTCAAATTTCAAAACAGAAATTGATAGATGTAAAGATTTTGGTTCAGACAAGTTAAACTGTGAAGGAAACTCTGGTTGTATTTGGGGATAAAACAATGAACCAAAAAGGTGGCGCTAACATGTGGTGGATTATCATCGGTGCAGTTCTTGCATTAGTTGTGTTAGTTGTTCTTGTGTTTATGTTTACAGACAACACCGATCGTGTCAAAGTAGGTTTGAGTGCGTGTTATGGTGGAGAGTGTCTCACAAAATTTGAATGCGGAAATGGAACTATAAATCCTAGCATTGAGTGTCCTACAACTGGTGAATTTTGTTGTGTTGGCGGAAAAAAGAAACTAATCTCATAAAATGCTCTCCTCTCTTTTTTCTTTATTTCATAATAGGAAAGCGATGAGTACTACTACAATCAGTTTGATTATTGTTTTAGTATTAGCAACAATTATTTTTATTGTTTTTGTTGCTGGCTTAAAAGGAAAATTTGATTTAATTAACCCATGATATTCAATAAAAAATGCAAACAAAAATCGTTTAACCTATTTTTAGACCGTTTTTTTATTGGAAAAAAAGGTATGGAGATGAAATTATTAGTGACACTAATCATTTTACTCATTCTCTTAATTCTTGCAACGATTTTATGGCAGACTCTTGGTTCAGAATCAGATACCTTGCTTGGAAATTTAAAAAATATATTATAATATGGGATACGCAACAAAATTAGTGTTTTACATAATACCTCTCATTTTGCTAATGGTTGTTGTAACTATCTTCTTTGGTCAGTCAGGCGTATGGGAGGATTTAAAGGAAACGATTCTCGAAACAAAAAAGGTTGCTCCTGATTTAGGTTTTGGTGATAATGAGCTTAATAGTAGCCAATATCTTACTCCTAAAAAACATAGAGATAAGATTGAAAAATTATCTAAACTAATTAATGAAACCATGTTGAAAGAAGGAAATACTAATTGTTTTGTAAAAGGTCCTGTTTTTGAAGATTTAACAGATGGCGATGAAAAAACATCCTTTTCTTTTGTGCGTATGCCTGGAGAAAAATCAAAACTAGTGGTACATAGTGGGGCTGGTGGAAAGCAAATAGATACAAGTATGCAATACGAATTTGAAGGAATGGTTCCTTGTGTGATTGCAGGAAGTGAAGAAATTACAAAGAATTTTGTTTCAAGATTTTTTACGAATCCTTCTTCAAATGGTGGTGATTATTATAGGCCTGTAAGTGCAATCACTTTTTCATATAAAGAAGGCATAACAACAGATGATGGAAATGGCATTTCGGTTGCAGATTTTGGTGAAGATCCCGTAAATGACGAAGGAGATAATATGGAAAATAATGGTTGGTTATTTACGCCAGGTGGGAAACAGATTTGTTTCTTTCCAACAAATAAGGCAACAAATGCAGATGATGATGGTATTGACAATGATTTTTTTGATAATCCGCAGGTGAAATTATGCTCTTGAATAAAAAAGCAGTAACTGCAGGATTTATCATTAGTATTATGATTACCTTAATTGCATTTATTGTGATTTCGGGTGTATTAATAAGGTTCTGGGACCAAGGAGATGATTCTGAAGCCGAATTATTATGTAAACAGAGCATAGACTTACGGGTTGCAACTGCTGTCAGAATTAACTGGGTTGGAAGTTCTGCGAAATTAAAAGCAGTTCCTCCGTTATGTAAAACCATTGATAAACGAGTTACAGGCAGTAGGGATGCAATCAAGAAAGAAGTATCGCATTCAATGGCCCGTTGTTGGGAAATGTTTGGTCAAGGAAAACATGAAGAATTGTTCTCAAATGTAGATACGGGTGGTATTTTTGGATCTCTATTTGGTTTTGGTGGAGATAATGATTGTTTTAATTGTTATACTGTAAATATTGCTCAAGATGAAATCAAAGAAGGGTCTATCTCAAATGAAGAATTGGCTGATTATATGGGAAAAAATAAATATAAAAATACAAAGAAAACCTACCTTGATTATATTCAAAATAGCGGAGGGCCTGGAAGAGTAATCTTCACACAGAAAAAAATTGATCCTAGAAATTCTTATGCAATTTCATTCATGGCAAAAAATAAAGAATCAGAACCATCATGGGTTTCTGCGGTGAAAGTAGGGGCCGCATATTTCGCTGGTCCATTAGGATGGCTGACTTATGGTGCTTCAGGGGTTTCAAATATCTATCAATCTATTTATTCAGAAACAGATGTAAGTCAAATTATATTTGGTGATCTTCAATACGCCCAAGAAGAATGTGGTTCGGGGGATATAGCGGGTGAATAAGAAAGGAGAAATGATTTGGAAATTGATTACATTAGCTCTTGCCCTTTTTGTCTTGGTTGCAGTTATCGGCGCATTTTTTCCAAGTATTTTTGATTTTGGAGATACAGTTAGAGGCGAAATATTTCAGATTGATGATGATCCAGATCAAGATGATATAAAGGGTGCTGCAGACGAATGTCCTTGTACTGCTGGAGATTATGCTTCAACATACCGGGGATGTCCTGCTGAATTTACATTAGAACAAAAAAATGCAGATAAACAAAAACATAATTCTGATACAGGGTGTGGTGAAATAAAGAAGGGCGTTCATGACAGTGGTGAGTTTACTCGTACACCAGAAGAACAAACTTTACCGCATTATAGATCTTTAGAAATCTTTGCACAAGATGACGATTCTTCCAAACAAGGAATTATTAGGCGAGTGTGTCCGACGTGGGTGGGAGGTCCTACTGCACCTGCACCTTTATGTGCTACTGAAGATAATGATTGTGACGATGACGAATATGTTTATACGCCTTTAACTACTGATTGCTGGATCATGGCAAGTGAAGAGGATCCGGTTTCAAATGATTGTGGCCAGAAACAATTTAAAGATGGTGCAATCATTTCTACATCAACGTTTACAGATATTAATGAAGATGCGGTTCAAGGGACGTATCATTCGGTAGATGGCGAAGAAGATCCAAAGATTCTTTTTACTTACAAATGGAAAGCACCCGAAACATCTGGTTCTCTTCTTTGTAACAAAGGTTTTTGGGTAGGGTGTAAAGGTTCTAAAGAAGTTACAATTAAAGTTAATGGTGCAGAGTATGACTGTAAAACTCAGGAGTGGACTAAAAAATGAATCGGAAGGGCATGGCGGTCAAATTTTTAGTCACCATTATTCTTGCAATCATTATTTTCGTTCCTTCTTGTATGTTTGTCAATAAGATTTTGGATGCTGGTACGAGATCAAGTGAACAAGCCAAGGATAATTTTCAAGATTTTGTGAAAGAATTAAACACATTTGCGAAAGATGGTGAAAGGTTAGCGGGAACTCGTGATAGTGCTGTATTAATTTTAGATAGTGACACTGCAATAACCTATTTTAAGAAAACAACTTCAAAAGTTGTTGTTGAAGTAGATTCTATTGGAACAGATTTTAGTATATTTATTGATAAACCTTCTGCCTGTAAGGAAGACCAAAATTGTTTATGTTTATTAAGAAAAACGGATTTTGAATCTCAATATACAGATAAACAAATTATTGCAAAACCAAAAAGATTCCTTTGTGAAAATTTGAATTATGATTTAACTATTGATACTTGCAATAATGGTGAGCCCGTAAAAGTAAACTCTTATACTTGTAAAAATGGTTTTTTGATCGAACGTCATTTTGTTGAAGCATCAGATTGGAGTTCCTATAGTTATTATGAAGTAAAACGAAGATCTACGGTTCATATGTTGAAAGAACAAAATTCCATTAGAATTACAGGTGTATCATAATGTTTTCACATAAAAAGGGAAACGCAACACTTATGATTATGTTTGAAATCATTGTTGTTGGATTAGTTGTGTTTATGACTTTTGGCATCGCAGAAAAATTTGCAACCTCTCATACCTCTAATAAAATTAATCTCGCAAATGATTTCACATTAATGGTAAATACTTTAGTAGCTTCTCCAGGTCATGCAGTTATCAATTACCCTGAGGATTTAACACCTTTTAATATTGTATTAAAACAAAATTCAGTAGAAGTGTGGGAAGCAGAAGAGTCAACTTCAACAATTAAACGAGTTTTTCATGTACCTTCAGGATATAAATTATCTGGATTTGTGGAAACACAAAAAGAAGTTTGTTTAGAAAAAACCTTAGAAAAAGAGATCAAATTACGGAAATGTTAGATGGTATTTGACGCAACAAGGAAATCATTGTACTGGATGCTTGCAGGAATTTTAATCACGATGACTGTATTTGCATTTGCGATCATTCTTTCTATGTTCCAATCAAGTCAACTTGAAATTCCTGAAGAATTTGAAGCAGAAATTTTAGCATTGCGATTTACACATTCAGAGGATTGTTTTGCATATAAAGATGTAAAAACGGGAAGAGTTTTTCCAAATACTATTGATCCAGTAAAATTAAACAAAGATCAACTTCGTAGATGTTATCAAACCTCTTCAAGTTCACAAGGATTAAAGGCCTTCAATTTTGGCATTGAAGTTGATGGGTTTACACAAAAACCGTTAATGACCAACAATTTCATTCTTAATAGGGTGAAGTTTGAACTTCCTAAAAAGAACGTTTTTGTAAAAAGTGGAGATCAATTTGTGGAAACACAGATGAAAATATCGGTGAGCAGATGAGATTATTCAAAGATAAGAAAGGATTCCTGGACGACCAGATGGATTTTATATTCATGACTTTTTTATTAGTTGTAGGTTTGGTTATGATTGGAGGAGTGCTTTTTGTAAGTGTAAATGATAGTAAAGAAGCCGCAATTAAAAATGTGAATTTTGTAGGCACTACACAAACTCACTTATATTATTTAAATTCTGCAACGAAATTAAATGGCGTTCAAACAACAATGCGTGATGCTATTGTTTATGCGTTCAATAAAAATGATTTGGCTTTGTTTGAAGCAAAAACTAAAGGCTTTTTTAGTAAATATAACCTAGAAGGAGTGGTAGAAGTTTATGATTCAAATGAATATAATCAAGATAGGGATTATAAAATGTTATTTAGTAATAGATTTGTTTCAAGCGGAGAAACAAGCTCTGTATTACAACTAGCAAATCCTACAAATAATAATGTTCCTTTAATAACGGTGGTGTTTAAAAAAGATGAATAAGAACGCAAGTGTATTTCATTGGATTCCTTTCTTTCTCATTGGAGCCTTGGCATTCTTTTTAATTTCATCAGATAGTGTTGATGTTAGTGTGAAGGAAAAAGGTGAATGGCAGGTTTCATTTCTACAGGATTTTGTATATCAAGGTGAACAGGAATTACACAAATTAGATCAGAATGCCCTTGTAACTGCTCGTAAGAGTACATTACAATTAGCAGCAAATGGTGGATATCATAAAGATTCTTCCTGTGGCAAGACGTTTGGATTGAATAAATTAGGGTTAAATTGTTTTCCAGAAGTTGATAAAGAATTTGGATTAATTTTCAATGAAATTTTTGAGGGTGATTCTTTTGAGGTTTTCATTGAAGGACAAGAAGTTCGTGGAAAAAGTAAGAAAATGTTAAATGTCACTTCATTAAATCCAAAATATGCCAAATCGTTTTATGAATTACAAGAAAATTTTTACGTTTCTTTAGGATATAGTTTCACTGAATACGAAACTTTAAAATCGGAATTACTTGAAATCTTACAGAAATGTAATCAGGATAGTGATTTAAACTCTTGTTTAGATGACAATCGTAAGGCTAATTGGAAATATGCAAATTGTGGTTCTAATCAATACAAATCTGAAGGAAGAACCATTCCTTTCTGTGTTGAAGGCAGTAAAATCTTAGATGGATTTGGAAATGCAGCAGATGTTGAGTATAAATTTGCGGTTGATTTTCCTTAAGTATTGATTCTAGTATCTAAAACCTTATAAGCGAAATCTATCCTATTTTTAACAAGCGAGGTGCCTATTATGTATAAAATCCCATTACCTGAATTAAAACAAAAAATTGCTGAATCTGGTAAGATTTCTGCAGATGAACTTGACACAAAAATTAAAACAAAAATTAATGAACTTTCTGGATTAATTAGTGAGGAAGGTGCGGCCCATATTATTGCAAATGAATTGGGCGTTCAATTAACTCAATCAACAGATGAGAAATTAAAAATCAAAGAAATTTATGCAGGCATGAAATCTGTTACAACTGTAGGAAAAGTTGTAAGAAAATTTGAAGCTCGTGAATTTGCGAAAGGAGAAAGTACAGGAAAAGTATGTTCTCTTGTTTTGGGGGATGAAACTTCAACGATTCGTGTAGTATTTTGGAACGAGCAGGTTGATTTACTTGAAACTGTAAATGAAAATGATGTTCTACTTGTAAAAAATGCGTATGTCCGTGAGAACAGAGGCGGAAAGGAAGTTCATTTAGGTAATAATGGTGAAATTGAAATTAATCCGGAAGGGGTTGTAATTGAAAATGTCCGTGAAGCTGTAACGACATTCACCCGAAAACCTATAGAAGAATTAAAAGGTGGAGAAGAAGGAACAGAAATTGTGGGTACAGTAGTCCAAGTTTTTGATCCACGATTTTTTGAAGTATGTCCTGAATGTAACAAACGAGCTCGTCAATCTGGAGAAGTGTACAATTGTGAAGCCCATGGAGAAGTGAAACCGGCTTTATCATATGTTATGAACCTTGTTTTAGATGATGGTACTGGAAATATACGTGGAATTTTCTGGAAAAATCAAACTAATAATCTTTTAGGGAAAGAAGAAGTAGACATGGGAGTCTATAAAGAAGATCCTGCAAAATTTGAAGAAGTGAAAACTTCTTTATTTGGCGAACAATTTAAATTAATGGGCCGTGTAAAAATGAATGACATGTTTAATCGTTTGGAATTTAATGTACAAATGGTTGAAAAAGCAGATGCCCAAGAAGAGATTGCAAAGCTTGAAAAAGTCGAATAATTTTTATTTTATTCTATTTTCTTGAAGGTAACATTTAAGTACCTTAATTATTTCTTTATTGTAAAAGAGGAACATCATGCGTCAGTCTAAATTAGATAGAGTTGTACAAGTATTAATCCCGCCTTCCTTAATCTTACTTTTAACACTTACAATTATTGAACTATTCTATAACGTTGGCTATCAATTATTAATTGATATTTTTGATACCTATATTTTAATTATTTTTGCAATTGATTTGTATTATAGGTGGAAAGAAACACCTCAATTTGGACCTTACGTGAAAAAACATTGGTTAGAAATCATTGCAACAATTCCATTTAATTTTATCTTTTATGGTATTCAAGGATTAACCTTAATTCGTGCATTACGTGGTGTAAGGATCCTTACAAGAGTTGCACGTTTAGGAAGATTTACACGATTAGCACGTCTTTTAAGACTTCCACGTTTCACGCGAATGAAGAAACAGGTTAAGGAAGGTAAAATTCGTAAAGTACAACCTCATCAAAAGAAAATGAAAGGAGTTTTAAGTTTCAAAGTTATTCTTTTAATCACAATTAATTCAATTATGGGAACCGGTATTTGGTTCCTTACATCAGCTGGTGCAAAATACGCAGGCCCAGCTTCATTAGTTTCATGGGTGATTCTTTCATTAATTGCAGTGTACATTTCTATGTGTTTCGGAGAATTAGTAAGTATGTTTCCAAAAGCAGGAGGGGTTTATGAATTCGGAAAACAAGCATATGGAAGATTTGCTTCGTTTGTTATTGGATGGACTACTTCAATTTCTGGTTCTGTGACCATTGCGATGCTTATTCTTGGTGCTTTACAATATCTTCTTCCGAATAGTCCTCAATATTATATCCCTATTGCTATTTCATTAATTGTTGCTTTTAGTTATGTTGCTTTTAGAGGGATGAATACCTCTACATATATGTTAGTTACATTTGCTTTAATCACATTAACTGCCGTTATTGGTATTATTATCCCTGGCTTAATTAATTTTGATATTGGAAAAATGGATCCTTTCTTTGTGTTTCCTACAATGGGAATAGCGCTTGCAATATTTTTTATTGCTGAAACATTTTTTGGATGGGAATCAGCAATATTTTTGGCAGCAGAAACTAAAAATCCTTCTAAAGTAATGCCGCGAGCTTTGGTAATTGGTACTGTGGTAATTGCAATATTAGCATTTCTTCTTGCTTTTACAGCAATGGGAACGATTCCATGGCAAGAATTTTCGGAATCAACAGCACCTTTACGTGATTTGGGAGCTGCTCATTTTGGTGATGTTGGTGGAATTGTATTTGCTTTTTTAATTTTTATTTCAGTAATTGGTGCAACTGCAGGGTGGATTGTAACTGCGCCAAGATTATTGATGGCAATAGCAGAAGATAAACTATTTTTTAC
Source organism: Candidatus Woesearchaeota archaeon (assembly GCA_018655525.1). Classification (GTDB taxonomy): domain Archaea; phylum Nanobdellota; class Nanobdellia; order Woesearchaeales; family GW2011-AR9; genus 1-14-0-10-32-24. Next base: position 14,636 of record JABIJM010000024.1, on the reverse strand, counting down.
ACAATTTGCAAAAATTCATCCAAAACATAAAAGTCCCTATATTTCTATTATTTTTCAAGTGCTGGTAGTCAGCGTGCTCGTATTTGTAGGGGCAGGGTCTTATGAAACGTTATTACATATGCTTATTCCTTTAATCCTTGTTTTATATTCATCCGTATTACTTGCTGTAGTAATTTTACGATTTAAGAAACCAGATTTGAAACGTAATTTCAAAGTTCCTTTTGGAAAAGTAGGGCCGGTATTGACAATTGGATTTATGATTTTTTTACTTGTGATGTTCATTAAAGAAACACATGGCGCTTTAGATATTTTAAGAGTTTCAGGGTCTTTAATTCTCTTCGGAATACCTGCATACTTTGCAATAGAATTATTCTATGATCCTAAATATGTGTCTCTACGTAAAGAAACACTTGTAAAATTAACACATCACTTCCATAAATTACCAAGGTTACATACAGGTAATAAAAGGTTATTAAATTGCGTAAGTCCATTAAATAAAAATTCAAAAATTATTGATTACAATTCTCCTGTTGGGATGTTATCACGTTTAGTTTTGAAGAAAAAGAAAAAATATGGATCATTAGTTGCTGTAAATTCTACAAAAGAAGCGGTTAAGCAATTAAAAGAACTTAAAATTAAAACGGTGTATGCTCGTCAAGGTCAAGTTCCTGTTAAAGGAAATGTGTTCATTTCATACAATGATCTCGGATATGTTACAAATATGGATAAATTTGTACAGAATGTTTCTAAATCGTTATCTAAGAACGGCAAATTTTGTTTCTATGTAGGTTCACATTTCTTGAATGTTGCTCCTAATGCAAATGAAGTACATAACAAAAAAGAAATTTTAAAACTTATGAAGAAGCACAAATTGAAAGCTTCATATAAAATGAGACGTCTTGGATTCAAGCAAGATGTGTACATTTATGGTAAGAAGGTTTAGTTTTTTAATTCTAATTCAACAGAACACATATAATGATCTGCCTTTCCTTTTGTAATTTGAAGATTTGAAAAAGACCACTCTTTTGAAGCTATTATTTTATCCAATGCACTTCCCTTCGGGATTGTTGGAAGGTCATTTAGTATAACTTGGTGGGTAGTTTCTAGTTTAGGTACCAACTGAATCATGTTCTTATGATTTATGTCTCCTCCAAAAATCATGGGTGTTTCTTGGTTAATATAAATCATATCTTTTATTTCATCTCTGATTATTTTAAATTCATCTTCCATGAAATCTCTGTTAAAAATATGAAATGGATTCATATGTCCTGTGATAATTCTTATTGAATTATTTTTATAATCTGCAAATGTTTCTAAAAAACCCTTGTTATGTGACTTGCATATTTTTCCTTTATACTCACTTTCTAAATTTGGATTTGTAACTTGCACATATCTTTGTTTTATAAGTGGAAACTTGCTTAGAATTGAAATTGTGAGTTTTTCACCTTCTTTTATGTGTGAATGGTCTACAACATTACTTTGAACATATTGTAAACCAAGAGCATTTGCAATAAATTGTGGTTGATTTTGTAAGTTAGATGTATGCGCTTCTTGTAAGCAGATTACATCAGGTTTCAAATGACGTAATTCTTCAATAAAATAATTTATATCCTCTGTATCAAATTTTGTAGGGTCCTCAGAAAAAATATATCCTCCTCCTATGTTCCATGTTACAAATTTCATTTTATATCTATATTTTGAATCTCTTTTATAAATTTGTTTATATTTTTTTAGCACAAGACAACCTCCTCTGTCTAGTGGAATTAACGCTTAAAACTAATTAATTCTAATGTTTTATAGGTTTTTAAAGTGCCCCTCCCCACACTGGACAAGTTGCAGTAGCCTATTTAAATCCCTTCTCCAATTGTATTCTTGTAGTCAAACACTGGCTACTCCTCACCAACGATTGTGTTGGCTGAAATAAAACGCGAAAGCAAGAGGTCATAAAAAATGAAAAAACAAAAAAATGAAGAAACATTAGTTGTAGTAGAAGAACGTGTGGGCAACACACCTGAAAAAAAGTTTAGAGCAGGGTCCGTGTCTGCAACCGTATGGGCAAACCAAGGTAAGAACCAGGCAGGAGATCCAACGGAATATAAAACGATTTCTTTAGAACGAAATTATACTGATAAAGATGGAAAGTGGCAATCTACAAACTCTTTCCGGATCAACGACTTGCCAAAAGCAAAATTGGCATTAGCAAAGGCCTATGAATTCTTGGTCTTAAGCGCATAAATTATTATAAAGAGGTAAATAAAATGACAGATGCAGAATTAGAATTAACTATGGAAGAAAAAACAGAAATTGATAATATTGAGGTAATGCCTGAACCAAGTTTTGAATCAGCAGCTCCTGAAGCAAAGAAGGTAAAGGAAGAAAAGAAACCAGGCGTACAAGATTTACCTGGAGTAGGTGCAGCAACAGCAGAAAAATTACAATCTGCAGGATATCATGATTTGATGTCAATTGCAGTTTCATCTTTGGGTCAATTATGCGAAGCAGCCGGTGTTTCTGAATCAGTTGCAAGAAAAATGATTAATGCTGCAAGAGATAGCATGAAAATGGGTTTTGAGACTGGATTAGATATTCTTGCAAAACGTGAACTTGTTCAACGGATTTCTATTGGAAGTGAAAATTTTAATACCTTAATGGAAGGAGGGTTTGAAACAGGTGCAATTACGGAATGTTTCGGAGAATTTGGTTCTGGAAAAACACAGGTTGGGCATCTCTTAGCAGTAAATGCTCTGAAAGCAGATTCAACCGCTACAGTGGTATATATCGATACAGAAAACACATTTCGTCCTGAAAGAATTAAACAGTTTTGTGATGGTGTTGGATTAGATCATGATGACGCATTAAGTAGGATTATGGTTGCAAAAGCATACAATACCGATCACCAGATGTTACTTGCAGAGAAGGTTGATAGTTTAATCACAGAACAAAAGAAAAATGTCCGTCTAGTGGTTGTAGATTCCTTAACATCTCATTTTAGAGCAGAATTTATTGGTCGTGGAACATTAGCCGAGAGACAGCAGAAATTAAATCGTCATATGCATGTCCTTTCAAAGATTGCAAATAGTCATAACATTTGTGTTTACTTAACAAATCAAGTTATGTCAAAACCAGATCAATTTTTTGGAGATCCAACACAATCTATTGGTGGACATATCGTAGCACATGCCTCAACCTTCAGAATCTATTTAAGAAAAGGTAAGAAAGGAAGTAGAGTTGCAAAGTTGATTGATGCGCCGAATCTTGCTGATGGAGAAGCATGTTTTATGGTAACTGAGAACGGGTTTCAGGATATTTGAAATTAATTTTTCTTTTTTTTCTTTAATATTTTACTGTTTCTTTGTTTACAACACTTAATTTCAATCCAGATTCTTTAAAAATTCTTTTAGATTCTTGAGATGCATGGTAATCGTTGATTGCAACAACCCGTATAGTCCCACAATTTACAATTAATTTAGCACAAACATAACAAGGAGTCATTCTACAATAAAGTGTAGATCCTTCTAAGGGAATTCCTAATTTTGCTGCTTGACATATTGCATTTTGTTCTGCATGAGCTCCACGAACGCAGTGGTTTGAGGTAGAACCATCTTCTTTGAGAACTTTCTTGAACTCATGTCCAACTTCATCACAATGAGGAAGTCCTTTTGGTGAACCGACGTAACCAGTTACAAGAATATGGTTGTCTTTTACAATAACGCAGCCAGATCTTCCTCTTCCGCATGTTGCTCGTGTTCCAACTTGTTTGGTAATGTCAACAAAATATTCATCCCAAGGGGGCCTATGGTACGATAATTTTCCTTCAAAATCTTGAATCATTCTTTGAACTTTTTGTTTTAACTCATCTAAAGAAGATTCATTTTTAATTACAATTTTTGCAAGTTTTGCAACTGCATTTAATTGTTGTGCATTTTTATCCTTTGAATTTTCTCTTTTCTCTTTTTTTTGAAGTTCTTTTAACGTTTTAGGATCATTTTCACGGTTTCGTGCAACAATCCTTGATAACCGAACTTCTTCTGAAGCTGTAACATTTACCATGATAAAATCACTTCGTTCTTGTAATAATGAAACTTCAGAAGGGTTTCTAATTGATGTAAATACGTAATTGTTTGTAGGATTAATCTTTCCTAGAGCTAATTTCGCTAATATTGTGGGTCCATTTTCTTTCCTAAGTTTATTTCCTATGTTAATGAGATTTTCTCTTGTAATTGCTTTTTTTTCTTTCTTCAATTCTTCTCTTAAAATGTCTGAAAAAGAAATATGTTCGAAACTCATTTTTTCTAATATTTCTGCAGCTGTATCTTTTCCAGAACCATAATTGCCAGTTACACCAATAATCATAGAATTCTTGTATTTATTTTTGTTTAAATGTATTATGTTGATAGAACTATTGTTTTAGAATTGTTTTAACATTATATACCAAAGATTTATATATAAAATCACCTTATTTTATCTAAATCGCATGAATATAAAACATAAATACAAATGATGACTTTTTCTTTAGAAATTAAACTGTACAACGGAGGTACAAACGAATGAGTGACCAAGAAGCACCAGTTAAGGCTGGCGAATTACATAGTGTGTCCATCCAATCAGTAGGTGGAAAAGGAGATGGTATTGCGAAAGTAAAGGGATTTGTCCTTTTTGTTCCACATACCAAAAAAGGTGATTATGTTAAAATTAAAATCACAAAAGTTCTTGCAAATGCAGGATTTGCAGAAGTTGTTGAAAAATTAGTACGACCAAAAAGAGAATCAAAATTCGCAACGATGTCCGCACAGGAATTTCATGAACCTGAAGAAGAATTATCTTCTGATTTTGAAGAAACAGAAGATTTTGGCTCAGATTTAGATGATGAGGATTAAGATTATTTTTTAATTTGAATTCTCATAAATTTTTTACATTCTAGACAAGATATAATGACTTTTCCATCTCTTGTTCTCGTTCTACTATTTTTTCCAGGTACGAGATATTTGTAGCAATGTTTACAATATTTTCGTTTGTATTCTTGTGGCATTCTAATCCGAACTTTCATTGCCAACTTTCTTGCTAAGGTAACATATCTATTGGCAAGAGATTTATTTTCTGAAAATGCTTCTTTAGCTTTCGTAAAAAGAATTTTGATACGTTCTTTTGCAATTTCTTTTTGTTTCTTCTTTGGGATTGTTGGACGAGCCATATTCTGTAAAAATGATATTTGATTATATAAATATTTAGTTTAAGAATACTTAAATAATGGTTATTGTAAATATGATTTATGGATTATGAAAGGTATGATGTGATTTTTCGTAAAGAAAGACTTTTTGATTATGGGCGTTTTTCTTTGTGTTTAGGTTCTGCTTTGGCTTTATATTCCGCTGTGCCTTTCGTAATGCGAGAAAATTTGGAATCTCTTGTAAATCAAGGTTCTGTGAATCCCGCGAATTCCTTTCTTAACGAAGCTGCACAAGATTATTTGATTAGTGGTTCTTATTTAATCTTTGGAGGGATTGCGTTGATGGGTTTAGGCGCTTGTCTTTTATCACGTTCACACAGAATTCTTATCCCTCCAGTAAAAGAAGAGATTTACGAATAATTTTATATACTTCTTTCATTATTGAAAATAAATGCCACGAGGACGTCCTGTAAAATCTGAAATCCGTCAAAACGTCATTGAAATTCTTTATTTTATGGGAGAAGGATACGGTTATCAAGTTGCAAAAATCTATAATGAAATTTTTCCGGGTGTAACGCAGAGAAGCGTGTATTATCATCTTCGTAAAGGCGTTCAAACAGAAGAACTTGAAGTTCATAAAGTGAAAATAGAGAAAGGAGATTATTCTTGGGGAGATTCTGTGGAGAAAATTTATTATGCTCTTGGTCCGCAAGCAGAACCACGTGGTAAGAAGAGAGTCAAGAAATATTTGGAACAAAGAAAGATTGATATTAAAATAGATACAGAAAGGATTATTTCTCAAAAACCAGCAAAAGTGAAACCAAAGCAGGAACCGGAATCAGAATCCGAGGAACCAAAGAAGAAGTTTGGTAGATTTTTCAATAGGTTCAGAAAGGATAACAAATGATTTTTGATCTTATTCATTCATAAAATTTATAAATCTCTTCTTTAAAATTAATTTAATGGAAAAACCATATTTAACAATCGTACGAACACCAGAAAATCATCTACATTTTGATGGACTATATTCTCTTGGTGAGGGAGAAGATGATGAAACGGGAAATTCAAGAGTCAAGAGAAAGACAGAAAGTTTAATTGATACTGTTAGAGAAGAAGATCCTGGATTTGGTTGTCCTTTTTTAGCTCTTATAAGTTTTCCTCCAGGAGATTCGGTAGCAGCTGGTTATCGCATTGATGAGGGTTATATGGGTGGTGGTCCTAGGAATGAACAACCAGTAACACCAGAAGGATTAGCTGAGTTAATTGATACAATTCAAAAGGGAGATTATGTTCCAGAAATGGGGGTAATTGGCCCAGTTAAAGGCGTTGTTGAATTTATTGGTCCGAAAGATTATGATTGGGGTTCTAGTCCATTAAATGGACTGTACACTCTCAGAATTGTTGATTTAAGTTAATTTTTGATATTAATCCACAAACCTTATAAACAAAATTCAACACATTTTATCTATGGCAATACAATCCTTTACCTCTAAAATTACAAAGAAAGTTTTTCTCAATGATGATGTCTTTGTAATAACCTTAACTGCCCCTGAAGAATTTACATTCAAAGCAGGTCAATTTGTGACACTTCGTGTACATTGTGGCGAAGAATCTAAGTTACGGTCATATTCAATTCTAAATGCGCCTTCTGAAAAAGGTAAGATTGATTTATGTATTAAAATTATTGAAGGTGGATTTGCATCAGAATGTTTTAAAACGATTAAGGAAGGCGACGAATATGAAGTTAAAGGACCTTTTGGTCATTTCATGTTTGATGAAGCTTCTGAGAATAAAGAGCATTGGTTAATTAGTAATGGAACTGGCGTTGTTCCAATGTATAGTATAGTAAAAGAATTCTTATCAAAAAATTCAGATCTTAAATTCACCATGCTTTTTGGTTCTAAGTATAAAAAAGATTTAATTTTTCATCAGGAATTTTTAAAATTAGCAGAACAAAATTCAAACTTCACATATATCCCTTCAATCACAAGAGAAGAGTGGGAAGGAAGAACTGGACGAGTTCAAACTCATCTTCCTGAAGACTTAAAAAACAAAACTTTTTATATTTGTGGATTAAAGGAATTAGTAGTGGAGACAAAAGATATTCTTATAGAAAAAGGTGTTGACGCAAAAAACATCAAATTTGAGAGATACTCCTGAGGTGGCCAATAATGAAAATAAATGTTTTATCAAAATTTGATTCTAACCAAGATGCGTTAGTTCTAGGATTATTTGAAGAAGATAAAGGAAATTATAGTTCTTTAAGCAAACAATTAGCACAGGAATTAGCAGAAGAAGATAGAAATAAGCATTTCACAAGAAAATTTGGTCAGAAATATGCTACACGTATGCCTTATCTTAATTATAAAAAAGTGATTGTTCTTGGTTTAGGAAAGAAAAAAGAAATAACTTTAGAAAGATTACGAAAACTTCTAGGAGGCGCTGTAAGATATGTTAAAGGGAATAATTTTCCAGGTTTAACAACAAATATTCCTGCACTTCTTAGTAAAGTTGAAGGTTTATCTGCTGAAATGATTGGTCGCGCAACAGCAGAAGGTTTAATTCTTGCAAATTATAAATTTATTAAATATCTTGCAAAAGATAAACAAGAAAAGAATAAAAGTTTGGCATCTGTTAGTATTCAATGGGATGGCACATCTCCTGCATTTGTAAAAGGATTAAAAACAGGAAGAGTTATTGCAGAATCTTCCAATTTTGTTAAAGATCTTGTAAATGAGTCTGCAAGTGTTGCAACTTCGGTTTATATGGAAAAACAAGCACGAAAAGTTGCAAGTAAACATGGAAAAGTTAAAATCAAAGTTCTTGGAAAACAAGAATTACAAAAATTAGGAATGGGTTTAATGCTTGGTGTAAATCAAGGAAGTGAGAAACCTCCACGATTAATTTTTCTAGAATATAGTGGCGGTGGGAAAGAGAAACCTATTGCATTAGTTGGAAAAGGAATCACCTTTGATTCTGGTGGATATAACTTAAAACCAACACGTTACATTGAAGATATGAAAACTGACATGGCAGGATCTGCTGCAGTTTTAGGAACGATTAAAGTAGCAGCTGAGCTAGGTATCAAGAAAAACATCATTGGTGTTATGGCTATGTGTGAGAACATGGTTTCTGGTCATGCACAACGTCCGGGAGACATTGTAAGAGCATATAATGGATTAACTGTTGAAATAGGTAATACCGATGCAGAAGGAAGATTAGTGTTAGCAGATGCTCTTTCATATACAGAAAAGAAATATCATCCTGAAGTTATGATTGATCTTGCAACTCTCACGGGAGCTTGCGTTGTTGCACTTGGAAATTTTACTGCTGCAGTAATTTCACGTGATGATGAACTTATTGCTTCATTAAAAGCAGTAGGTGAAACAAGTGGAGATAGAATTTGGCCGTTACCATTTTATGAAGAGTTTCATGATGCAATGGATGCAGATATTGCAGATTTAAATAATATTGCAGTTAAGAAATATGGGGCAGGTTCTATTACTGCGGGAGTTTTCTTAAGTAAATTCGTAAATGAAAAAACAAAATGGGCACACTTAGATATTGCAGGTTCTGCATATTGGGAGTATGCTGGCCCATATAATGCGAAAGGCGCAACTGGAAGCGGAGTTCGTGCATTATCATATTATTTATTAGATAATTAAAATGGAAAATGTCATCATTTTGGGAACAGGAATTGCAGGATGTACTGCAGCAATTTATGCGGCACGTGCAAATTTAGCTCCTTTAGTAATTTCTGGTGAACAAGATGGTGGCCAATTAACCTTAACTAAAGAAGTAGAAAACTTTCCTGGTTTTCCTGATGGTGTTGATGGTACAAAATTAGTACAGGATTCAAAGGCACAAGCTGAAAAGTTTGGTGCCAAATTCAAAGTTGATATTGCAACGTCTCTTGAGGAAATCGAAGGTGGTTTTGAGGTTGCACTCATGGGCGGCGAGAAACTGAAGTCAAAAACAGTGATCGTCGCCACCGGTGCATCCGCAAGGTGGTTAGGAATTCCTTCAGAAGAGAAGTTTAAAGGCAGAGGGGTCACAACGTGTGCAACATGTGATGGTGCTTTCTTTAAAGATAAAGAAGTAATTGTTGTAGGAGGTGGTGATTCTGCAATGGAAGAAGCACTTTTTTTAACAAAATTTTGTACGAAAATTACAGTTGTTCATAGAAGGGATGAATTACGTGCTTCTAAAGTAATGCAAGATAAAGCAAAGAATCATGAAAAAATTAATTTTATTTGGGATTCTGTTGTAGATGAAGTTTACGGCGAAAAAGTTGTTGAAGGCGCGAAATTAAAGAATGTTAAAACAAACGATATTGTAGATTTCAAATGTGATGGAATTTTTGTTGCAATTGGTCATATTCCTAATACTAAATTCTTAGAAGGAAAAATGGATTTAGATGATCATGGATATTTGAAAGCAGATAAATTCATGCATACTAATCTGAAAGGTGTCTTTGCTGCAGGAGATGTTCAAGATACACGATTCAGACAAGCAATTAGTGCAGCTGGTTCTGGATGTATGGCCGCAATGGAAGCTGAGAAATATTTGAGTGAGATTGAATAACTTTTTCTTAGAACAAACTCATTAACCAAGGTAATACCAAATTCAACACAAGTACAAACAAGAAAAACATTCCTACAAAACTATACATTTTATTTCCTGTTTCTTCTCCTTTAAGTTTTTGTAAGAAGACTTGTGCCATTCGTCCACCGTCCACAATTGGAAGTGGAAGAAGATTGAATAATCCAATTCCTAGACTTAATAAGAATAACCATTTTAAGAATCCATTAAACCATGCTAGAGAAGAATAAGCCCAACTCCATACACCTACAGTGTATTTTTCTTTAATTGTAAACTCGTTATGGATTTCTTTGATTCCTAAGAAACTTTTTTCTTTATCATCAGGATTTGTTCCTAATGCAATTTTATAATCTTTATCAGCAGTGTTAATTGTAATTTCATCTCCTGGCACTGTACAAAATAATGATTCACCAAATGGTTGAAATGTTTTTGTTTCTTCTCCATTAACACCTGTAATAATTGTACCGGGAATAATGCCATTTTGTGCAAATGGATAATCTCCTTCAACATAAGAATCAAAAGTAAATCCGGTTGGTTCAATCATTGCTTGTTGTAAGGGCATTGATACAAATGTGAGTAATAATATCGCAAAAATTCCTAGTAATATATTTGAAAAAGCACCTGCTGCTAAAATAGAATATTGAGTAATGTCTTTTTCCTTCATAATCTTCTTTTCATCGGGTTCTACAAATGCTCCAATGATTGGACCAAAAAAGACGATTCCTGTATTTTTAACTTTAAGGTTATGTGCTCTTGCAACAATACCATGTGAAAATTCATGCACAACTGCAATCACAAAGATTGCAAGGATCCAATACCAGAACGGAAGAACGCCCATACCAGGAACATTTACACCAGGTAATACTAGTGCAACTCCTGAAGAAGCTGAAGGGATTGTGAAAACATCCCATAAATTTTTAACAAGAATGTACGAGATAAAAATCATGCCTACGAATCCTGCACCGACTCCCAAATATCCAAGAAGGATTACCCATTCTCTATATTTTGCTGCATATTTGTCCATCCATTTTAATCCCCATTTCATACGGAAAAGAATAATGAACTTTGCTTGAATGTCTAATCGTTTTCGTTTAGCAATTAGGATTGCAATAATTACTGCATAGAAAATAATGATTGCTGCATATCGTGTAACGAATTCTAAGACATCTATCATTGTACTTAAGAAAGAAGATTTGTTTTTATATGTTTCTAAATAGAGAATTTAAAATAAATAAAAAAAAGTTTACTTTTTCCTTTTAGGACGTAATTTTTTTGTACTACATTTACGACAGCTAACTTTTCCTTGTGCTACTTTTAAGCTAGGTGCTCGTAATTTAGTTTTACAATTACGACAAACGAAAATGTTCTTTTGTAAACGGTTAATTGCTTCTGGGAATTTACTTGCCATGTTATTTCACTCCTATTTTACTTGTTTTAAGATCTTTGAACCCATAATGGTCCAATAAAGTATCTCTTTACCCTCAGCCACGTCATCTTTGAATTCTTCAGGAATATCAATGTCAAATGTTTCGTAGGTTTCCATGTCCATTATGTTACATTTGTTTCCTGAAACTGAAAGGACTTGTGCAGTTTTTTTCTCAACGATTGGTGCTTCCACTTTATCGTGACCCGGCATAACTAAATTTCTTTTTTTACCATCTAGCATACCTACTGCCATCATATTTACTTTTGCATGTCCATGTTTTCCTGGACGTGATGTTGATGTATCAACAATTTTACACGGGATTCCGTCAATGATAATTGTATCACCTTTCTTAAGGCTACCCACACTGACCATTTTTGTATCGCTCATTATAATTTCCCCCTATTTCACTGCTAATCTGATATCTTTTTCTGTGACAGTTTTCCTTCCTGCATGTTCAGCCAATTTTTTAGCTTCAGCTGAAATTTCCATTGCTTTTTTCTCTAACTCTTCAGCTAAGGCAGCTTTTGCATCATCAGATACTCTTGCTGCACCAACTTCACGCATGATTTTATCCATTGCGTTATGGGAAAGAAAACCTTTTTTTACCATATTCAAGGAAATACAAAGGGTTATTTATAAAGCTTACTAAAAATAGGCTTGGAAAGTCAAAATTTCTTCATGAAACTCCAAAGGGAACCATTTTTCCGTTCTTTCCTTCCGTGAATTGTTTTCATTCGTTTCTTTGTTCTAATGAGTTGTCCAATCTCTCTTTCTATCTCATGAAATCTCGGAAACTTCCTCTCGGCTCTCTTAAATTCTGGACTATGGAAACTATTCCTTCCATTTTTATGACCAAATTTGAAAAATTTATGAAGTAATTCATGGTACATGACTTGATCTAACATATCATCTTTTCCTCCTTTAAAGATAGTAGACATTGTGATCGTGTCATTATGAAAATTATAACTTGCCAATTTTCTGCATGAATCTCTGCCCCATACAAGATTTGGTTTTTCTAATGTATTGTCAAAGAATTGTGAGTTTAATCTATTGTAGGATTGTTCTAGTATTGGGTCGAATTTATCTTTGACTGCAAGAATATCAATATTTTTGACAAAGTTGTTGTATAAATCAATATTTTGTGTATTTCCTTTCTTTTTGAAAATTTTTAATAAGAGATGTTGGATCAATCCTATTTTAATTTCATCATCAATATCTTTCCATTCTAAATTTAGGTTTACTTTGATTTTATCGCGTCTTAAAGAAATGTTTGCATTGAAATTAGAAAGACGTCTGTTATATTCCATGTCTTCTTGATAGTTCCATTCTTTGTTTGGAAAAAGACGTTGAAAAGATTCTCTGATTAATGGCATGTAGGTGTTTTATATCTTGTTTTTATAAGAATTTAGGAACTCTACTCAATTTCAAATCTTAAAATAGCTGCAACTTTTCCTAAATCTCGTAGTTGAACACCTTCTCGTGATTCTACAGAAATAATTTTTACTTCGGTTCCACCTTGTTCAGCAATATCTTCTAGTTCAAAAATATCATCTTCTTCCATTGCTTCGGAAACTAATAAAACTTCAACAGCATTCATCTCTAATGCTTTTCTTACAGCTTTATCTCCATATGCCACTTTCTTAATATTATTTAACATCTGTTTGAAGAATTTTTGCATGATGTTTCGTTCTTGTGTAAGTTCTTCTTCAGCAAGTAAATCATCTGATTTTTCTAATAACTCTTGCAGTCCAAATTCACCAGTGTAAGAAAGATCCTTTGTTCCAATCATTTTTCTTTTTAAATCACCGGTAACATAATCTTTTCCTAAGAAATTGTTTACGGTTGTGCCTGGTCCGCCAATGATGATTCCTTTTAAATTATTTCCAAGGTGGAGAAATTGATCTTTCATGTGATCTGCAATCTTTTTGAAATGGTCTTTATATGCACCTTCTCTTTGCCGTGCGAATCTCTGTGCACTCTGACCACCTGCTTTGAATTTTCCAGGAACTTCTGAATGTGTTTTTTTTAATACTACAATTGTTTTTCCTTTTAATACTGCAAGGATTCCATCTCTTCTATCTAATACTACAAGACCATAGACATTATTGTCAACCATCATTTCTTCTAATGGTTCAATCATAAATGTTTTATCACAACGGTATAAACGTAAATTTAATGGAGAAGGAGGTTCTATGCTCCATATTTTCACATCTTGTTTTCCTTCGCCGGCAGCAACATTTCCACAAAAACATGCTAAACCATTAGGCGGCGTTTTTCCAATTGTTTTGAGATGTCCAATCATTTTATCTAATGCATTTTGAACATTTTTTCTTGTTGAAGCGGATTTAATATTTGATGCAGTTCCCAATTCATCTGCAAGATGTTGCTGAATTTTTACTAAATCATAGCCTGCTGGCACGTAAACTGTCACGAATTCCGTATGTGGAGCTCGTTGGTCCCGAATTTCCTTAAGAAGTTTCCGTAATCGGAGTTTTTCTTTAGCTGTTAATGCCATATTTTAGAATTAGGGGTGTGCGTTTATAAATATTTGGTGTGATTTAATTATCAAAGATTGATTTATAATTTTGTTTTAAATCGCTCCTAAAAAATTTTGTAGATAAACATTCCTCTAAAGTTTCATCATGTTCTTCTAACCATCGTTTTACATATAATCCAATTCCATCAACATTTCCCTGTAATTCTTGTGGAACCTCATATTGAGATTCTCCTATAATACCTCTCATTGCACTTGACCATCCAAAGATAGGGAAAGTTCTTATTTCAGGAAGGGTTACGGCTTGATGGATATAAGGAAGAGCCCTATCTCCCATTTCTAAAATCTTTTCATAAGGTTCACAAGCAATACGTACTGTGGGGTCTGAAGAAAAAACTGTTTCTTTACAATGTCTCATCCATTTTCCAACTTCATTCACGAAGTCCATTCCTAATTTGGCATCATATTCAACCATAAATATAGAATGAATCAATTAATTATAAAGATTTCTTTACTCTACTTACAAATTCCTTTTGACTAATCTTCTTAGATGTATCAAAAGTTACAACTTTATGTCCATTTTCTTTAGCTTCATTCAAACAAATTTGAAAGATTTCTGCATCTAGGTTTTCCCTTATCTTCTTTTTACTATATTTCCGTTCTTTCAATCGTTTCTCTAGCTTTTTCAAATTAGAACAAGTTAATACAATACATAGATCTGTTTTTGGTAACAAATGGGCTATATGTGAATCAAGTATTATATTCTTTTTAAATCCATTGACTAACTTTTTAAATTTCGTGACATCAATGTCATATGCTTGTTTACTTCTGTTGTATCCTGTAGAAATGTCCTTATAATGGTCATGTAAATCTATTCGTGTATATCCTAATTTCTTTGCAAGAATTTTTGCCCATGTAGTTTTCCCAGTACCGGGCGTGCCAGAAAT
>JABIJM010000023.1 GCA_018655525.1 Candidatus Woesearchaeota archaeon | reverse complement strand
ATTCTAATTTGCTTGTAAGGAGAAATATAAAAATGCCACAAGGAAGAGAAAAATCAGGAAGATTTAGGAAAATCTCTGTGAAAACACCAGGCGGAAGAACAGTTGTTCATTTACGTGAACGTAAACCTAGCAAAGCAATTTGCGGTAACTGTAAAAAACCATTGTCAGGAGTTCCACGAGACAGACCAGCAGTAATGGCGAAAGTGCCAAAAACAGCAAAACGTCCAGAGCGACCATATGGTGGTGTACTTTGTTCAAAATGTACACGACAATTATTGAAAGAACAAGTTAGGGGTGAAACACAATGAGTCTATACGAAGTAGGAAGATTATGTGTGAAACTCGCAGGACGAGATGCAGGTAAAAGATGCGTAGTTGTTGAACAAGTTGACAAACAATATGTTTTAGTTGACGGTGCAACCAGACGTAGAAAAGTAAACATTAACCATCTTGAACCACTTGCAGAAATGCTTGATGTAAAATCAGGATCTCATGCAGATGTAAAAGCAGCTTTCGGAAAGATTGGTGTAGAAGTTCTTGAAACAAAGAAGAAAGAATCTAAAGAACGACCAAAGAAACAGAAAGTTAAGAAAGGTAAAGTAGCGAAGAAAGAAGAAGCTAAACCTGAACCAAAAGCAGAGAAAAAGGAATCTCCTAAGGTAGAAGAGAAAGAATCTACAAAAGAAGAAGCTCCTAAAGCTGAAGCATCTGAAAAGAAAGAATAATTATTTTTTTATTTTTATTTTTTTAACTTATTTCTAAGCAAAACTACTAAAAATAATCAAAGGTATGTAAATCATCATTGCTAAAGCCCAATAGATTCCAAATGGAATTAACACCACTGCAACGCTTTTTCCAATACTTAATTTATGTCGTTTATGCGTTCCCATTACTTGAAGTACGATTGAATAAACGCCAACAATGTAATTGATGAAAGGAATAAATGCTAATAAATTTGGGGTAGTAGAATAACTTACAATTTTTACAGATTCTGTATATTTTTCTTTACTGCCAAATACCATGGCAAAAACATGCAAAACCCCTGCACTTACAAACATGAATGCCCAGGATAATAATAATAAGACAGGGAACCCAATTAAAATTACCAATGCATATATTCCAAAAAATGCACCGCCTACTGCTAAACCTTCAATTCCAAAAAAGCCAAATATTGTTGAAAAAACAGCAACTAAAAATAATCCAACTACTGCAAGAACTCCTAAAAGGATTGCATGTATTTTTAAATAATATTTTGAAGCGTCACTGATTGATACTTTTTTAGGCATCTTTTCAAAAAATTTCATCGGTTCAAACATAACCGCTTTCCATGTATTCCAAAATCCCATTTTATTCACTCCGTGAATGATTGAAAATATGTTTTAAGATTTTCATTTTTATTGTAAAGACCTCATCATTGATAAATCTATCTCTAATGCAGTTACTGGCACTTTTAAGTCCCAATTATCTAATACTTGTGGGTGAATTTCCCCAATTATTCCAACAGTTTTTTCATTAACTATAATTTCCCCCATTCTTCCTTCAATGAATGAGTCATGTTTTGCTTCTTTAATCATGTATTCAATTCCTATAAATTTACAAACTGCATCTAGTATTTGTTTGATTTGTGTGAAATCTGTTTTTTCTTCACATAATAAACAAACTAATTTATCCACATTTTTTGCATTAACATCTTTTGTTTCATCTGGTAAAACGCAAATACCTAATTCAAAAACTCTTTGTGGATATTCACTACTTCTATTTGCAACTAACGTTTTAATCGCTTCTGGAATCATCCATGATCGTACCTGTGATAAATTAGAATCTTGTGTGTTTTTTCCAAGTTTCACATGTGGTTCTTCAGAAAGGTTCATTTTTTCATATTGGTCAATATGATTTGTTAATGCCCACGAATTTAATTCAATTAATCCAAATCCAACAAGAAAGTTTGCAATATCTTCTTTTAAGATATTTATAGGAAGCATTCCTCCTATGGTTGAAAGATTTGGTACTTGTGGAACAATATTATTATATCCATATGCACGTGCAACATCATCTGCAATATCTACAGGATGCCAAATATCTGTTCTTACACTTGGAACTAAAACTTTAATTTCATTATCTCCTGTTTCTACAATAGCATATTGCATTTTAGGTAAAAGTTCAGACACTTTTTTAGCATCAACATCAATCCCAATTAAATTTCTCACAACATCTACTGTAATTGACCATTCTTGTTTCTTGAAACTTGGACATATAATTTCTTCATTTCCATCTTTAATCGTAACATAATAAATTTTCCCCTTCCAATCAGCAAACATTGTTGCAAAAATATCAATAATACTATCTAATGCTTCACCACTTGGTCCAGTACATTCAATAAATAAGTCCTTTGTAGTTGCAGAAACTTTTCCTAATGAATTTGAATTAATGATTGGAGGCATTGAAAGAATCTTTCCATTTGCGTCTCTATGTACTGGAAATAACGATTCTCCTTTAAGTAAATGTGCATATGCCTGACCTTTAGGATGTTCTTCTAAAATTTGATGTCCATTCATCTCTTGGTCCATATCCAATGGAATAAATGAAATCTTTTCTGGCTTTTCAGCTTTGTAAGTTATAGGAAATTTTAATAAATTTAAATCATAAACTCCAATTGCAACTTTTTTCCTTTTTCTTCCATAGGTCTCATGGATTTTCTCTTGCACTTGCATCAATGTTTTCACGGAATCTTCATCTAACGACAAACCTTTTACCACAAATGAACGTGTAAAACCCCTTACTGCTTTTACAGAAGGTTCAACAATATGAACATAATCCTCCTTTTCTACGGTAATATCTTCATACCCTTTAATTAATCCAAGATAACTATTGATTGCACGTGCTAATCCTTCTGCCGAAATTAAATCAATTCTTTCAGCAGTAATTTCTATCTTAATGATATCTTCTTCAACATCATCTAGTTCCATTCCCATATCTGCAAGTACTTGTTCTAATTCTTCAATTGTAAGTTCTTTCTTCACAAGTTCTTTCATTCTGCTGAATGTTGTATCTACGATAACCATTATATTTTGATCCTCTGATGTTTTCTAATCCACTCAAATGGAACTTCTGGTCCAACTAAATCTTTTAACTTTTTCCTTCCCGATAAAATTGCTGCGATCCTACTACTTCCCATCCCCCATGCAATCACAGATTTTGTAATACCAAAAGGCGCAAGTGCTTCAGGTCTAAAGATTCCTGAATTGATAAGGGCATACCATTTCCCTAATTTTTCATTGTAATAGTGTGCTTCCATACTTGGTTCTGTGTAAGGATTAAATGTTGGTTTAAACCGAATTTTTGTAATGCCTAATTTTGCGTAGAATTCTTTAATGAATCCCATTAAATCTGCTAAAGTTAAGTTATCTCCCATGATGAATCCTTCAGCTTGTCCAAATTCTGCAAGATGAGTTGCATCAACCGCTTCATTTCTGAAATTATTTGCTATGTAGAAATATTTGCAATTATGATTCAACTTTTTATCATGAAATGTTCTGAATGTTGTTGCTGTAGAATGTGTTCGTAACAATAATTGTTTCGCAACTTCGGGATTCCATTCTTTTGTATGTCCTGTACTCCCTGTGTTTAAACCATTTTCATGTGCTTGTTTTACGTTTTCAATAAGTGTTGTATCTTCGGGTAATTTCCCCTCTTTATCTAAATAAAATGTATCTTGTACTTCTCGTGCGGGATGATCTTGTGGAATCCACATTGCATCCATATTCCAAAAAGAAGTTTCAATCCATGGACCTTCCATCTCTTGGAATCCCATCTCTAAAAAAGCATTTCTGATAATATTCAAAGATTCATTGTATGGATGTCTCCTTCCTCCAGATTTCTCTGGCACATTAATCTCCACATCATAAGCTCTAAAATTCTTATCTTTCCAACTTCCTGTTTTCAGCATTCCTGGTGTTAATCTATTGATAACTTCTTCACCTAAGTCAGCGGAAGCCAATTCTTTTCCTAACTCAGAAAGTTCTATTGAAAGTAATTTAATTTCATCAACTTTAAGAAATCCTTTCCGTTTCTTCAATTCATTTAAGATTTTTTGATCTAGATTCTTTTCTTCTTGTGGCAATTCTTGTTTCAAAAAGATTTCTTCTAAAGATTCTTCTTGCAAAACCTTTTTTCCTGCTTCTGTGATTTTAACTTCAAGCCATTGCTCACCTTTCGTCACATCAATTGCCTGTTTTCGTTTTAGTAAACCAATACATGCATTCACTTCTTCTCTAGATAACTTAGATTTCTTTGTAATAACATTAATCCCTTTAAATTCATCATTCAATACAGAAAGAAATATTTTCTCAGGCAAACCGTGTTCTTTATACTGTTTCCCATTCTTATCTAAAGATACTAATCGCTTCTTTTCTGTAATAATTTTAAGAACATCTTTATTTTCTAACCATTGAAGCGCACGAATAATCTCAATCTCTTGCATCTTCGTTATTTTCACAATTTCAGATAACTGTGAAGCATCCTTTAATGCAGGTAAAACTTGTCGTTCTAATGGATGCAATTTCGCAATAAGATTCTCGTGACTCATGGATATCTAGAATGGCAGGTTATTTATAAAATTACTCTTAATTTCATGAAAATAAATATAAAAAGAAAAAAAACTAAAATAAAAAGTTACTTTTGATTCCACATACCATTAAACATGTGATCCATTGCTGTTGTGAAATATGGTGTTTTTACCCAAACTCCTAAATCGTAGGATGGGTGAACTTCTTTATCATTCAATGTCATAAAGACCATATCCTTACTATCTACAGTAATGAAACGAGAACTAACTTTGTTGTTATGTTGAACTTCAGCAACCCCTTTCAAAGAATCTGCAACTTTTTTATTTTCTTTAGTTAAAGGAGCAGCGATTCTAATCTTAACTCCACGCTTTGCAGCTTTTTGTAAAGAACCTTTCAAACCTTCAGCTTTTCTCATGAATCCTTGATCAGATGTCATAATGTTTACAGAAGATTTTGCATCTTTAATTAATAAGTCTAAATGATTGTATAAATTACTCCGACCACGTAAACATCCACTCATTTCTGCAGGATCAACTAATGCGATACCTGTGGTATGTAACGTTTCTAATTCTGTCATCATAGCGCTACCTTTGATACCTTCTAATCTATTAACTTTTTCTTGAGCAATAGAATTCATATTTTTCTTAACTCTATCTACAACTTCCGCTGGAGGAATTGCAATATATTTAATCGGTTTTCCTAATTTCATAATTACAAAACCTTTTTTCTCAAGAGATTCAAGAACATCATAACTTCGTGAACGTGGAACATCTGCGATGTCTGAAAGTTCACCTGCGGTAGAAACTCCACGACTTAATAATGCAGCCCATAACTTAACCTCATATAAGTTCAAATCAAAATACCTTCGTAAATTACTTAATAATTCATCTTTTACAATCATTTTTTACAACCCCTCCTTTTGTACTATTCACCTGTCAAATTAAACATCTATGTTTTTTTCTACGTGGCAAAATTGTGTTTTTTCAAACCACAATATTTTTTTGCTACTGAATTATCAAGAAACGAAACTACTATTAAAAGGTTGTGGTTTTTGAAAAATGATGTTTAATGTGACTTATACAAAATAATAATCCTAAATCATTTATATTAATGATTTATTCTATATCGTAAAATTGCTGCGATTCCAGAAATCCCATTTAATTTTTTCCCGCCTTCATGTTCCGACGAGATAATGTGTATTTTTCCTTGCAACGCGTCAACATTTTTCATTTTTTCATCAACTTCAGTATATGTTCCAGACTCTTTATGTTTTGCAATAAAATCATCTGTGACCATTAAAATCTTAACTGCGCCAGCATCAATAGCTTCTTTGACTTCTTTCCATCCATACACCGCAAGGTTTTCTTTATTGATTTCGCTTAACAGTTCATCTACAAGTAATTGTTCTTCTCTTGTTCTGCTACTTTTCAATACATCTTTTAATTCTGGCCTTTTAAGAACTTCATCAATAGAATTCTTACTCACATCGCTACATGTTGAAATCACAATTTTTTTCTTAAAATCTTGTGTGATCTTCTTAAGTAATATATCCTTATAGAACGCAGGTGACGCAATAATAATTTTTTCTGGCGTATATCTTTGATTATAAGCCTCAATCATTGTAATAATTTCTTTATGAAAATCCTTTTTAATTTCATTTTCTTTAGATTTTTTCTCTACATCTCCTTTGATTCTTACAAGAATTTCATATCCAAACTTCTTCGTTAATGCGAATAATGCTTCTTCCCTATCAAATAAACACATTAGGAAATGAAACTTCTTTTCAGATGCTTCTTGTAATTTCTGTTTCTGATAACTCATCCAATGAACTTTTTCTAACGTAAATTCCGCACCTTCATCTAAAGAAATTGCATGATAACTATCTCTCGCAATATCTTCCGGACCTTCCTTAATCTTTCCATTAATACGTAAACTTAAACCTCCACTTCCAAAATCAATGGTTTCCGCTTCAATCTTAAGGATCATCGGTTTCTTCACAACCTTTGCATTATCTCCATCTCCAATTTTGATTTTCCTTGTGGTCCTTCCTTTAACAAAATCTCCTGCATCTATTAAATGACTTAAGTACCAAAGATCATCAGCATCTGTAACTTTGAGTTTGACGATTCCCTTTTTAAAATCCGAGTGGATGATGTCCATATCTTTCTAGAATATAGGTCTCTATAAAAACTTTTCACCTCCCGCAATGTTTATATACCTCAAACATTTCTTACATTGCATGTTTACGCACAAGAAAAAAGGACAAGCAGCAGGTGCTGCAGTTCTTTTAGCTATAATTGCAGGTTTATTGGTAATGTTTATCTTATTCATTCCACCTGCAGATCGTGCGGAATTACTTGGAGATGAAACTTCAGGAACAACAACGTCTTCTGGAACTACAACAACGAAAGTTGCTGAAAAAGTTCTACTAACACAAAATCCAGGAAAATTAGATTTCATATCACAAAAAGAAATTGAACACCCACTTCCTATTACAACAGTATTTACAAAAACAGAACCAAAATTAATCGGAGAGAAACCAACCGCTTACGCAAAAAACGGTGCATTTACTGAAGAAACATCTGATTTAACATTTTTTGTTCCAGATTTAAAAAATACAAACAATCTTCTTCTTCACTTTAATGTAAAAGCAGTTGAAGGAAGAATTATTGTACATTTAAATGATGAACTGATTTATGAAAAAGATGGGAAAGTTGGAAATCTTCAACCTATTAAGTTACCAATTGCATTAATCAAACAAAGTAATAAATTGTCAATTGGTGTGTCTTCACCAGGTGCGGTATTCTGGAAAACAAACGAATTATCTCTTGAAAGCGTAAAAATTCTTGCAGATGTTACAAATATAGAAGCACAAACTGCAAAGAACATATTCTTAATTTCAAATGCAGAAAAACAAAACATGAAAACAGTTGTATTACGTTTTCAACCACATTGTAACTTTGATACTGTAGGGAAATTACATATTTCTATTAATGGAAAAGAAATCTATGGTGGTATCCCAGATTGTGATTTACCAATGGTTCCAATAGAATTCGCACCTAACATTTTAAATGTAGGAGAAAACCAAGTTATTCTTTCTACAGAAAAAGGAACATACGAATTATCACAACTTTTGATTCGTTCACGATTACAAGATATTGATTATCCAACCTATTACTTTGAAATCTCTGAAGAACAATATAATGCAGTCAATGATGACAATAGAAGAATCCGATTAACAATGGATTTTGTAGATGTTATTGCGACTAAAAGGGGAAACATTGTTTACAATGGACACTTACGAAACTTTGATACAAAAGAAGTTTCATACACTATTGATATTTCTGATGACATTGTTCGTGGAAATAATGCTTTGAAAATCAACCCTAAGAAAACACTTGAAATCCGCGAATTAAAGGTTGAATTATTAAAGAAATGATCCGTTCTAAAAAGAAATTGGTTGCAGTTTTACTAGCACTCTCAGCATTTTCTTCTGATTTTAAAGGAAATATTAAATTAGCAAAGAAAGATGTTGATAAAAAAACAGCAAATCAAACGGTTGTTCTTAATGATTTAAAAAAACAAGGAAAGGAAGAAAGCAAAAAATTTCAAAAAGTGATTTTTGAAATTCGTAAACTAAAAGAACTTCGCAAAGAATTGACAAAGGAAGAAATTAGGGTAGTTTTTGAAATTAACAAATTAAAAAATAAATTGGATGATTTAGATTTGAACTATATCTCTGAAGAATTTTCTAATTTAAAAACTTATCAAAAATTTATTGAGGTTATTCAATCATTCTCGGAAGAAGAATTTCAACAATTTAAAGAGGACCTTATACCGAAAGGATTGTGGGGGTTAAATATAACTCCTCGGAGACTTAAAAAACAATTTGGTGACAATTTAAATTATCATGTACTCCAAAATTTTGCTAGTTCTGTAAGTTTTGTTCAGGGAAAAATACCTCTTCGTGACTTGTCTCAAGATGCGTTTATTCGTAGGTCCTGGGAACAGGTTGCAAATCTTCAAAGCAGGGCAAATGAATACCGTGAGGAAGAAATTGCAAAACTAGAGGAAATGCTAAAACTTAATGATAAAATTGTTGCATTAATTAAAAATCCTAATTCTCAACGAGTTTTACGAAAATCTACAAAACTAATGAATCAATTAAACAAAAGAATTGGTGATGAAATTGCTATGCTTGAGGCATTATAATTCTTTGCCGAAGGTAAACCTTTTTATACCTTAAACATTTATTCTTTACTGAGGTAGATAGATGGCTAAACCAGGAATAGGTGCAATTGCAAGTGGACTTGCAGCGAAAGCAGGATCAAAAGCAGCAGCTGGTTCTAGTTTAGGAAAGATAGCAGGTTCTGCTGGCGGCATTGCAAAAGGAGCAGTCTGGGGTGCAGGCGCAGCTGCAGGTGGTCAAGTTACAAAATCATTCGGAGATCCTGGGTTCCTGTTATTTATCATGGGACTTGCAACCTTTTTCTTTCAAGGATTTATCAACAACAAAACTGTAACAATTATAATTGGAACGGGTTTTATGTTCTATTCATCAATATTAATCTTTAAAGCCAGAGGTATAGTCTTAACAACTCTCTTCGTGGTGTGGTACATTTTTTACGGTGCTTCTATGAATCCAGAAGTATTATTGTATGCAATGGCTCCTGCATTATTTGTTGGTATGATTGCACATGGATTTTACAGTAAACTTTCAAAGAAAGGGAGTTTTGCAGGCGGATCGGCAGGAGAATTAATAGGGCTTGTTCCAGTATTATTTTTCTTTTTAAATTTAGGTTTACTTGCACTTTTACAAAAAACATTTTTCATCACTTTAAATCCTTTAGTAAAGAATTTAATCCTATTTACACCATGGTGGGCGATTCTTGGAATCTTTTCAACAAAAAAAGAAAATTTTCTTATTACAGTCTCAAAATTTGTTGCAGTAATTTATATCCTTTCAATTTTAACATTCGGTGTTGTTCCAGATGCTTTTGATACCGCAAATTCTGCATTACCTGGGCCACAAGAATTGATTGATGCACAGAAACAAATTGAATCTCAATTACCAGATGCAGAAAATCCTGCTTATTCTAACTTCATTTGTTCGTGGTCAGAGGGATTTACCGGTGATATTTCAGGATGTGTAAAGAAACGTCAAGAAGATTCAACAATCAAAAGTACTTGTCTTAACAAAGATCTCAAAGAAGATTCAAATGAATTTAATGATTGTCTCCAAGAAGAACAGAAAAAACAAAAGAATCAAGCTTACTCAGTTTCCGGCGACATAGATCCTAATATTGATAAACCAACCCGCGCAACCCTAATAATTGATACAAAATCAATTTCACAATTTTATAGTCCAGAAGCATATTCCATTACAACTGATTTCAAACTTGATAATCCCCGAAATCAAAAATTAACACTTGATGTTGCCTGTACATTCATCAGTAAAGGAAGTTATAAAAATGTTGATGGGAAAATCAGGGGTGTAGATGACAAAATTCTGGTTGATGGAGAATATGAAAATTCTTTTGATTGTGAACCAAATGTACCTTTTGAAGGTGAACGTTACGATTTTGAAATTATTGCAACCTTAAAAGGATTAAACTCAAAAGCACGGCTAGAACGTGCATTTGTAGGAAATAAATCTGTAAAAGAAATTGAAGAATTAAAGAAAACACAAATTACAACAAAGATCCGTGATGGTAAATCTAAATCTCCTGCTGACTTAGCAAGGATCAATTTTGATCTGGGTCATACAAAAGAAAACATTATTATTGAAGATTCTCCTTATAAAAATATTTTACTTCGTTCAAACATTCAAAATATTGGGACTGGAAAAATCTCATCGATTATAAATTATAGTATTGACCTAGAGGGTTTCACTACGGATGCAGACACTAATCAAAATAGTAATAAACCTAATTGCAAGACCGGTCCTAGTGAAAATCAGTTCACAAAAAAACAGTTAGAACAACGAACCATTGCACTTCCTGTTTGTTCTATTACAGAAATGCCTCAAGAATTGAAAGATCCTCAAGAATTTCTTAATCAACCATGGGTGCCAAAAACATTTATCGCAGAATTCACATATGATTATCAATTAACAGCAAAAAAAACATTAACCATAACACAATGAAAAAAATCTTAATTATTTTAACAATAGCAATCTTTCTTGTAGGTTGCGGATCAGGTGCTGGTCAAGAAAATGTTAATTATAACTTCAAACAAGGGATTGGACAATTGAAGGTGTCGTTCTTAAATAACGCGCCTCCCGATAAACTTTATCCAGGTTCTGATTTTAAAATGATTTTACAAGTAGATAATCAACAAGCTTATGATGCACTAAACGGGCGTATCGTTTTAGTGGGTTTAGACGATTCTTATTTTAATGTTCAACCTAACTATCAAGATTTTCAAGAATTGAAAGGCCGTTCTCTTCTTGCCCCTGGTGGAGATAAATTATATTTTGATTTTGATGGCACTGCAATGGAATTATTTCAAAATTCAATTCAATATAATAATCCTTATTTTCTTCAAATTCATTATGACTCTTCAATGGATTTTACAGATACTGTTTGTATTAATCCAAACCTTTACGATACTTATGATTCTGGATGTAAACGAAAAGAACGTTCTTCTTATAGTGGACAAGGTGCTCCTTTAGCTGTAACAAATATGGAACAAATTGTATTTCCTTCCGGTGCAGGTGCGAATGTAGAATTTCGTCTAGAGCTTTCTAATCGTGGAAATGGGAAAGTTGGTTTTATTAACCTTGGAAATGGGAAATTAGGTGGGAAACCAATATCTTGCGAATTTGCGGGAAAATATCTTGTTGATAAACGTAGAGTAGAATTAAAAAACAAGCAACAGCAAACAAAACTTATTTGCAAAACATTCTTAAATGACCAACGTTCCTATGAAACCACATTGAGTGTTGATTTCACATATGATTATGATATCTCGGAACAACGTCAATTAACAATGGTAAGGTAAAGGATGTTGAAAAATATAATTGTATTATTGATAGTTCTACTGATGATGAGTCAAATCGTCTCAGCAAGTTCATTATTCTTTACACCTTTTAATCCTGAAGTATATTCAAATCAGTTCGTATTTTCAATTACTCCCCAGGTGCCTAAGATTCAATTTATCCCTCAATTTAATGTGAATCCTCTTGGATTTATAGAAATCTCTAAACGCCCACCTATTGTGAATCAAATTAGTAAAACCACTTTTGTTGAATCACAAAAATCACCCCCTCAAATAATAAAAGAAACTCCACTTACCATTAAAACAATTTCAATCACAAAAGAAGGATTTACCCCTCAAACCTTATACATTCACCAAGGTGAGAAAGTGCAATGGATCAATAAACGAACATCTCCTGGTTCTCTTGTTCATGGAGTAAGATCATTATCAGAAATGCGGAGTCCAATGTTAGAACAAGATCAAATTTTCACATGGAACTTTGACACAAAAGGGACATTCGTCTATGTAGATTCTGTTGTAATTGGGAGAATTGGAAAAATTATTGTTCGATAACTTCTTTTGCTTTAGCTTTTTCAATTGCAATTTCTAATTTTTCTACATCAAACCCAACAATGATTTCTCCATCAATGTCGGTGACAGGTGTTGCTAACTGATTTGATTTTTCTAACATGTCATCTCTTGCTGCAGGACTTTCCTTTAAATCAAATTCTTGAAATGCTAATTTTTTCTCTTTTAGCCATTCTTTTAACTTTGCACACCAAGGGCATGCTACGATTGTATAAATAATTATATCCATTTTATACATGATAACGGTAGTTTTATATATAGTTTTTCGTTTTATTGTGATATGGTTTCAGATAGGGCCCTTTCGATTATCAATGTTTCACTTGCATTTATCATCATTCTCTTATTCCTAAATTTGTTTAATATCGGTATTCCTTCATTAGGGAAAGCCACATTTGCAGAAATTCCAGCGGATGCAGTCTGTTTAGTGAATGTTGGAGATGAATTCACTCCATGGGCGGATTTAGATAGATGTTGCTTAGAATCTCGTAAACAATTATCCTGTTCCCGTGAAGATCCTCCTGCAGATTTTGACGTAAATCGTGTATGTCAAACAGAGAATAGCCCTGCTAGGTATTGGTTAAATAATAAAGCTTATAGATATTGTCAACAACAAACATATTGGT
>JABIJM010000022.1 GCA_018655525.1 Candidatus Woesearchaeota archaeon | reverse complement strand
CACTTGCAAAATCACAAGCAAAAGCCAAAATCTTTGCAGGTCTTCTCATCCCCTATAGGGAAACACGTACACCTAGAAAAATTAGTCTTAAAAAAATAACATCTTTCAAAGTAAAAAATCTTCTTACACGTATTAAAAAAGCAAAGAAGAAATTAGACAAACATCCTAAAAAAATCCGTACAGCAATGCTCGGGGGAGGAGACATTGGGTTTCCATTAATCTTTGCAGGTGTTCTCTTAAAGGATATGGGATTATGGCAAGCATTAATCATTCCGTTCTTTGCAGCAGCAGGACTTTCCTATTTACTTTTCTTTTCTGATGAGAAAAAGTTTTACCCAGCAATGCCGTTTATTGGTGCAGCTTGTTTTGTAGGGTTGGGACTGATCTATCTAATACAATTACTCTAAGAATACCCTTTAATCGGACTTTTATATTTTCCATAACTTCCTGGAGAAACAATCAATCCATCCTGTGCAGCAATCGTTTGCACACCTGTGATTCGTTGAATTTCGCGTGCTTCATTTAATGGGTCTGCTTTCAACATTTCTAATCCGAAGTGTGTGATGATTGCTAATCGTGGTCTAACTTGAGAGATTATTTTAATTGCGGATTCTGTGTCAAGATTTTTTCCTTCTGCTTTGTTTCCTGGATAAGGAACATTTAGAATTAAAATGTCTGTTCCAGATAATTGTTGAACTAATTCTTCGGAAAAAGCTGTGTCTCCAGTATAACTTAATGTAAATTTAGGAAAGAAGAATTTGAATCCAATTGCAGTTTCATCAGTATGGTCTACAGAAAGTGCATTAATTTCAATTAATTCTATTCCTATTTTATGACTTTTTTCTAAAGGAATAATTCTTTCAAGTAATCCTTGATGATGATATGTTAAAACAGGATGACTTTCTCCATAATGTTGAAGAACAGATTTACTTCCCAATACAACTCCACGATGTTCTATCCCGCCGTGTGTCATTGCATCTACAACAACATTAAGATCATTACAATGGTTTATGTGGCAATGGCTTACTAAAACCGCTGTTGTGTGATGAAGATTCACGCCATATTCTTTTGCTTTTAGCAATGCTCCTGGCCCAGGATCAAGATGAAACTGTAAATCGTCCATACGCATGACTATGCCACCAGATGCACGTAATTGCTTACTTACAACTGCAGAACTTCCCGCAGTGCCTAAGAATACTAATTGTACCATTTTCCCTCTTCTTAAAAGTAGGAAATAAGATTAATAAAGATTTATAGTGTGGAATAGAGAGTTTTAACATACTGGTTTTTCATAACCTTTATAAGCCCAATTTAGACCTAAATTTACACTTAATCGGGGGCCTATCAAAATGTCAGATAATATTCAACCAGTATTTATTTTACCTGAAGATACGAAACGTACTACGGGGAAAGATGCACAACGTAACAACATCATGGCAGCAAGAGCTGTTGCACAGACCGTGAGGACAACTTTAGGTCCAAAAGGAATGGACAAAATGATTGTGGATTCCATGGGTGATGTGATTGTTACAAATGATGGTGTTACAATTCTTAAAGAAATGCAAATTGAACATCCGGCCGCAAAAATGATTGTAGAAATTGCAAAAACACAAGAAGATACAGTCGGTGACGGTACAACTACAGCTGTTGTGGTTGCAGGTGAACTTCTAAAACGAGCAGAAGAACTATTAGATCAAAATATTCATCCAACCGTACTAGCACGAGGATATAGGCTTGCGGAAATTGAAGCACAAAAAATTCTGAATGACATTGCAGAAGATGTTGATATTAATAATAACGCAGTGCTTAACAATATTGCAATGACTGCAATGACAGGAAAAGGTGCAGAATCAAATAAAGAACATTTAGCAGAATTAATTGTAAAGGCAGCAAAAGATGTTGTCTCTACAAAAAACGATCAATTAATCGTAAATTTAGATGATATTAAAGTAGAGAAACGAGTTGGAAAAAGTACAGATCATTCAAACTTAGTTGAAGGAATTGTCTTAGATAAAGAACGCGTGCATCCAGAAATGCCTGAAAAGGTAGAAAACGCAAAAATTGCATTATTAGATTGCCCACTTGAAATCAAAAATACAGAAATAGATGCAAAAATTCAAATTACAGAGCCATCACAACTTAATGCATTTCTTGCACAAGAAGAACAAACGTTACGTAACATGGTTGGAAAAATTCATGAATCTGGTGCAACGGTTGTATTTTGTCAAAGAGGTATTGATGACCTTGCACAACATTTCTTAGCAAAACTTGGTATTTTTGCAGCACGTAGAGTCAGAAAAAGTGACATGGAAAAATTAACACGTGCAACTGGTGCAAAAATTGTAAGTAATTGGAAAGAATTAGAAGAAACTGATATTGGATTTGCTGGCTTAGTTAAAGAAGAGAAAGTTGGTGATGAAGAAATGGTCTTCGTTGAACAATGCCAAAATCCAAAATCTGTAACTCTTCTTGTTTGCGGTGGTACAGAACATGTTGCTGACGAAATTAAACGTGCTGTGACAGACGCTCTTGGAGATATTGCAGCTGCTTTAAAAGAAGGAAAAGTTGTTGCAGGCGCGGGTGCAGTTGAAATGGAGATTGCACGTGGATTACGTGGATATGCTCGTACTCTCTCTGGTAGAGAACAATTAGCAGTACAAGCATTTGCTGATGCTGTTGAAATAATTCCAAGAACCCTTGCAGAAAATGCAGGATTAGATCCTATTGATGTCTTAACAAAACTACGATCCGCTCATGATCAAAATCAGAAATGGGCTGGCGTAAATGTTGAAACAGGTGCAACCATGAATGCGTGGGTCTATGGAGTCATAGAACCACTTAAAGTTAAAACACAGGCACTTTCAAGTGCATCTGAAGTGGCAGAAATGATTCTTCGGATAGATGATGTCATTCTTGGATCCCAAAGAACTCAACAAGGAATGCCTCCAGGAATGGGTGGAATGCCAGGAATGATGTGAAGTTTTATAACTTCCCTTTTATTATTATCCCTATGATTAAAAATCTCTTAATGTGGTTTCGGTTTTTATTACTGCCATTAATTATTTATTTTCTTCAAACGAAGCATCCTGTTTTTGCGTTAATTTCTTTTATTGTAGCACTAGGATTACATTTTTTTCATAAGAAAAAGAGAGTAGAATCTTTTCTTGATCCATTTTCACTTAAGATTATTGTTGGTACACTTCTCTTGTATTTTTTAATTAAAAGAGAATTTTGGCTTCTTCCCTTTATTGCATTTATGATTCGTGATTTAGCAGCTGGTATTATCAGATGGAGGGCTGCACATGATGATATTTTTATCAAAAGAAATTATCTTAGTTATTTATTTGTGACACTTCAATCTGTGACAGTTTTAGGATTAATTCTTTATGATGTTCCTCCCCTCTCTCAATTTCAAATAACTACACAATTTATTCTCACCTTTACTCTTTTTGCAGTTGTTCTTTCTCT
>JABIJM010000021.1 GCA_018655525.1 Candidatus Woesearchaeota archaeon | reverse complement strand
CTACTTTAAACCACAATTTCTTTTTTGTTTTAATTCTACTTACTTTTTTCTTATCTGTTTTTGCCATTTTGGATGATCCTATTTCCGGAGTTTTATTTTAGATACCTGATTTAGGTTTAGGGAGGTGGTTTGTTTATAAAGTTTCCGTACGAAGTGGAGGAAAGTCCGAAACACTCGTTTCGATAGATTACTGAAAAAAAGAAAGGAAGAGAAAAGAAAGGAAAAAACAGGAGTTATTTTGAAAAAACAGATAGAAACTAAGCGCTTCAAGGAAATGAGTGTTCCAAAATAGCTTTTTAACAAGATAGAAACATATTTAAACAAGTAGATATTCCAAATATACAAGAAATGAAGACAATTGGAATTCTTGGAGGGATGGGGCCCGAAGCAACAAACAAATTAGCTACATTGATAACTTCTTTAACCCCCGTTTCAAAAGACCAAGACCACGTGCCAGTAATTTCATTCAACAATTCTCAAATCCCACATAGAATTAATGCAATATTTCACAATACCAAAAGCCCAGTTCCCGAAATGATAAGAATGGCAAAAGGTTTAGAGATGCTTGGCGCTGATTTTTTAATTATCCCATGTAACACAGCCCATTATTTCATCCCAGAGATTCAAACACATATAAATATCCCTTTCATCAATATGATGGACGAAACTGTAAAATTTATTGTTAACAATTACCCAGATACTAAAAAAGTTGGAATTCTTGGAACAAATTTAACGATTAAAATGGGCCTTTATGAGAATCCATTAATGGAAAAAGGAATTGAAGTAGTCATCCCTTCAGAGGATGAAGAAGAAAAAGTAATGGAAGCAATTTATGGGATTAAAGGAGGTCTTAAGGATAAAGGAAAAGCGATATTAATAGATGCCGCTAAAAACCTTATTGAATCTGGTGCAGAAGTCATCATCGCAGGATGCACAGAAATCCCTTTAGTTTTGCACCAAGAGAACCTAAATTTTATCCTATTAGACCCCTCAAAAATTGTTGCTGAGAGTGCAATTAACTTAGCATCAAGAGAAGAATTTATTGAAGAACAAAGAATCCATGAGATTGAGATATTAGAAGAAGAAGAATAAGAGAAATATGAGATTAGGATTAGTATTGGATGTAGTACAAAAAGGAGATAAGCGTATTTATGCTGATGAAGCAATGCCGTTTTTAAGATTTGGTGTTGAAAGGGCAGAAATCTATGCAATCAATCCAGAAGACCACAAATATATGAACGGAACAGTTCGGGCACACCACATTAATTCTGACCAAGACCTAGAACTCAACCCCTTAGAATTAAATGGAGTTTATTTTGGAAACCTCGGACAATCGATGGAAGAAAAAGACACTTCTTTAACAAAAACATTGCCAGAACTTTGCGGGTTATTTGAAAAACTTCAACAATATAGAAGCCAAGGATTATCGCTCATCAATAGTCCAGAAACAATGTTAAATTTTGTATCAAAGCGTTACCTAATTAAAATGTCACAAAACACCGACATACCATTTATTGAAAGTGAAGAAGTAGAATCATTAGATCACTTAATAGAATTAAGTAGAAGAGACAGACTAATGCTCGTTAAACCACTAATTTCAGAACGTTCAAATGGAACCATTGTATTAAATGGAAAAACAGAAGAAGAATTAAAAGCACACTACGATAGATATTGCAAATCCAAAACCCAAGAATTGAATGAAAGCCTTTATGCAAAAGTGATGGCAGAACAAGGTTTAATTGCACAACCCTATACCTCGGACTTTGCAGATAAAGGAGAAGTAAAAATTGGGATTATGGGAGGAAAAATTACACTTTCAAGAATTCATACGTTAGGAGAAAGTCAAGATGATGTCCCTATTGTTGCATGGGGAAGAAAAGACACCATAGTAAATATCGCACCATACTCACCCACTACCGAAGAAACTGCTCTCGCATTACGAATATATGATATAGTTAATGAACAATTTCCTATCCATAACATGAGAGTAGATTTGGCGGGAGGAAAAGTAAGTGAAATAGAGGCATTAAACCCATCTTATTCTATTAATCGGTTTAACAGCAAAGCTGTTGAAGAACACCACCGAAAAATAATTGCAGGTTTCAAAAATTAATTATAAACTTCGCCATAACGATTTTTTGCATATGAAAGTAATTTCATTAATTTTTTATAACCTTCAAAAATATTATTGGCATTATAGGCAATTGTTTTATACCCAATATTTTTTTCTTTACAGTTTTCTGCAAGAAAAGCAAAATTAAATTCAACTTCAAAAACAACATTTTTTGTAGGAAAGGAAATAAAATCAATAGATTCGTGTTCTTTAATTGAGGCAATAACTCCCTCTTTAATTTTTTGTAAAGTTTTTTCGCGATTGTAAGATTTTGCTTGATCCCAACTAATAGATTCTTTTGTAATAACAGATTTAATCCCGTTAATAGGTAACTCTGCAACACCTTTATCTGTTCCTGAAATAAAAATGGTTTTAACTCCAAAGTATTTTCCAACAGCCGCGTTAAGTTCACCTTCACTTACCTCAACACCATTTACCTTTACTTTAGAGAAGAACAGAGAGGTATAAGTATGAGCAGTAAAAGATTTGTGACAAAGAGAACGCCCATGGTAGCCCAATAATATCAAGAAATCAGTGTCTTTATCAATGCCTTCGATCATACGTAATTCTTTTTTTTCCAAAAAATGCGCTCCCGAAGGAAGAGTATCACGAGAGATATTGTTTCCGGAACCATGACCATCTACAACACATACATTATCAGCTCCAGCTGATAGACATGATTTGATAGCAATATTTATTTCTTCATCCATGAGTTTACAAGCTTCAGCATAACGTGGGGAATTACTTTTAATTTGATTGTAGGAATCTATCCCAGAAATTCCTTCCATATCCGTAGAAATCAATATTTTCATAATATAGTTATTAAAGAGGGAATTCTTTATATATTTAATTCAATTAAACACCATAAAATGAAACCATACTTCCAAACAACATCCTTTACAACAGCTGCTGCATCCCTATTAACAATCATCTCGCATCTTAAACCGGACATCCAGCATTCTAAGCTTCGTGAGTTTGACATATGGAGGTCTTCAGTAAACCTTCCAACAAGAGCATCTTCCATTTATGCATTAGCAACATATGCAAAGAAGTGTGGGCTAAACCCAAAAGTTGTTGTGGAAAAAAAACACTATCAATTTCCAGATTATAGATTTTATAGATATACGAAAGAAGATGTTGAACATGCAGGATTTACATCAAACATGCATCAAAAGAAAGCTGAACGAGAAAATGTCAATATTGAAGAACGGAAAATGACAACCGATGAAATCACAGAAGAATTGAAACAAGGAAAAGTCATTTTATTACGATTAAACACAAAACCAATCTGGCAATCTAAAAGGAATACGTCAAACTACATTGTATTACATGGATACCAAGATGACCTTTACCACATCATTGATCCTACTTCTGGTGCACTTTCCATCCCAAGAGAAACATTGGAAGAAGCATTTGATTCTTTGGAAACAAAAAAGTATCGGGACCATAGAATGATTATTTTTGAAAAATGAAGGCTGTTTTTGCGTCTTTAAAAGAAATAGCATTAGAAAACAAAACCCTTACATGATACTGATAGAAATAATTTCTTGAATCATTATTTAGAACTATAAAAGATAACTAATATACGAAATATTTATATAGAAAATACTTACTAACCTTTTTGCTGACGAGTGTTTCTAGAATGCAATGGATTACGTAAGCAATTTATAAGGAATTAGATAAAAATGTGTAGGATGTTAATGGCGGTGGGAGATGTACAAATTAGTTTAATTCTAGATTCAGCTATTAAAATGGCGAAGGATGAAACGTCAGTACATGAGTTAAATGAAGATCTTGGTCAAGGAAGTTGGACACATGGTGACGGATGGGGCCTTGCATATTTGGATGGCACCACTTGGGTTGTTGAAAAATCTACAAAGGCTATTTATCATGATCCAAAGGTTGATGATCTTAGAAATATAAAAACAAATCTTGCGATCATCCATGTTCGAAAGAAAATGGGAAGTAAAGTCCATTACAAAAATACCCATCCTTTCAAATTCAAGAAAAAAGGATTAGGAAATTTTGCCTTCTGCCATAATGGATATATTGAAGAAGAGATAGATTATTCTTCAAGCTTTTCTACAAAAGGTGAAACAGATTCTGAACAATTATTTTATGCAATCCTTACAAAAATACAAGAAAAGAAACCAGTGGAAAGCATTAGAGAAACATTAGAGAGATATAATAAATGTACGGGGACAAATGTTATTCTTGCAACAAAAGAAATTTCTTACATTGGTACAAGGGAAAATAAATTCCCTGCATATTATCACATGAAAGTTGCACAGACAAAGGACATGATTCTTGTAGGGTCCGAAATGTTATCGGAATATGCTGATCTAGATTGGCAAAGCATAAATTATGGTGATATTCTTACAATTGATAATGAGAGGTTAACATTTCAAGTTGATAAAAAACCTATTATTGCAAAAATGAATTAACGGACAACATCAAATCCTTTTAATTTTAGAATTTTTTCTACAGAATCATCAATTTGTTGTTCTTCAATCACGCCACGAATCACTGCATCTTTAATTATTTGGACCATCCGATAGACTTCATTAGGATCTCTATCAAAATTTAAGATGATGTCATTACCTGCCTTAAACACACCAATATACATATCATCAACAGTTGCATAGAAATTCTTTAAACCAAGCATGTGAATTTCATCTGACACGATAACTACATCTGGATAATTGTCTTTAATATTTTGAATTACTGTCGGAGAAACTACGGAAGGTAGACCTTTAGAATCAACCGAACCCGTTGTAATTAAATGCGATACCATCACTGTTTTTGCGTCTCCCCGTTCAAGTAAGTAATGATAGGGAAAAAGGTCTTGCTCGCTAATTTCTGCATTTACGATGTTTTTGTGAGGGTCTTTGACAACTAGGGTTTTACCAGGATAATGTTTGAGATTTCCAAGAACACCTTGAGCTTGTAATCCTAAGATATAAGATTCTGCTAATTCCGAGATTTTGGTTTCATCTCCAGGGAAAGAACGACATTTCCAAATTTGGTCGTCTAAATCTACGACAGGGGCAAAATTGAAATTTACACCAAGCTCTTTGAGGTATGCACCTTCAAAGAATCCTTTCTCAAATGCACCACCAAGCCGATCTATTTCTGCATTTGTAGTGAAATTTTTAAATTTTGAAAAGGGATTAAAACAACCTTCTACATCGGCTGTCACAAAGAAAGGAATTGGCATTCCGTGCTGGAAATCAATAATTGTATTGTTGATAATATGTTCTGTTGGAAGTGCATAGATATGAATTCCACCTACTTGCATATTCCTCCATGGCACAATTAATCGTCTATCTCCAATCACAACAACCATTTGCGCGATTTTCTGTTCTAGAGACATAGAATCTAAATCAACGGTATTTCCTGTAATTCTTAAAATAGGTTGTTCTGGAATTAACCAACCAAATGCTTGTGCAACATTAAGAACGGCAAATATGAGAGCAAGGATAAGGAGAACTACAAATATACGTTCTGTTTTCGTCCACCTCTTTTTTTTATGTGCCATAATTACCAATATGTTTGTTGTTGACAATATCTATAAGCTTTATTATTTAACCAATACCTAGCAGGGCTATTCTCTGTTTGACATACACGCGTTACATCAAGATCTGCAGGAGGATCTGCACGTGAACAGGACAATTGTTTTCGGGATTCTAAACAACACCTATCTAAATCTGCCCAGGGT
>JABIJM010000020.1 GCA_018655525.1 Candidatus Woesearchaeota archaeon | reverse complement strand
ATGGCTAAACGAAAATCATCTAAACGAAAATCAAGTTCAAAAAAATCAGTAGAGTTACATAGAATTGCACATTATGCATTCTTTGCAGGACTTTTAATTGCAATCATTGCAGGTTTATTTCAAAATTTTATCAGTGCTGAAGTTTTAATCACAACATTATTCATTTTAGGTTTTGTTGTCGGACTTTTCAATTTAACTGCAAAAGAAACAATGCCTTTCTTAATTGCGTCTATTGCGTTAATGCTCGCAGGAATTGTCAATTATGGTCTTATTCCCGTCATTGGTGAGTATATCCGTTCAATTCTAAGTAATATAGTTGTCTTTGTTTCTCCAGCAGCATTAATTTTAGGCTTTAAAGTTGTATGGAAGCTAGCTTCTGATTAATTTTTTTTATTTTCATCTTTTTTGTAACAACAGCAACTTTATATACCTCTATTTTTTTGACTTTATATGCAAAAACAAGCGTGTGAATGTCCGGCGTGTAAATA
Organism: Candidatus Woesearchaeota archaeon; assembly: GCA_018655525.1. GTDB lineage: Archaea > Nanobdellota > Nanobdellia > Woesearchaeales > GW2011-AR9 > 1-14-0-10-32-24. Next base: position 82,491 of record JABIJM010000020.1, on the reverse strand, counting down.
CAAATTTATGGCTGTAATGTTTTCCGGTTTACGTAACTTATTCTGTCCATATTGTCATGGCAAGATTTAAATACACTTTTGTCACTTCTTATCTCATGGAAACACTCCTTATATTCTTACGTGGACTGCTTATGGGTATGGCTGATGCTGTTCCTGGCGTGTCAGGAGGTACAATCGCCTTCATTACAGGTATTTACCACAGATTAATCCACGCAATTAGTAAAATCAAAATCTCGCTTTTATTCAAGGGCAAATTCAAAAAATTTTACACCAATTTAGATCTCAAACTCTTCATTCCATTAGGTGCGGGAATTGGGGTCGCATTATTCACTTTCTCAAAAATAATGGATTATTTACTCACAAACAAACCTTCTATCACCTTTGCATTCTTCTTTGGATTAATTTTAGCATCTGCAGTCATTCTCATTAAATCAATGGGAAAACTTAATCTTAAAAAAATCTTATTTGCAATTGTTGGATTTATTATAGCCTACTTGCTCTCCTCGCCAACAACATTCTCAATAAATCATTCCTTGCCTTTCATCTTTCTTGCAGGTGCAATTGCGATCTGTGCGATGATTCTTCCGGGGATCTCCGGTGCATTTCTTCTCCTCCTCCTTGGTCAATACCAATTCATCATAACTGCGATCCATGAATTTAATCTTAAAGTCCTTGCAGTTTTCGGATTAGGCACATTAACTGGGATTTTGGCCTTCTCTAAACTCTTAGATCACTTAATGCATCACTTTAAGACCTTAATGTTTGCGTTCTTAACCGGCTTAATGCTTGGTTCTTTGAGAATTCCAGTTACAAAAATCGTAGAAACTGGTGGAACAAATATTCCTGTCTTACTTTTGGGAATTTTAGGGTTCTTGTTGGTTTTTATTATGGAACAATTTTTTTCAAAAAAGAATTAACCCAACATATCATCAATTTCTTTAGCTACATCTTCAATTTCTGCTAACATTGCGTTTGTATCTCTCTTAATATCTCTCACTAGTGCTGATAAATTAGCTTCTCTGAGGATATACCCCCGATCCTGACGAATGACAATACCAGAACCCAGAAGTTTTTTCAGATGGTGAACAACTGTTGCCCTACTTAAACTTAAATTATTTGCTAAATCATCGGAACTTACAGATTCGTTTTTCCGAGATTTTCTAACTAGCACTATGAACATCCGAAAACAACTTGAATCTTTATCTCTATTTCCAAATAATCCTAGGGAATCACCTAACCATTGCAATTCTTTGTTGACATTCCTTGATTGGGTATGCCTAACTTTGATAACTGTGATTTTTCCCATGGGCTTAAGATCTCTTCCATATTTTTAAAACTTTCCCGAAAGCGCAGGAAATTAATTTCCGAGCATTCTTCAAAATCTTTGATTTTTCAGAAAGATTTATAAAAGAAACTCACTTCAACCCAACTAAGTTGACTTAAACTCAACCAAACCAGGTATAAATATGGCAAAAGAAAAAAAATCTAAAGAAACAAAAGAACAATTACAGGAAAATTCCAAGGATAAAGCATTAAGTGAAATGGTTGGCCTCTTAAAAAGGACCCAAGCAAATTTTGAGAACTTCCGAAAACAAACTGAAAAACGTGTTTCAGATATACAATCTGTTGCATCTAAAGATATTATCTTACAACTATTACCTATCGTAGATAATTTTCACCTTGCATTAAAAAATGCACCTCAAGAAAACACCGATTTCCTTCAAGGAGTGGAGTTAATTTATAGCCAATTTAACTCCCTCCTCGAGGATAACGGCGTGGAAACACTTACTACAGAAAAGAAACTATTTGATCCATATTATCATGAAGCTTTAATGAAAACACCTTCAGAAGAACCAGAGAACACAATCATTGAAGAATTTCAAAAGGGATATTCTCTTCATGGCAACGTAATCAGGCATGCACGTGTCAAAGTCAGTGCAGGAAAAAAATAACAATACTAACTCGGAGGAACAATAAAAATGACAGAAAATAAAAATAACGTAACCGGTGCAACAATCGGAATAGACTTAGGTACAACTTTCTCAGCTATGGCTGTATTAGAAGGTGGGAAACCAACAATCATGACAAATGCAGAAGGAACACGAACCACACCTTCCGTAGTCCATATTAAAGACGGTGAAGTGATTGTAGGACAAATTGCACGAAACCAAGCAATCGTAGACCCACTTCATACAATTCGTTCAATTAAACGAAAAGTAGGATCTAATGAAAAGATTTCTGTAGATGGTAAAGAATACACACCAGAACAAATTTCAGCAATGATTCTTCAGAAATTGAAGAAAGATGCAGAAGCATATTTAGGACAACCTGTAAAAAATGCAGTTATTACCGTACCAGCATACTTCAACGATCAAGAACGTCAAGCAACAAAGAATGCAGGTGAAATTGCAGGATTAAACGTTTTACGAATTATTAACGAACCAACAGCAGGTGCATTAGCATATGGTTTAGATAAAAAAGAAACTGAACAAACTGTCTTAGTTTTTGATTTTGGTGGTGGAACCTTTGACGTTTCAATCCTAGAATTAGGAGATGGAATTTTTGAAGTAAAATCAACATCAGGAGATAACTTACTTGGTGGAGATGACGTAGATCAATTAATCATAGATCATATTGCAGACAACTTCAAAAAATCAACCGGTATTGACCTTAAAGCAGATCCAACTGCTGAACAGAGATTAAAAGAAGCTGCAGAAAAAGCAAAGATAGAATTATCAACAAAAACAAAAGTTGAAATCAGTATCCCTTTTATCACAGCTGATCAAAACGGTCCAAAACACGTTAAAGAAGAATTAACAAGGGCAAAATTTGAAGAATTAATCTCAGATATCCTAAAACGATTGGAAAGTCCAGTTAAAAAAGCAATGAGTGATGCAGATTTAACCTCAGATAAAATTCATAAAATTTTATTCGTAGGTGGATCAACAAGAATCCCTGCAGTTCAAGAACTTGTAAAAAGAATTACAGGAAAAGAAGGAGATAAATCCGTAAATCCAGATGAAGCAGTTGCAGTTGGAGCAAGTATCCAAGCAGGTGTTATCTCGGGAGATGTAAAAGATGTTCTTTTACTTGATGTAACACCATTAAGTTTAGGAATTGAAACACTCGGTGGAATATTCACAAAGATTATTGAACGGAACAGTACAATTCCATTTAAGAAATCTCAAACATTTTCTACAGCTGCAGACAATCAACCAGCGGTAACAATTCGTGTAGGTCAAGGAGAGCGACCAATGTTTGGAGACAACAAAGTCCTTGGACAATTTGATTTAGTTGGACTTCCTCCAGCACCAAAAGGTGTACCTCAAATTGAAGTAACTTTTGACATTGATGCAAACGGAATTGTTCATGTATCAGCGAAAGATATTGGATCAGGAAAAGAACAAAAAATTCAAATTACTGGATCTGGTAACTTAAACAAAGAAGAAGTTGAAAAAATGCGTCAAGAAGCAGAGAAACATGCAGAAGCAGATAACAAAAAGATGGAAAAGATTGAAGCAGATAATAATGCAGAATCTGTAATCCATCAAAGTAAAAAAATGCTTGACGAATTCAAAGACAAAGTTGAGAAAAGTACCAAGAAGAAGATTGAAGATCAAATAGCAGGATTAGAAGAAGCACGTAAATCTGGTGATCCCTCTATCATTAATCCAAAAATTGAAGAACTCAACAAAGTCGTGCAAGAGATTGGTGCAAAAATGTATCAAGACGCTGCAGCTGCTGAACAAGCAAAAACACAAGAAACTCCTGGTAAAAAAAAGGATGAAAATGTTGTTGATGCAGAGTTCACAGAAAAAAAAGAAGGAAAGAAAGCATAGGTTTTTAACCTTCTATTTTTTTATTTTTCTTTGAAAATGAAACTTCCTACCCAAGAACAATGTTTGCAGTACTTTGAAGAATATCATGTGCCTGAGAATATTAAAATTCATTGTTTAAAGGTCCAGGAAGTTGCAAATTTTATTGCATTAAATTTTAAAGAAAAAGAAATCAATAAAGAATTAATTAGTAAGTTAGCAATCCTTCATGATGTTTTTAAAATGATTGCGATTACAGACTTTGGAACTGGATCTCACAAAGATGCAACCTTAACTGAAGAACAAAAGAAATTTTGGCAAGGGATGAAACTAAAACATCCAAGCTGTTATGAGGGTCAATTAGCCTCGGAAATTTTTAAAGATGATTTCCCAGAATTAGCACTTGCATTAAAACACGTAAGTGATCCTCAAAATGTTGATCCTAGTTGGGAAGAACTAATTGTGCATTATGCAGATGTGCGTGTATTTAAAAATGAAGTTGTGACTTTTGACGAACGATGGCATTATCTTCGTGAACGTTACCCTCGTGAAGACGGTGTATGGGAATCCTGTCGTGAATTTCAATACGATTTAGAAAAAAAATTATTTCAACATTTACCTTTCATGCCAAAAGAATTAAAACAAAAAATGGAGACTTCACAATGAGCATAGATTATTATAAATTATTAGGTGTAGAGAAATCTGCTACAAAAGTTGAAATCAAAAAAGCATACAAAAAGCTTGCGATGAAATTTCATCCAGATCGTGCTCCAGAAGATAAAAAAGTCGCATATGAAGAGAAATTCAAAGAAATTAACGAAGCTGCATCCATTTTAGGTGATGAAAAAAAACGACAACAATACGACCAGTTTGGTGATTCAGCATTCCAAGGTGGAGGACAGCAAGCATATGATTTCTCAGATGTTATGTCTCAATTTAGGGGTGGAAACTTCGGTGATTTTGGAGACGTATTTGATCAACTATTTGGTGGATCTGGTAGGAGAAGAGGAACTCGTCAAAGACAAGGGTCTGACTTAGCGTATGAATTAACAATCACCTTAGAAGATGTTGCAAAAGGTAAAAAAGAAACATTACGTTTTAATAAAGTAGAACATTGTGAATCCTGTAACGGAAAAGGTGCAACCAAATTCAATAGTTGTGACCATTGTCATTCTTCAGGATATATTAAACAAACACAACGAACGCCGTTTGGCATCTTTCAACAAAATGCACCATGTCCCTATTGTCATGGAAAAGGAGAACTTCCTCAAGATTCATGTAAAAAATGTGGGGGAGATGGATTAATAAGAAAAGATAAGGAACTTGAAGTTACTATCCCCGAAGGAATTGAAGATGGCATGCGTTTGCGTGTTTCTGGGGAAGGAGAAGTTGGCCAAAATGGTGGACCTTCTGGTGATTTATTTGTCGTAATTCATGTTGCACCTCATAAATTTTTCAAACGAGAGGAAGGGGATTTACATATTACCTTACCAATTTCATTTTCACAAGCAGTTCTTGGAGATGAGGTCGAAGTTCCAACCATTGATGGAAAAGCTATGCTAAAAGTATCAGCGGGAACAGCATCTGAAACAATTCTGAGAATGAAAGACCAAGGCCTACCTCATGTCCGCTATGGTGGCAAAGGAGATCAAATGGTCAAAGTACGGATAGAAGTACCTAAGAAATTGTCCAAGAAACAAAAAGATCTTATCAAACAATTGAAAGAAGAAAAACCACAGAAGGGCTTCTTGAAGAAGATTTTTGGGTAAGTTTTTATATTGCCTAATAATATCCCTTTTAGTATGCCAATTGATGAAATTGTAATCACAGCTGAAGATCAACGTAAATTAGATGCATTTCCAGATGTAGAAAAACTTCTCGCAAATGCTGAACCATGCACAATAATCCGAGATGCAGCAAGAAGTTTACAAGTTGCAAGTTGGAAAGAAATATATTCTCGTAGCTATTTAGTTCCTAATCTGGTTACGTCAGAGGAATATGACTCCGTTCCTGCTTCCACGGAAAGAAGAGACAGTTTTAATGATGCACAGCAAACTGCTTGGTTAATGACGCAGCCCGTTGGTAGTGAAGAAGAAATGCCAAAAGATTGGTACAAAGTTGAATAGACTTTTTCTATGTAGTTGAAATGAACTCAAGTTTAAACTTTTTCCAAAACACATCATAATTTGTATTCCAACCAATACCTTTATAAATAACCTCTTATCCTAAGCTTAATACCGTTAAGACTACATTATGTAGGAGGCATGAAATGAACAAACAAGATATTCAAAAAGCATTAGAAGAATTAAAGAAGCAACCAAAACGTAAGTTCATACAATCTTATGATCTTATTATAAACTTAAAAAACCTGGTTGTTAAATCAAATCCAGTAGATTTCTTTGTAACATTAAATCATCCAAAAGGTAGGCCTGTAAAAATTGCGGCATTTGTTGGTTCAGAATTAGCGGAACAAGCAGAAAAAGTATGCGATTTTGTGATCACAGAAAATGATTTTCCAAAATATCAGAAAGACAAAAAAGCAGCAAAGAAATTAGCTGAATCTTACGATTATTTTATTGCACAAGCAACACTTATGCCAAAGGTGGCAGCAGCAGTAGGACGTGTATTTGGTCCTAAAGGAAAGATGCCTAATCCTAAATTAGGATGTGTTGTTCCTCCGAATGCAAATTTGGAACCTTTAATGAAAAAATTAAAACAAACCGTACGTATGAGAGCAACAAAAGCAACAAACTTACAATGTATGGTTGGAAAAGAAGATCAACCTGAAAACGAAATTATTGATAATATCTTAACTGTGTATACTACATCAGTGAAACAATTACCAAATGAAGATCAAAACATCAAAAACACTTCTATCAAATTAACAATGGGGAAACCGGTGGATATCTAAGATGGTAAGTGAAAATAAGAAAAAGTTAGTACAAGAACTTGTTAATCAAATTAAATCTTCTCCTATTATAGGTATTGTGAATATGGAAGCACTTCCTGCACAACAATTACAAAATATGCGAGCAACACTTCGTAAATCTGGCGTAAAAATCCAGATGGCACGAAAAAAATTATTACAATTAGCATTTGAACAATCTGGAAAAGAAAATATTCAGGAATTAAAAGATAAAATTAAAGGAATGCCTGCATTAATATTTACAGAATCAAATCCTTTCACATTATATGCAACACTTCAGAAGAATAAATCTGAAGCGCCTGCAAAAGAAGGTCAAATTGCACCTAAAGACGTTATCGTTAAAGCTGGTGCAACAAACTTCGCTCCTGGTCCAATCATCTCAGAATTAGCAGCAGTAGGAATTAAAACAAAAGTTGAAGGTGGTAAGTTAGCCATTATCAATGATGCTGTTGTTGCAAAAGAAGGAGATGTGATCTCTGCAAATTTAGCAGAATCATTAAAACGTTTGGACATTAAACCTATGGAAGTAGGTTTAGATTTAGTTGCAGTATGGGAAGATGGTTTAGTTTATAATGCTAAACAACTACATGTTGATGAAGCTGAATACACTGCGAACTTTACACAAGCAGCATCTTGGGCTTTCAACTTAGCTGTAGAAGCTGCGTACCCAACTGCTGACACTACCGAAGTCTTACTTCAAAAAGCATTCAGAGAAGCAAAGGCTGTTGGTGTGGAACAAAGCATCCTTACTGAAGAAACAAGGGATGAAATCTTGGCGAAAGCTGAAGCTCAAGCTCACTCTGTGAAAACAGAAGCTAAAATTGAATAGTTAAATTAGAAACCTAGAGGAAATTAGAAATTAAAAATCCAAAAAAATTGTAAATCAATTTTTTGGACACCAGAAATTTTGTGAAAAATTTCTAAGTGTTTCTAGTCACTCCTCAGGAAACTCGGAGGAAATAAAATGGAATACATTTACGCTGCAATGTTACTGCATAAAGCAGGAAAAGACGTTACTGAAGATACTGTTAAAGCAGTTTTAACTGCTGCAGGTGTCCAAGTTGACGAAGCAAGAATTAAAGCTTTAGTCGCTGCACTTCAAGGTGTAAACATTGAAGAAGCAATCGCAAAAGCTGCAGTTGCTGCACCAGTTGCTGCTGCTCCTGTAGGAGAAGCAAAAGCTGAAGAGAAGAAAGAAGATAAAAAAGAAGATGAAGGGAAAGCTGACGAAGCTGCTGCGGCAGGTCTAGGCGCATTATTCGGATAAATCTTTTTTTATTTTATTTTTTTATTTTTAATAAAGTTGAAATCACTTTTAGTGATTTTATGAGAGTCCCATGGAACAAAACATAACACAATTACGGCAAGAATTTGCTACCAAAAAAAGAGAATTAAGTACACTTCGTTCTAAATTAAATCAGCAAAATAAAGAGAAAGAAGAAGCGTATAGAGCAATTAGATCTTCTAGAGATAAAGTTAAAGCACGTACTAGTCAAATTAAAACATTAAAAGAAGAACGTGATCAATTAACAAAAGATGTACGTGATCTTAAAAAAGAACGAAATAAATTAAATGAAGCAGTCAAAAAAGAATCTTCTTCTAAAAAAGAATTAGATGAAAAAAAGAAAGGCCTTCAGGGAAAAATTGATTCTAAAGAAACACCATTCATGCTTAAAAAACAAATTGACCAATTAGAAGTTAAACTAGAAACAGAAGCTCTTCAGTTTAATAAAGAAAAAGAAATCAGAAAAACACTTCATGAATTAAAATCACGATACAAAAAAGTTGCAGCTGTAGAAGAATTATGGAAAGAAGTAAAATCTAATACATCTAACTTACCTCAAGCACGAAGGGATGCACAAGAATCACACAAACTAGTTCAAGAAAAAGCAGAACAATCTCAAAAGAAACATGAAGAGATGCTTGCATTGTATAAACAAATCAAACAATGTCGTGATGAAGAAAAACCAAATGCACAAAAATATGTTGAATTAAAGAAAGTATATGAAGCAACACAAATAGAACTATCTGAATTACAAAAACGTGTTGACGAACTAAGTAAATTATTCAAAGAAGATTCTGAACAAAGTTATAAAGCAAAAGCTAAAAAGAAAACCGACGAAGTTAAAGAAAAGATGAAGAAAGGAAAGAAATTAAGTACAGAAGATATTTTAGCCTTTCAAGCAATTAGGAATTAGTTCTATTAATCAAGGTATCATAATATATTTAAATCACTTTACCTAAAATTTTCTACAAACGAGGTGGTTAATAATGACAAATAATTATTTTTTTACGAGTGAGAGTGTATCTGAAGGACATCCAGATAAAATATGTGACCAAATCTCTGACGCAATTTTAGATGCAATGATTAAAGAAGATCCAGAATCACGTGTTGCAGTTGAATGTTTGACAAAAACAGGATTCGTCGTAGTTGGTGGAGAAGTTCGTACGACAACATATGTTGACGTTCAGAAAATTGTGCGTGATACAATCTGTGAAATAGGATATAACAGACCAGAATTTGGATTTGAAGGATCAACCTGTGGAGTACTAACAGCAATCTCCGAACAATCTTCTGACATCGCGCAAGGAGTTGACGAAGGAACAGGATTGCATGAAGAACAAGGAGCTGGAGACCAAGGCTTAATGTTTGGATATGCAACTAATGAAACACCTGAATTGATGCCCTTATCATTAATGCTTTCACATAAATTAGTCCAACGACTTGCATCCATTAGAAAACGTGGAGAATTATGGTACTTAAGACCAGATTCAAAATCCCAAGTAACCGTAGAATATGAACATGGTAAAATTAAACGTGTAGACGCAGTTGTGCTATCAACCCAACATCATCCAGATGTCTCTTTAGAAACTATCAGAAGGGATATGATTGAAAAAGTTATCAAGCCAGTGTGTCATGATTACATTGATGAAACCACAAAATATTTTGTAAACCCAACCGGCAAATTTGTTATTGGTGGACCCGTTGGCGATGCAGGATTAACAGGACGTAAAATTATCGTTGACACATATGGTGGACATGGTCGACATGGTGGCGGATGTTTCTCAGGCAAAGATCCGTCAAAAGTAGATCGGTCAGGTGCATATTACGGAAGATATGTTGCAAAGAATATTGTCGCAGCAGGATTAGCAGAAAAATGTGAAGTGCAAGTTGCATATGCAATCGGTGTTGCAGATCCAGTCTCAATTCACATTGACACATTTGGAACGGGAACTATTTCAGATACTAAAATCATTGAATTAGTAAAGAAACATTTCAACTTTCGACCAAAAGCAATGATAGATCAACTAAACTTAAAACGTCCAATCTATCAGAAAACAGCAGCATATGGGCACTTCGGAAGGGAAGATCCAGATTTCACATGGGAGAAAACAGATAAAGCAGAAATATTGAAACAAGAATCAGTTGATGTTCCTCCAGAATTGGATCATACTATCTAATGATTTTTATTTTTTTATTTTTTATCAACTTCACGTAACCACATTAAACCAACTTTAATCATCATTTTATTAAATTTATCAGAAATTTTATACGTTTTTTTATACAAATCATATTCAATCAATCCCATGCCTCTCATTGGTGTGAGGATTCTATCATAAAATTGACGCTTATTATAAGAAAGACGTTGTTCTTTACCTAATGGAGATCTACCTTTTTCTTGAACAATTGCTTTTCCTTCGTGGAGCGCCATCGCAAATAATCCCATCTCTGTTTTTCCTATCTCTCTACCATTTTCCTTCATGTATTTTATGAGCATTTTTGCAACTAATTGCTGTTGTTCTGTTGCAAAAACTACAGAGTAAATGTCCTCTCCTAGATTGTTTTTATCAAATAAAATAACCATAGGTTAGGAAATGGTAGCTTATTATATAAATATTACGGATATGTATACTGGAGTGGTGTAATTTTGCGTTTTATTTTATTTTATATTTAAAATGTTGGGAAGTAGTGCTTTATTCTCAAATATGATCAAATATACCGTAATCTTTATAAACCACCTACTCAAACATACGTATTATGGGAAGAATTAAAACCACATTCGCAAAGCGAAAAACAAAAGAACTTTTGAAAAAACACGGAGCTAAGTTCTCAACAGATTTTGATAGTAATAAGAAACAAGTTGATACATATACAATCATTAAATGTAAGAAGATTCGTAATATCATTGCAGGTTACATGACACGGCTTAAACGAGCTGAAGATTAATTCTTATTTTTTGATCATTTATTTTCTCTTTTTATTCCTGCCCTAAACCTTTATAAATAACCTACAGTTCTAAGCCAATATGGCTAAAAAAGCAGCAAAACCAACAAAATCTAAAGATAAACATGTTCAACCAGAATTTAATCTAGCGTTAGTTGGTCATGTAGATCATGGTAAAACAACCTTAACCGAACGTCTTTCAGGAAAATGGACAGATACGCATTCTGAAGAACTTAAACGTGGAATTACCATCAGATTAGGATATGCTGATATTTCAATTTACAAATGTGACAAATGTGATTATTACACAACAAAAAATAAATGTATTAAATGTAATTCTGAAACAACATTACTAAGAAAAATGTCCTTAGTAGACGCACCTGGTCACGAGTCTCTAATGGCAACCATGCTTTCAGGAGCAGCAATTGTTGACGGTGCATTATTGATGATCGCAGCAAATGAAAAATGCCCTCAACCACAAACAAAAGAACATTTAATGGCACTTCAAATTTCCGGTATGAAAAATATTATTGTTGTTCAAAATAAAATAGATCTTGTAACAACAGAAGAAGCAATTAAAAATCATAAACAAATTAAAGATTTTCTTGCAAATACCGATTACAAAAATGCAGCAATCATTCCAATTTCAGCAAGAGCAAATGTTAATGTTGATGTTTTAGTAAAAACCATTCAAGAAAAGATGCCAGTTATAAAACAAGATTTGAAAGCAAAACCATTAATGCTTGTTGCACGATCATTTGACATCAACAAACCTGGAATGAAACCAAAAGATCTTATTGGAGGAGTTCTTGGTGGTACTGTGAAACAAGGAACATTCAAAGTTGGTGATGACATTGAAATCTGTCCTGGTTTTATGACTGAAGAAAAAAACAAAAAGGTTTGGAAACCAGTAAAAACAAAAGTTACAAAGATTTTTTCAGGCGGAGTTCCAGTAGATGAAATATTTCCAGGTGGAAGTATGGCCTTAGGAACAACTTTAGATCCAATGATTGTAAAATCAGATGCTTTAACAGGAAGTTTAGTTGGAAAACCTGGGGAATTACCACCCGTTCATTATCAAATTTCTTTAGACACCCATCTTCTTGAACGCGTTGTAGGAACCAAAGAAGAAGATGAAGTAAAACCACTTGCGAAGAAAGAAGTTCTTATGTTGAATGTAAACTCTGCAGCAACTGTTGGTGTAGTATTAGATCCTTCTAAGAAAAACACAACTTGTATTCTTAAAAAACCAATCTGCGCAAATCCTGGAGATAGGATTACAATTTCCAGAAGAGTCGGAGATCGGTTTAGATTAATCGGTTATGGAATTTTGAAGTGAATTCCAAATCCTCGTTTTCAAATGTGGTTATGGAATTCTGAAATAATTGTCTAGTGCTATAGGACCTAATTCTAAAGAATTTTTAACTCTCATAGGTTTTTTTATAAACCACTAGACAACTAGACAAGTACGGATAGAATTTATAAATCAATTTTTCCATTTAGTTTAGTGAAAATGGAAAAATTAAATTTATCAAATGTAGTTTATAGTAGAAGAGATATAGAAAAAGGAATTGTAATTCCAGAAGTTCTAACACCTAAGTTATCCGAAGATATTGGAATTCATTTAGGTGATGGATCTCTTTATCTGGCTGGAAGTTGTAAAACTTTTGAATTTATCTATTCTGGACATATTGATGAAAAAAGTCATATGACGCATATCATGAACCTTAAGAGAGAATTATACAATATTCAAAAAGGAACATTGAGGCAAAAAGGTAACGAATTAAGACTTAGGATTTACTCTTTTGCTCTTGCAAATTTTTATACTAAAGTAATTGGACTTCCAATAGGTACAAAGAAAGATATTTGTGTTCCAAACATTATTATGGTATCAAATAACAAAGAAATAATCGCTGGTTTTCTAAGAGGTCTAATTGATACGGATTTTAGCTTAATAATTCGTAAACGAAGTAACGGCCCTTATCCAAGTTTACAAGGAGATTTTTCAAGTAAGAATTTAATTATTGATCTTCAAAAACTTTTTATAAAGTTAAATATTCAAAATTCTATTCTTCTTGATATAAAAAGATATGATAAACGAAGTAGTAAAACTTACATCTCTCATACAATATCAATTCACGGATTTAAGCGAGTAACCAAATGGCTTGAGATAATTGGATATAATAACAAAAAAAAATTCAAAAAAAAAGTGGGCCTGGCGGGATTTGAACCCTCGACCTCTGGCTGGCTTAGATACTCTTGATGTTGTAATCTGAATCAAGAGCATTCATATAAGACTTACGCTTCCTTTAGGAATCAGCGCTCTAGACCAGACTGAGCTACAGGCCCACAAAGCTCTAATAACAACATCCCTTTAAAAGATTTTTGTAAACTTAAATACACCTTTTTTGTTTTTTCATTTAAATAAACGCATACAAAAATCACTTTTCTTACTTTAGGATTACAATAAAACTATATAAACCTCAAAATAGACATTTTCTTTTATAAATGAACCTCAACTACGTTAAAAAATTAATGGACCGTAAGAAGAACTCACGTAAAGGAGAAAATGGAAGAGCATTAATCATTGGCGGTTCTGAAGATTTTGTAGGTGCGTTAACATTAGCAGGTCTTGGAGCTTTAAGATCCGGATGTGACATTGTTACAATTGCAGCACAAGATAAAGTGGCATGGACCGTAAATAGGTATGCTCCAGATTTAATCACAAAGAAAATCAAAGGAAATCTTTATACCGTTAAACAAGCAAAAGAAATGGTGCGGCTTGTGGAACACTTTGATGCAGTACTTCTTGGAAATGGTATGACCAGAAAAGGAGATAAATTTGCACAATACTTCATCAAAAAATGTCCATGGCCAAAAGTAATTGATGCTGATGCATTGAAATCAATGGGATTCAAAGATTTTCAAAATTCCATTATAACGCCACATGAAACAGAATTAGAAATGATGCTTGCAAATAGTGGGAAAGATTTCTTAATCCCTAAATTACGAGAAGCACATGTAAAAGAAAAAGCAGAAATTCTTCAAGGTAACTTACGATACTTTCTTCAAAATAACAATGTTCTCCTTTTAAAAGGTCCAACAGACATTATTATTTCACGAAACAAAATTTCATATAACAGAACTGGTAATCAAGGTATGACGAAAGGAGGGACAGGTGACGTCCTTGCAGGACTTGCAGTAGGATTTCTTGCAAAGTCCCAAGACTTATTCAAAAGTGCAGTTGCTGCAGCATACCTCAATGGTTTAGTTGGAGATATGCTTCTTAAGAAAAAGAAAGGATATTCGTTTATTGCGTCTGATATTGTTGAAGATTTAAAGAATATTGATAATTTAGCTAAAAAGCAAAAACGGAGAAAGTAACATGGCTAAAAAGAAAGCTGTAAAAAAACCTTCTAAAAAGAAATTACATCCTTCTGTTCATGAATTACATGGCTTCTGGGAAAAAGTTGAACATTATAATGCAAAATTAATCACTCCCGCGATTGTTGTTTTATTATTTGTAATTGTAGTGGAGTTGGTTCCTTATTTTAGTGATTTTGCACATCACTATCACACATATATTTTAGCTTTAGATTACTTTGTCATTGCAGTCTTTGTTGTGGATTTAACATTCCTTGCAATTAAAGCAAAATCTGTGTCATTTTTCTTCAAAAGTTATTGGTTGGATATCATTGCAATTTTTCCACTTGCATTAGCATTTACTCTTTTAACAAAATTCTTTAAGGTTGTGGCTGCTGGTTCAAGATTAGCTATAGGTCAAGCGATTCTTCATGAAAGTTTGGAAGCACGAAAAGGTATTCAAGTTGCATCTCGTACAGGAAAATTTACAAAATTTTTAAGATTAGGTGCAAGGTCAATTAGGGTTGTAACAAAATCACGTTTATTTTCACAGTTTGATTCCAAACACCATTTAGCAAAACGTAAATGGAAAACGCATAGAAGAAAAGGTACAAAACCTAATCTTAGAAAGAGGAAGTAAATGGCTAAACGTAAATCTTCTCGTAAATTAACAGATGAAGATAAAATAGATATAAAGATACATCAAAAAGTACAGAAATACCTTCACTTACATTTAGATAATTATGGATCAAAACATGGACGAAGGATTGAAGGAACTTTATTCTTCCTAAACTTCCTTGCAATCGTTTTATTTGTTATAGAAACTCATAACATCTCAGATGCAACACAAACTTTCCTCCATACTGCAGAATTATTTTTAGTTGGTATCTTCATCTTAGAATATGCCGCAAGAATGTGGGTTGCAGAAAGGAAAACGAAACATTTCTTCAATATTTATAGTATTATAGATCTTCTTGCAATCTTGCCAGTAGCAGTAAACTTCATTAACCTAAGTTTCCTTAGAATTTTCAGAATCTTACGACTCTTTAGAATCTTACGGATTCTTCGGTTTCAGAGAATCTTTAAATCTAAGAACACGATGTTTGGACAGCTAAGTGATACACAACTGGTAATTATTAGAATTGTATTAACGATATTTACAATTGTCTTTGTCTCTTCTGGATTCCTATGGGCAATTGAAAATAAAATTAATCCAGGAGAATTTGGATCCATCTGGAAAGCAATGTATTTTGCGATTGTGACCATGTCAACAGTTGGTTATGGAGACATAACGCCTGTATCAGCCTGGGGTCGTATTACAACCGTTATCATGATCCTTTCAGGAATCGCATTAATCCCATGGCAATTAGGAAAACTCTTGAAGATTGTAATCTCTACTTCTGGTAAAACGAAGTCAACATGTAAAAAATGCGGTTTAATAGAACACGATACAGATGCCAAGTTCTGTAAACAATGTGGAAAAGCAGTGAAACGAAATAAGAAAGTTAATTAAATGACTTCTTCTTAATAAATTTAAATTGGTAAAAGTTATTGTTGTAGGGATTGATGGTTTAGGGGGGAGATATATTAATTCTCAGAATGCTCCTTTTATTTCTAGTCTTTTTAAGAAAGGAACTTATACTACAAAAATGGAAAATGTTGCTATTACTACTAGTGCTCCAAATTGGACCTCTTTATTATCAGGGGTAGATTCTAAAAAACATGGAATTGTTGATGAAAATTGGAAATCACGGAGGGATAAATCTTTACCCTTTCCTACAATATTAGATTTCTTATATAACACCAAAAAAGACTTTTCCATTTTTTATTCTGGATCTGTAAAAAGATCTATAGAAAAAAATATTGTTCTGAAAAGTTCTTACCATACAAAATGGTCTCTTAGTGATCAAGGATCTCTTAGAAATGCAATCTCACAAATAAATAAAAAACAACCTGATTTTCTATTTCTTCATTTTGATCTTGTAGATGTTTTTGGTCATATTTTTGGATATGGGTCTAAGCTGTACAACTGGATGGCAAGAAGAACAGATTCTAAAGTAAAGAAATTGGTTGATCTTTTACATCAAAAAAAGTTGATGGAAAATACAACTTTAATAATTACATCAGATCACGGGGGTATTAAAAGGAATCACGGTGGAAATACTCCTGAAGAAAAAGAAACATTTTTTGTTATTGTTGGTCCAAATGTAAATCAAAATAAAACTATTAAATTTAGTAGTATTGTGGATATCACTCCAACAATTACCCATATCTTAAATCTTGAAAAGAAAGATTACTGGGATGGAAAATTAATCAAAGAGATATTTAATTGAATATTATCAAACCTTAACACCAAATACATTAATGTACTTCCAAAGAAGTCCATTCTTTCTCTCAACCTTCACATCAAATCCAGCTTGCTTAAAGATCCCAATCAATTGAGCATCAGATTGCACCCATTTTACGTTTGGAATTATATAAAAGAATTTATCAAAATCTAAAAATACTACTTCTCCACCTTTCTTCACATGTTGAGCCATACTTTTCAACATTTTTGCTGGTTCTTGCATATAAGAAAGCATTCCTACAGAAATAATACCATCTACTTGTTCTTTCAATTCCAACGTAAAATCCTTCAAATTAGGATGATGGTGGACTGTAACATGTGCAATATTTTTTGTACGTTTATCTGCTTTCTTGACTTTATGTAAAGAAAAATCTGTTGCGATAACCTTTCCTTTTGGGCCAACTTTCTTCGCTAACCTTTCTGTTAACAACCCAACAGAACAACCATGTTCTAGAATTACTTTCCCACGCATATCACCCATCTCTTTCAACAACTTTCTTCTAATAGAAAACGGATAAAATACTTTTTCAAACATTCCTGAAAAAAATGATAATTTATCATTCATTTCTCTGATTGCATTAGGATTAAAGAACATTTCTACCATGAAATAAAATGGGATGCCAACAAACATAAAAGATGCAGTTAAAGACATAATGGTCGTTGCAACGGCGTGTTCAATCATAATCCAATTTCCAATAAGAACTGCAAATATTAAAGATAATATAATTGGACCAATTGTACCAAATGGTGCTTTAAATGGACGTTCAGCTAAAGGATCTTTTCTTCGTAATATTGGTACAGTTAACAAAACCATTCCAATAACCAATAAACTAAGCAACACATAAATCAAATACACTGTTCGATAAGGATCCTTCCATGCGACATAGTATCCTCTAAATAACACAAATGTAAAGATTGATACGGCTAGAGTTTGAAAATATACTGCTCTATGTGGAGATTTATGTTTTGGATGTAATACCGCAAAATGTGTGATGAACAATTTATCTTTTGCCATCGCTTGGATTAATCGTCCTCCAGTAATTGGCCATGCAGCAGCAGCTCCAATGATTACAAGATACATGCCAAAGACAACAAGGTCTTGTCCCTTCTGTCCCATTGTTTGTAATGCCTGTAGAGCAAACGGACGTGCATCTTGAACATAATCAGAATAACGCACAATTCCCAAGGATGAAAAAACATATAGACTCATTAAAACACCACAAATAATAATTGCAGCAATAAGTGGTTTATGTAACTTCTTAGGATCTTTAACTTCATTTGCAAGATAAGTTACAGTTTCAAAACCTAAGAATGCTTCACTGATTAAAAATAATGATAAACCTAATCCCGCAAAAAATCCAACTCCTCCAACACCTTGAAAGAATGGCTGCATATATGCAGGATTAAATGGTGACTTAAATGTGCCTTGTAAAATTGCACCAAAATCAATGAATGAAGGGAATGTCATTAATAATAATACGAAGGTAGCAATCACTCCAAACACAAGCAACATCGTTGTACCTGCATCTATTCCACGGAATGCCATGAAATTTAATGCAATGATCCAGACTAATGCAAATACAATACGTAAAATTAAAACCCCTCCTTGAGGCGGACCAGGAATAAAATATTCGGCTGCAGCTACAATGTTTAATGCCATTCCAAAATTTCCTGCTAGCCAAATTAACCAACCAGCAGAAAACGATCCAAATCTTCCATATGCACGTTTACAATATTCATACGTTCCTCCAGAACTAGGATACGTAGTAATCAATTCACCGATGTACAACATGATCCATGATGCCATGATGAATAAAACAATCCATGCAATAATTGACGCAGCACCTGAACTAAGCACACCTTGAGATGGAAGATAAAATAATGACGAACCTAAAATTGAGTTGATAAGAATAAACACAATCACCCAATACCCAATCTTCTTCTTTCCAGTTGCGCCAGTAAATTCGGTGATTTTTGCAAGAGGAGCTGTAATCTTTTGATTCACGGTTTTAGGATTTGGTTGAGAAACAGGTTTAACTTGATTATTCATAACTTTTGCATGAGGAGGGATCTTACTTTCGGGATGTACTTTCTGTACAGAAACATTCCCTTCAACCTTCTTCTTTCCTGTGAACCAATCTAAGAACTTCATCTAGTACCTCTTTATAGACAATAGGAGGATGTTTTTGTTTATAAAAGTTTACTTAAACACAACAATCTTTATATACACTTCAACCTAAAAAATACAACATGGTATGGTACTTAAATCAAATATATCAATCTCCGGGATATGTTACATTAACATTAATTGCATTAATTGCATGGACTATGATCTGGAAAGGCATTGCATTATGGCATGCTGGTAAGCACAATCAGAAAGGATGGTTTGTAGTTATGTTCTTATTAAACACAGCAGGACTTCTTCCAATTATTTATCTTCTAGGATTCAAACCACGGAAAGATCCTGAACAAATTGAAGAAGTAATTGTAGAATCTGTTAAAAGAAAAGCAGTTAAGAAACCAGCTAAAAAAGAATCTAAGAAATAATTTCACATATCAAATTCTTCAATGATAACACTGCCTTTAGAAGCTTTAATTGAATATTCTTTAGATTCAGAAAATTTCGCCATTTTATTTACAAACTCAGGTAAGATGATTCTATCTCCACGTAATTTCAAAGGAGAAATAATAGCATGACCGTTACCTTCTTTTTTCTTAGGTTGATCTAAAGAAATATCACGTAATACTGCAGCCGCACCAACATTCCTTGACTTATCAACTATTTTTTTCGTTTGATCATACATGAATCGTGCCATAGCGTCTGGAATGTCTATTGTAGAAATTTGACTTATACCTTGTAAACCAGGAGATAAATTAGCTTCTATCACAACAGGACCTAAAGGACTCTCCAAAATATCCACACCACACATGTCCACACCTAATGCCTTTGCTGTTTGTACTGCAACTTTTGCAGCCTGCCAACTTAATTGAACTGGTTCACCTGAACCACCTGCATGGATGTTTGATCGCTTATCTTCTTTCTGTGATCTTCTTTTGTAAGATGCTACAACTTTATCACCAACAACAATTGCACGGATATCTGTTCCACCTGTTTCAACATATTCCTGAATAATTACAGGTTGATTTAATGCTACTAATGCATCCAATAACGAAACAGCAGAACTTACAGAATCTGCAAACATTACTCCTTTCCCTTGTGTTCCTTCCGGAAATTTCATCACAATTGGATAACTCACACGATTCAACAATTCCTTTGCAGCTTCTACCGTAGAAGAAACATACGTTCTCGGCATCGGAATATTATGTTGTTGCATAATGAGATGTGTTAATAATTTATTATGAACCGTACTAAACGCATCAGCTGGAATTGGCATGTATGCAACCTTCCCTTCTAACATTGATGCAATAGAACGTAAAATATGTGCATATCTGAATGACCCTTTCAAGAACACACAATCATATTGTTTCATTGGTTCACCTTGATAAAGAATATCACTTTCTTTTCCTAAACTCACTTCAATATCACGAAGTTGAATCATATCAACTTCATCAAAATACTTCTTCATCGCATCCGCTGCCATCATAGAACTTTTACTTCCTAAAGATATTAACGCAGCCTTCATTGATTTTCCTCCTTTAAAGGATCTACAATAAATTCACCTTGTTTTAAAATATTTTGACCAATCAAAACAGAATATGTCATATGGTGTCTGTCAGCTAATGTAAAATAATCTTCAATCATTAAATCTTTTATTTTTACCCGTGCAAAAACCATGTGTCTCTTTTCAATACCAGAAGCAGATTTCACAATTTTTTCCTTATCTGAAACTTTAAGACCTAATTTTTCAGCTAAATTCAGATCAATAGAAGACGTTGTTGCACCTGTATCAATCCTAGCTGTAACCTTTTCTTCTTGATTATTATTTAGAAGAACAATATTTTCAATAAGTCCTAAAACCACCCTTTCACTCATATTTAAGTGGGGGCTAAGTATGTTTATAAGGTTTACGAAAGGAACTGAGTAAACTCCCGAACGCTAGTGACTGCAGTTTACGAAAGGAAAAATAGGTGTATCTTCAGAAATCTTTTTAAAGGGGACTTGTTTGAGCATAAATACGCCCCTGTAGTGTAGTCCGGACTGATTTTTCTGGAATCAGGGATAAACTATCATACTGCCCTTTCGCGCGAGAAATCTCAGATTTCTGAGGCCTTCTCACGAAGACAGGCAGTGACTCGGGTTCAAATCCCGGCGGGGGCGCTTCTTTTCTATGATACTTAAATTTGAGTTAGAAGTTGATTGATAATAAAATATATTTTCTTCACACGTTCTAAGAAATCATCGGTGATATAACATTTCAACTAACTCCGGAAATAGTCTAGGAAATTCATCTGCAATATCACAGAGAATACGTAAACTATAATCATGTTTGTCTATTATTTCCCTCAAGTTTGGGAAACAAGATAAGGAATCGTCTAACAGTAAATCATTTTTATAATTATTACTCTTTCTATCTACGTCTGGACTAATATAACTTCCTTTTGTTTGAACTTTAATATCAATTACCTTATACATTGTTGTGATTAAAAATAGAACTTTTTTTAATAAACTTATCACATATATATCTTAAGAATAAGTGATTCATATTTTCCCAACTATCTCACCTACACCCAAATTCTTAAGATATATATGAAAATATATTATAAAGAAACCTTCTATTTTTAATCCCAATAGTGGTTTTATTATAAGTATTAAAAAATGGAAGATTTAGCAACAATAATGAAATTAAATGAACGTAACCCAGCTCGCCATAATACTTCTCTTAGTCAGGGTTTAAGATCAATAAATCAAGATAATAATAAATCTCACGATGATGATTACAACGGTGAACGTTGGTGTAGTCCAACACAGGCTCGTAAAATGTTTCAACAAGAATCTATTCGTGATAAAAGAATTCTTAATTCACTCTTATGTGCTGAATACATCGCAGATTCTAACAGCAAATTTCCAAACAGAGTTCTTTCTTATAGTCGTCGTAATGGAGGATATTTAATAAATCACGAGGAGACAATAAAAGCTAATTTCATTAATCCGGGAAGTCCTGAAGCTAATCTGTTAGAAGGTATTCTTGATGCTGAGGAGAGAATCCCACATAACCGAAAATTATTAGTTGAAGTTGCTTACGTTCAAACACCTAAAGTAAAATCTCATCTTGAATTTACTTCATATACATTGATTGAAGGTAATCACCGATACAAGAAGAAGAGAAAGTTCCAACTTTAATTATTCTTTATTGAACACCGTAAGGTGTTAACTCACAGCCAGGGAGGATATATTCACTACATTTCTTCTTACAAAGAGAAATACACTCAGAATCACTTCCACAACTTTTAACATGATTATCAAGACAATCACTTAATTCCTGTGTGTGACAAACATTCTTTTCTGTTACAGGCTGACACTCACCGGAACCTTGATAACAACCACTGACACTTTCAGAATCACAACCACTTAGGATGGCAATAAGCCCTCCCATAACAATTGCTTTTTTTACAATGCTTACATATAAACTCATGAAAGAAACGATGAACGACCCATTAATAAGTATTGTTGTGTTATAATGACTTCAATGAAATATTCGTAAACCACGATAACTCTCCAAAAAACTTATAAACCCTTTAATTCTCAAAAAACTGCCTAGTTGGTATAGCTTAGGTCCCTGTGACCACATTGTCTTTAACGACCAGCAACTAAGTTTGCACACGGCCGGTGAGGAATACCCAATATACAAGCAACCCAACTAGGTTCTTTTTTATGGTGGTGGTGTCAATTTATCTCAAAGTCTTAGAAACAATCAGAAATCTCCCTTTCAATATGGGAATGAACCTTCTCATACAAGTTCTTCAAGGAAATGAATCTAATCCAAGAGTCAAAAAGTCAAACCTTCAAAAGACAACAAACTTTGGATTATTTTCTGATCAAACAAAAGATCAACTTGCAATGTTAATAAAATCTTTATTAGAACAGGGATTTCTCATTTACAGAGAACTTCCTACAAACAGATGGATTAAAGTTCTTGACATTTCTGACAAAGGAAGACAAGAACTGAAAGATCCAAAAGGTTTCACCAAAAAAGAAGAAGTCAAGTTAGAATTTAATTCTGAACCTGTTTCAGATCAAGAAAATCAAATTATTAATTCATTATCCTTTTTCATCAAACAATTTAATCCGGAACAATCAAAAGCTATCATCTCAGAATCAAAAAAATTATTATGTGTTGCAGGTGCAGGATCTGGAAAAACAACTGTCCTCACCAAAAGAATTGAATTTCTCTGTAAATTTAAATCCACAAAACCAGAAAAAGTTCTTGCGATCACCTTCACAAAGAAAGCAAAAATAGAGATGGAAGAACGTCTTGCACAACTTCAAGTACATAATGTAAATATCCATACATTTAATTCATTTGCAGAAAAAATTATTCAACAAAACTGGAATTTAATCTATAAAGAAAGAAGTAAAATTATCAAATATTCAGATAGGATTAAATTAGTCACACAAGCGCTTAAACAAATTGGCTTAAGTTTTTCAGGTGTTGCAGATATTTACTTCACAACAGGTCAAAGAAAAATTAAATCTCAAGACCGACTTCTATTCTCTTTTGTAAATGATTGCTTCCATGTCATTGATCATTATAAAACAGAACGACAAGAAATAAATCCATTCTATAAAGAGATGTCACAATACAAAGAAAAAAACAATGCTAAAATACTTCACGATACATGTCAGAACATTCTGACAATCATGAAAGAACAACATCTTCGTGATTATTCTGATCAAGTGAAAGATGCAATCACAATCTTTGAAAATTTCCCTAACCTCATCCCAAAATTTGATCACATTCTTGTAGATGAGTATCAAGATGTTAATGCAATACAAATAGCTCTTCTTAAACTACTCAATCCTCCAAACATCTTTGCAGTTGGAGATCCGCGTCAAGCAATCTTTGGATGGAGAGGTAGTAGAATTAATTACATCTTAGATTTCAATGAAGATCCAGATTCAACAACAATTGTCTTAAAACAGAATTATAGATCTCATCCAAACATTGTAGGCTTAGCAAACAAAGTTGTGAAAAAGATGAACATCGCAGATCAAGAAGCAGGAATTCCTTCAAGTAGTTTCACGACACCAGAAGCAAAACTTTTCAACTTCTCACGAATGGATGAAGAATACAATTTTGTTGCAAGAGAAATAGCACAATCAAAATTTCCAAATAATGAAATTTTTGTACTTGCAAGAACCAACAAACAACTTGCTGACCTTTCCAAAAAATTACATGAAAAAAAGATTCCTCATATTCTAAAAACAGATGAAACCAAAGCAGCTGAAGTTAAGCAAGGATATATCACCCTTGCAACCATTCATGCAATCAAGGGATTGGAAGCAGAACTTGTCTTTGTCCTAGGAAGTAATTCCATGTACTTCCCTTGTAAAGTTTCAGATCATCCTGTAATTGAATCTTTAAACCTTCAAAAGTACGACAAAATGGATGAAGAGAGAAGATTATTCTACGTTGCAGTCACAAGAGCAAAACAACAACTTTACATTTCATACACAGGAAAATCCTTAACACCTTTCATAGATAAAGAAAGCCGTAAATTCTTAGGAGGAGAGGAATTCGTAAATCCTATTGCAAAACTCAACAAATTTACTTCAAAAACAAAAAACGAAACACAGATTTATGCAGCCTTACGAGAATGGCGAAGGGAAATGTCTCAAATCAAAGAAGTACCGGCATACATGGTTCTCAACGACAAATCCATAGAACAACTATCTTCAGACTTACCCATTAACAAAAATGAATTACACAACATCTTTGGATTAGGTCCGAGAAAGATCCAATTGTATGGTGATGAGATCCTCAGGATCGTGAATAGTTAGGTGATTGTATGAAAGCATTGTATCATGATAGGGTTGTGGGAATATTTTGTGATAATTTAGATTATTTTAAAGAACAAATTGGTTTTCCTGTCAAAAAAACAAAAACTGGTATTTATTTTCCTAAAGGTGAAATAGATATTCTTCTTGAAGGCTTTGAACGAGAGCAAGCTCTTATTGAAGTAAAGTCACATCATGGTCTCATGGGAAAATTTTTAACAAAACAATTTCAGGCTTATCGTGGATACAATCCTAACGCTTCAATATATCTTCTTTGTGGAACAAATGACCTTTCTTTAAATGTAGAAGATTTTACGCTTAGAAGATATCAACGTGGTTTTTGGTGTTTAGAATAAATTCACAGAAACTTACGAACTTTCTTAATATACTCAGGATGAACATAAGAATTCAACGTCACAGCATATGAATCTTCCCATGCTTGATTCTTCTTACTAAACTTTTTATGTCCGAGTTCATTAGCAACAGAAAATAAAAACTCTTTCATCACACTCTTTGCAGGCTTTCTATTTGCACTTAAGAAACTTTTAACTTGCGATGTTGCAAAATGTGATCTCACAATATGTGGATAGAATTCTTGACCGCAATATCGTTTGAATGCTTTTCTAAAATAAACATCCCCTAAAGGATGTCCTGTTCTTTTATTTCTAAAAACAAACTCTCCTTTCTTCGTAGCCTTCAAAGCACCTTTCAATCTTTTAACATAATCATCTCCAAACCTCTTATTAATTTGAATCGGGACACCATCTTTTCCAACATAATTAAACATGACATTCTTACCTTTCACAGAAATATCTTCCTTCTTTAAAGTTGTAAGACCTTTATGATTATGTGTTTTGTAATAAGTTTCATTTCCAATACGCATATGTGTGGTTAATAATGTATACATTGGAACCGCCATTGTATCTGATTTGTTCCGTAACGCACTTTTTACGTTTGTTAAAAGTTTCATATGGACTTTATCAAACCTCTCAACTTTCTTATACTTCTGTTTCCGATGAGCTGCCCGTTTTTCTAAAGTGTACACATATGAAAATGTACCTCCAGCATTCTTGTAAAGGACATCCCAATGGTCGTGTGAATCTTGATCGTGTATTTTTAAATTCGGTGCAAATAAAGAATATGCTTTCTCTAACGTTTCACCATTCGGGAGAATATTCACACGAGCACCGGAAGTTTTTCCATTAGGTAACAACATACCTTTCATGAATCTAGGATTCTTTTGATCAATTAATGTATCAAATTCCTTATGCCCATCAAAGAGATGTATCGTCTGTAAAGCATTAGATAATTTATTAGAAGAGAGTTTCCACGACTTCTGCGTTTTTTCATACACACGAAGGTCATGTGCCTTAATACGCAGTGTGCCCACCGGAACCTCTTTAATCACCATAGATATAACTAAATAAATTTCTTATAAAAACCTTGCGGTTAGAAAATTAATCCTTTTTAAAGAATTCAACTAAAAATCAATTCTTTTTCTCTTTTACTTAAAACCTTGAACTTTCCAGGAGGTAAACTTCCAAGATCTAATTTTCCAATTTTAACTCTTTCAAGAAATGACAATTTAAAACCAAGTGCTTCAAACATTCTACGAACAATTCTATTCTTTCCTTCATGAATTGTAATCTCAGCCATCTGAGGACCAAGAATCTTAAGTCTAGCAGGACTTGTTTTTCCATCTTCTAACTTGATTCCTTTTTGAAGTGATTTCTTATCTTGCTCATCTATAGGTCTGTTTAATTTTACAACATATGATTTTTTAATTTCATTTGATGGATGTGTAATTTTGTTTGCAAAATCTCCATCATTTGTAAATAATAATAATCCGGACGTAAAATAATCTAATCTCCCTACAGGAAAAACTCTCTCTTTAACTTTAATATGTTCCATAACTGTTTCATACTTATCATCAGTTAATGCCGTAACACATTTTGTGGGCTTGTTTAACATATAATATACTTTTCTTTCCTTCTTGATCGGTTTATTATCAACCATAATTTCATCTTCTTCAGTTGCCTTATCACCAATTGTGATTGGTTTCCCATTTACCTTTACTCTTCCATCTTGGATAATCTCTTCGGCTTTCCTTCTAGAGCAATATCCATAATTACTCATAAGCTTCTGTACACGATGCAGTTGAATCGGTTTTTCTTCCATATTTGCTTTTAAATGTGGGGTAGTTATAAATTTATCTCACAAAGGTTTAAAAAAAGGTTATTTAATTAGCATATTTATGGTAAAACAATGTATCATAGGAAGTTTAGAACTAATGTGTAATGGTTATTCTACCATACGAAAAGTTCCGGTCATTAAGCAAATCTTATCACCTGCCGAATATCTTATGGGTGGTTTAGCAGCTGGGACCATATTAGTTTTAGCTATGCATAAACATTATAGGGAGGAATCCTATATGCTTGAATTACGGGAACAAAACACTTTCAAAGAATCTGAAAAAAAGTATGGAGTTAATTAATTCCAATGAGGAAAAACATCAAAATAATATATTCAGGAAAACAATAAATGATTCCAAAAATTTCCGTTGCAGAAGCTTTGAAGACAAACCACATATTCATAGATACCAGAACCCCCAAAGAATTTGCAGAAGATCATCTTCCTCATGCAATTAACGTACCAATTCTTTCAAATGAAGAACGAGCAGTAGTAGGAACTTTATACACACAAGTTTCTCGGGAAGATGCTGTTAATAAAGGTGTTGAATTGTTTGCTCAAAAATTACCTACATTCATGAAACAAATTAATCAATATAGGAATCAAAAAATCATCATTAATTGTTGGAGAGGAGGGATGAGAAGTAGGGCTGCTGTCGCATTACTCAATGCATTGGGGTACGATGCAATACAATTGAAGGGTGGTTATAAATCATTTAGAGAATATGTTAGAGATAGATTATATAATTATGATTTTAAACCTCAATTAATTATGTTATGGGGATTGACTTGCACAGGTAAAACAAAAATCTTAACACATTTTGAAAATTCTTTAGATGTTGAAGGATTAGCCCAACATCGTTCCAGCCTTTTTGGTGGCGTAGGGTTAAATCCACATACTCAAAAGAGATTTGAGAACCTCTTATTACGAAGATTAGAAAAATTGAATACGGAGAAGGTTGTTTTTGTTGAAGGTGAGGGAAGAAGAATCGGAGACCTTATTATTCCAGAAACTCTTTGGAAGAAATTTATGAAAGGAAAAAACATTTTAATCACAGGAAGTTTAAATCAACGTGCTAATGTTGCAGTTGAAGAATATCTTAAAGATGAAGAAAACATTATCAAAATTAAAGAAATTGCCCTTTCCTTAAGACAACTGATAAGCAAAGAAAACAAAGAAAAAATAGCTAAAAGTATTGATAATCAAGATTATCATACTGCTGCAAAGATTTTATTAGAATTCTATTATGATCCTCTTTATAGTCATACCTTAAAACAAAAGACATTTGATGCAGAAATAAATAGTGATGACATTGAACATGCAGTCAAGGAATTAAAGAAGCTTCTTTAACTAATTAAATAGTCATATTTAAATATTCTAATAAACTTATTTTCTATTATGCAAAAAAGAGGACAAGTTACAGTATTCATTATATTAGGAATTGCTTTACTAATGTTTGCACTTGCCCTTATTTATTTGAACTCTTACCTAGCTACCCAGGAAGTTAAATTAAATGAAGAAAATGAATTACAAAATATTTTATTTGAAGATTCAATAAAAGAATATGTTCATTCATGTATTCTAAGTACCACCGAAGCTGCCATCTTAGCAAATAGTTATTCAGGAGGGTACTTCATCCTCCCAGAAAAATCTACAGAAAATTTATTTGATAATGTTCCCTATTATTCTTTGAATGATAAAGACCTTATTCCTTCAAATCAAACAATCGCGAATGAAATAGCTAAATATGTTGATGCTATGTTAAATTATTGTATGGATAATTTCACCTCTTTTCAAAATCAAGGATACAAAATCTCTGAAGAAAAGCCACAGAGTAAAGCAACTTTAACTTCAAAGAAGATCATTATTCGTACAAATTATCCTCTTACCTTTTCTAAAGGATCGTCAACCACTCAACTTTTCAATTTCATTATATCTACTCCTGCACCTGACTTTCATCAAAATATTATCATGGCAAGAAAAATAATTGAAAATCAAGATAAAGAAGTAATTTGTTTAACTTGCTTCTCTAATCTAGCTTTTGAAAATGACATGGTGGTAAACATTTTTTCTAATGAAAATGATACTTCCATATTTGAGATTGAAAATAAAAATTATTTGATAAACAATGAAAATGTTCGTCTACGCTTCGCGACAAAATGAAATTGAATAAAATATTAATGTTTGTACTTATTATTATTTTGGTAAGTATTTCTATAATTGCTACTAATCATGATACTTCTACCCCTAATCCAGTAATTGATCAAAATACTTTTAATCCTGACAACCCCAATAATTTCAATTATGCTCAAGGAGATTATGCTACAATCACGGATTGGAAAAATGTTGATTTTGATAAGATTGATTATAATAACCCCTCCTTAAATTTGAATAATATTCCTTCAGAATATGCAGAAAAGGTTGATAGTGCTAAAGCTATCCTATCAGGAAAAGGTAAACAACTAACTGCTGAACAAATCAGTTACGATTTAGAAAAAATTGGTGATTTGGTCAATGACGTTGATGAAGCTAAAGCAAGGGAAGCAATTAAATCTAAGACCGGTGTAATGGTTGTTAGTTTAGGGAAAGAAGCAAAAATAGAAAATGGGATTCTAAAATCTAAAGAAGGGAGTTTTCAACTTGAAGGAAAAAAAGAGTGGGAAATAACAGTTGATGAAAATGGTGTGATTCAGGTTTTAAAACCAGCAACCATTAATGAAAAAACCGTTACTAAACAAGACAGTTTTACTTTAACTAAAGATATTGATTATAAAACTAAACGTGGTGAAACCTATACTGTTCAACAACTTAGTTTTAAAAATGGCCAAGCTTTTGTTAAACCAGGAACTACCGCTCAGGTAGGTTATTATAATATTGTAGCTGGAAAAGAACCAATTAACATTTACCTTGACTCAACTAAAAAATCTTCTGGAAATTATGTTTCTATTTCAAATAATCATTTAGACATTAAATCGACAACAGATAATACTGTTAAAGTAATTCCTCAGCCAGGAAATAAATTATTTAATATGGTTAAGAGAGATTATTCAACTAAACCACCAAAATTGGTTCCCAGTGAAAAAGATACAATGGAAATAACTGTCACAAACGGTGATAGTTTAAAAGTAGAGTCAAGAGCTTCATCTGGAAAAACGCCTTTAGTTAAACATAATCATGATGGTGGTAATGTTAAGATTGAAACTGGTAGATTAGATATAGCTGTCGGAAAAGAACTTAATGTTAAACTTCCTCAAAATTTATTTAATTATGAAGGTGTAATTGACGATAGGAATAGTGTTGCTTTTGAACTTGTTTCAAAAGGAAACTTGGAAGATGTGTTCAGAACCAGTTCATCAAACCGGTTTGAACATCTTATTGAAGGAGAACCTGTGTTAAAAAGGTCACAGGGATTGGAAGTTTCTGATTCTATTGATGTTAATATGATGAAAACTACTGCGGATTTACAAGCTAAATTTCCTGGAATTAAATTTAATAAACCCGATATTGATGAACGTAATTATAATTTTAACTATCGTGAAATTACTGCTAACATGGCCCAAGGTTGGGATCAATGGTTAAGAGAAAAACCAGGAATTGAAAAATATGTAAAAAATGTTTATTTTGATACTAGAAAAAATGCTGGCGCTGGGTTTGGTCGGATAACTGCCGGAGAAAGAACGATGGATTCTGCAACTAGAAATGATAAACCTGGTAGGGGACATAATGTGTTGCAAACTTTAGATCATGAATTTGTTCATGTTGTAGATATATATGTATCGGATAAATATTCTTCTGATGTAAATAGTATCTCCAAGGATAAATTACCTCCTAAACTTAGTGATTTATATAATCAAGAATTGTTGAAGATAGGTAGAGAATTATCAGAGGATCCAGAATTTAAGAGATTACAACAAGATGTTAATTCTTTTAAAGGATCAAGAAAGGTCAATTTTGCTAAATTAGAATTAGGAGAAAAAAAAGCATTATCTTATAATCTTCATTATTTGGGAAATGGTTTAAAGAAGAGAAAAGGAGCAGAAGAATATGGTCAGCGTTATGAAAATTTAATTAAAAGAAAAACAGGATTATACCCTTACTCGTTTACTTACGGTTTTAAAAATTTTCCTGAAGTTTCTGCAACCTATTCTGAACTTCCTCCTGAACAAGCTAGACGTCATCCTAATTTAGCACAATTGGAATATGATAGAGTTATGAATGTTAACCCTCCAACCTGGATGGAAGAAAAAGCAAGAAAGAGATATGAATCAATTCTTCCTCCCGATGGAGAGTATTGTCAAAAGAATCCTTGTGGACCATGTATCTTGTATAAAACAAATTGTAAAAAGTAGGTTAAATTATTGTATTCTTTTTCCTCTTCTTTAAAATATAAAGTGAAATAAGGACAAATGTAATAATAGTCCAATTGGTAAACATAAACCAAGGTGTGCCCCAACTAATCCCTGGAAAAACCCATTCAGAAACCGGCCATAGGAATGGAGTAGGCAAAAACTCTCGCGTATGTGTAGGAATATCTATTAAGATGTGAATAGGCCATGCCCAGATATAAATTGGAATTTTTCTCCAGATTAAATATACAATACCCAATACTAAAAGAAATGTAAACATACTATGGGATATGTTGTATAAGGTAAACACCCAATCTGGAATACCTCCAGCAGCTTGCTGAAATGATTCTCCTTTAAATAAAAGATAGATTGTAAAAAATAACCAAGAAAGAGAGTCTGGAAGAACTCCAAACAAAATTGCATAGAATGGCTTCTTTGTTTTATTGAAGAGAATGTAACTCCAGGCAATGTGTGCAAAGTAATCCATCTCTCTGAGAAAGTGGATGAGTTTATATTTTTATGCACTAAAATTTTAGACATGTTGAAAATACTTTACCTACCAAGTATTCCCATGTCATGATATCTACCATCTCCCATTGGCCAGTATTTAGAGGTAAGGATCGGTCCTCTAAGTTCTTGAATACCTTTCATTGCTTTTTTTGCATTTGCTAAATGTTTTTTTCTTGATGTTTCAGTGAATGGGGTTGAGTGTGAAAAACTTAACTTTCTTTCAGCTTTTTTATATTCTATAAAAGAACCAATCTCTTTCCTTTCATACCAATAAATATCGGCAAGAGTCATATGAAATCGTCCATCTCTTGGTGAAAGATTGCCAGCTTGCTTAATGTGATTTTTTGCTATTAATAAGAAATCAAGATTTTTTGGTTCACTTTGATGATAAAGAGCTAAATGAATTTCTGCTACATCGTAATGAAGTTCACTAGCATCTGGGAATCTTTCTAATTCTTCATCTAATAATTTTGCAGCTGCTTCAAAATTATTAGCATGACATATGGCAGATACTAGAATATCAACGGTTTCCGGTGTTCTATGAGAATCATATAACTCTTTAGTGAATTCAATAGCTTCTAAGGTTTGAACTAATCTATTATCTGAAGGAAAATTATTGATTCTATGAACTAACCTTGACGCTTTTCTTAATTTTTTATCATAATCCATGTGTTTTAGGTAGGATGAAAGTTTAATAAATTTGTGGAAAAGAATATTAAATATCAACGATATATATTCACGCCAACCCATTATAAAACTTCTTCATCAAAGCTTCAATCCCATCAAGCGTCTTCACAGGAATCAAAGCTCCACGTAACTCTTTCCCACCTACACATCCTTTACTAAAATTCATTGCTTGCATTCTAATGGAAGAAACTTTGATGTTCTTATACTTCTTCGTATATTCAACGTACTTAAAGAAATACTTCAACCTTGCTCTTTCTGAAATCTTAGAATACTTTCCAGTATTTATATACTGATTCACCTGCTTAAAGATAAAAGGATTCTTTGCTGCCGCTCTACCAATCATCACATAATCGCAACCTGTTTCTTTCAACATACGTGCAGCATCTTTTGGAGTTTCAATATCACCATTACCACATACAGCAATCTTAACAGATTCTTTCAACTTCTTAATCAAGGTCCAATCGGATTTCCCAGAGTATCCTTGTTTCACAGTTCGTGGATGTAATGTAATCATAGCCAAACCTTCTTCCTCTGCTATTTTACCAATTTCTAAATACTTGTCAGGTGATGAAATCCCAGATCTAATCTTCACAGAAACAGGCACAGTAGAATGCTTAACCAACGTCTTAAAGATCTTACGTGTCAACTCAGGTTCTTGTAACAGAGCACTACATGCCATTTCTGAAGTGATATGTGGCGCAGGACAGCCCATGTTATAATCAATCAAATCAAAATGTTTTGTCACAACTTTAACAGCTTCTTCTATCTTCTTCAAATCAGATCCAAACAATTGCACAGATAATGGTCTCTCTTTTTCAGAAAACTCAACAAACTCCATGATTCTATCTGCTCCTAATTGTTTTTCTTTTGCAGAAATCGCATGTACATTCACAAATTCCGTAACAACGAGACCAGCGCCTAGTTCTTTACATACTAACCTTAATGCAGGATCACTAACACCTGCCATTGGAGCAAAGAATGCTTTACTTGCGAATTTAGGGAGTTTGTAGCTCTTCATATAATATGTAACCTTTATCTGTTAATTCTGCTAATGCATATCCATTTCCATTTGCGGAGGACTCTAACCTTCTATGTGCATATCCTTCCCCAAATAGTATCTCTATCCCCGGTTCTTTTATGGATTGGTGTGTTATAAGACCAATTCCAGAACCCATTTTGGAACTAGATACTTGAATTCTTTTTTCTCCACCTGCATCACCTATCTCTAAAACTAAATCATTAAGATGTTTATCTGCCATTTATTATGAGAAACATCACTTATTTAAAAATATATAGAAAATATAAAATAAAAAAAAATAAAATTAAAGAAATTTACCGCTTTTTCTTTTTAGCTGGCTTCTTCTTAGCTGCTTTTTTCTTTACAACTTTTTTCTTCTTAGCCGGTGCTTTTTTCTTAGCTGGTTTCTTTTTTGCTACTTTCTTCTTTTTAGCAGGTGCTTTTTTCTTAGCAGGCTTCTTCTTAGCTACTTTTTTCTTAGCTGGTTTCTTTTTAGCCGCTTTTTTCTTAGCTGGTTTCTTCTTCGCAACTTTTTTCTTCTTAGCTACTTTCTTTTTACCTTTTTTTCTTCCACGTGCCATTTTAGCTCGTGCAACATTTCCCTTCTTATCAATGAAGTATAGGTATCCAGATTCTTTCTTTACACCAACTTTTGCTACTACTTTCTTTTTAGCTCTTCCTTTCTTTCGACCAGCTCTACTCATTTCTGCTGCTGAAACGTTTCCGTTTTTATCTAAGAAGTATAGCCATCCTTTTTCTTTTTTTACACCGACTTTTGCTACAACTTGTGCTGCCATTTTATATCCCTCTTTTTCTTGTTTTTTTGTAATTGTGTTAACTAATCTCTGTTTTCTGACGTAGAAGAAATAAAATAAGTATTTAAACCTTTCTTTTTTGTCGTGCTTAAACGCTGAGTATTCCATCAATAATGGAATACTGGCGTGTTCAAAAAAGAAATTGAACAGAATGAAGGGAGTATATTGTATTAATAATCAATTTTTCTTTTTTGACACTCTGTTTAAAACACTACCTTTGGCCAATATCTCAGCAGCAAAGTACGCATCATTCAAATTTACAACCCCTCTCTGAAACTTCTCTTGGTCGTCAAATCCAACGCGAGGACATGATGTATTAATCCACGTATCAATAAAATTGAAATTCTCTAATTGGTCAAATGACACATTATTGTCAATAAAATAATGAAATTTCTTGTCTGGAAACTTTTCTTCTAACGCTAATGCAGGACGAAATTGCTCTTGACCTGGTTTGATTGTGACAATCACACCAACAACACTCTTAGATAAAAATTTCACTAAAGACCCTCTATACTTTCTCAGAATGCCTGCAATCTCATCAACGCCCATAAGAAACATCTTCTCTTGAAGAGGATCATTTCGTACAATCTCTTTCATTTCTTTCAAATCTTTTTGACCATAGACTAACGCAAGCGGATGAAACTTTCCATCACCAATATACAGGTACGCGTCAAAATCATCTTCTAAACGTAAAGAATCATGATAGCTATCACATCCTAATAATTGAGATTTCACAGATGTTCTATCAGCTTTAGAGGTTACAAACTCAACGCCAATTTCTTTCAATTGTTCTTCAACTCTTTCCAATTTACCAACAAACTGTACGGACGCATATAATGCTACTTTTTTGAATTTTGTAATATAATCTAAGGTCTCTTGACATAATTCCACTTTTCCAGAGTACGGTGCATCTAAGAATAATACATTTACCATCCTTCTACCCTCTTAACAAACTTATTATGTCCCCAACTAATCAAAAGATCAACCTTCATTCTTTCTAAACCTAAAGGGATGTCGCATGCACCAAAATTGCTTCCCAACCAAATTAAAACTCTTACACCTGTTGCACGAACTAATTCAGCTTCAATTTCATTCGCATACGGTTTCATCCCATCAGGTAGTTGAATACATACAGTTTTCGCTTCAACTTCCTTAATCTTCGCGATTGCCTTTTCCGTTTCTACTTGGTATAATTTTTCAGTCATTTTATAGTATTATGGACACCAGAACCAACATTACCTTTTTATAGTTCTACTTTATATATATTTCTCTATGTTTCAGAAAATTGTAGAATCTTCAAGACATTCACGGAGCAAGTACCTAGGACCAATTTCGTCATTCTTACTAAAACTTGGTGTTACGCCAAACATGTTAACAACCTTATCTTTAATCTCGGGATTACTTTCAGTCTACTTTCTATTTGATAATTATGTCTACTTTATCATCTTCGGCATCTCACATTTAATTCTTGATGGATTTGATGGTGTCTTAGCAAGACGAACCAAAGAAACGATTACAGGGAAATACTTTGATCTCATCACAGATAATTTTATTGCCGTATTATTATTGATTAAATTAGGTTATTATTTACTGGATTTCTATCCTTATATCATTGCAGGACTCTATGCAATCGCAATCTTCTTCCACGTAACAAGAGATTATCCTACATGGTACCTTAGAACATCTTCATTGGCAGTTTTAGCAGTTGCAACCTTTCCTGGCTTTCCTTACGAAACAACATTACTTATTATTGGATATTTAACAGCAGGTGTTGTAGCTGTCTATTCGTTAGTAATGCAATTACAACATGTAATAAAGAAAATAAACTAATACTTGACTTTTCTAATCCCTAATAAATACCCACAATAATTAATTAAGAAATGTAATAAAGGACTTAACACCAAAACAATCAATGCAACTTCTGCTTGCGGAACATAGACAAACCAACTAAACACCAACCCTCCAACAACAAAATCGATCTGATCAAACACGGGCCATGGGTTTCCTTCCTTGATCTCTGCTATCCGTTTATAATAACTCTTCACCGCATCTCCAAAGATTGCACCGAAACCTAACAATAATCCTAACACAATAGAAAAATCACTATAATCAATTACTGCTAAACTTCTGAATCCAGCAACATATGCGACTTTTTGTAACCAGAAAACGAATCCTCCAAATACAACTGCAGAAACAACGCCTCTCCATGTTTTATGCGTTCCAAGTTTCTTAGTCCAAATAGGTCTGTCTAAGAAAGGAATTTTCTTCACAAAAACTGGCGCCATATTTGCAAAATATGCGGGAAGAAAGAAGTACAGACTTTTGAGGATTAATTCAATCATGCAATTAAGAAAATAATAAATCTTTAAAAAATATCCCTTTTCAAAACAACCACTCCAAAATACACATCAAAAAACTAAAATATATTTAAATCGCACATTTCTTCTTCATCATCTTAACACTAGATAAAACAAAAGTGCATGCTTAAAACACTACATCTAGCGTTTTATCACTACAAAGAAGTTTTGTGGTGATGCTCAGAAAGCAATGCTTTCTGTTGTGTAACTTTAAAGAGGTTTGATGATGTATTGCCTATTTTGTAACAACAATGACACAAAAGTTCTAGAATCAAGAATTGTAGATGATACTCTAAGACGAAGAAGAGAATGTCTTTCTTGCAACAACAGATTCACAACATATGAGCGTGCAGAATTCAATCTGAAAGTTCAAAAAAAGGATGGACGAATTCAAGAATTTGATTTAGAAAAGATTGAACGAAGTATCAAACCTGCATATGGGAAAGTGGAATCTCAACTCATTAAATCTTTAGCAACAAAAGTACAACGAAAAATTCTCAACAAGAAATCAAATCCTATAAAAACAATTCACATTGGAAAATTCATCCTTCAAGAATTAAAAAAAGATGATAAAATGGCATATCTAAGATATGCAACGGTCTACAAAGGAATTGAAGACCCACAAATACTAGAAAAAGAAATACAATCAATGAGGTAGATAAAATGGAAACAATGACAACACAGAAACAAGGACTTAAAATCCCACGATACTTTACAAAAGAAGGTGTAAACCCAGAAGATATGTTCACATATGAATCTCGTACTTCTGAAATCAAGAACCCTGATGGTTCTATGGTATTCCAGATGCATGATGTAGAAGTTCCAAACTTCTGGTCACAAGTTGCAACAGATATTCTTGCACAGAAATATTTCAGAAAAGCAGGTGTTCCCCTAAGGAACGAAAAAGGAGATCTCCTATTAGACGAAAACGGAAAAGTCATCACAGGATCTGAAAATTCCATTAAACAAGTAGCACATAGATTAGCAGGATGTTGGAGAAACTGGGGAGAAAAATATGGATACTTCGCATCTTCTGAAGACGCACAAATTTTTTACGATGAAATGACTTATATGGTTATTAACCAATCTGCAGCACCTAATTCTCCGCAATGGTTTACAACCGGATTAAATTTTGCATATGGATTAACAGGACCTCCACAAGGACATAGTTATGTAGATCCAGTCACCGGAAAATTGGAATATTCCAAAGATGCATACACCAGATCACAACCTCATGCGTGTTTTATTCAGTCAGTAAATGACGACCTTGTAACAGATGGGGGAATTTTTTCCTTACTTACAAGAGAAGCACGAATCTTCAAGTACGGATCTGGTACAGGAAGTAATTTTTCTAAAATTAGGGGCAAAGGAGAAACATTATCTGGTGGTGGAACTTCTTCAGGTTTAATGAGTTTCCTTAAAATATTTGACACAGCAGCAGGAAGTATAAAATCTGGTGGTACAACACGAAGAGCGGCTAAAATGTGTTCTCTTGATTTAGACCATCCTGAAATTCAAGATTTCATTTGGTGGAAAGTTCGTGAAGAAGAAAAAGTTGCAGGTCTCGTTGCAGGAAGTAAAACTTTGAAGAAAAGATTATCTAAAATAGTTCAATTATCTAAAGGACAGGAAAATCCTTTACAAAATCCAGAGGTTAAGAAACTTTTACAACAAGCAGCAAAAGATAATATCCCTGTAAACTATATGGTTCGTGCATTAGATCTTGCAAAACAAGGTTATGAATTACCTCTCCAAGAATTTGACACACATTATGAATCAGAAGCGTACCTTACTGTTTCAGGTCAAAATTCAAACAACTCAATCAGAATTCCAAATGAATTCTTTAAAGCATTAGACGAAGGACGTGAATGGAATTTAACTGCAAGAAGATCAGGAGAAGTTATGGAAACAATGCCTGCATCAAAATTATGGGATGACATCGGATATTGCGCATGGGCATCTGCAGATCCTGGATTACAATATAATACTACAATCAATGAATGGCATACC
This sequence comes from Candidatus Woesearchaeota archaeon, assembly GCA_018655525.1. GTDB lineage: Archaea > Nanobdellota > Nanobdellia > Woesearchaeales > GW2011-AR9 > 1-14-0-10-32-24. The sequence continues at coordinate 43,925 of JABIJM010000020.1, read as the reverse complement.
TGTCCTGAAGACGGACCAATCAATGGAAGTAATCCTTGTTCTGAATACATGTTTTTAGATGATACAGCATGTAACTTAGCATCAATTAATCTTGTAAAATTTTACACACCAGAACAAGGATTTGATATTGAAGGTTATAGACATGCAATTAGATTGTGGACAACAACTTTAGAAATTTCTGTACTTATGGCACAATTTCCTTCAGATCCAATTGCAATAAAAAGTTTTCAATTCCGAACATTAGGATTAGGATATGCAAATCTTGGAACTTTGCTGATGTTACAAGGCATCCCATACGATAGTGAGGAAGGTCGTGTATATGCAGGTGCAATGGCAGCAATCATGACTGGAGATTCTTATGCAACCTCTGCAGAAATGGCATCAATTCTTGGACCTTTCCAAATGTATGAAAAAAATAAAGAACATATGTTGAAAGTTATCAGGAATCATAAACGAGCAGCGTATAATAACACCGATTATGAACAATTAGAGGTCTTACCTCAATCAATTGATCAAGAAATCTGCCCGAAGGCTTTATTGGAAACTGCACATGATGCATGGGACAAAGCACTTTCTCTTGGAGAAAAATATGGGTATAGGAATGCACAAACAACTGTTCTTGCACCTACTGGAACTATAGGTTTGGTCATGGACTGCGATACAACGGGTGTTGAACCAGATTATGCTATCGTTAAATTCAAAAAATTAGCTGGTGGTGGATTCTTTAAAATTGTAAATTCATCTGTGCCAGGAGCATTAAGAAAATTAGGATATTCAGAATTTGAAATAGATTCAATTATCAAATATTGTTTAGGACGTGCTTCATTAAATGGAAGCCCGCATATTAATGCACAAACACTTTCTGCAAAAGGAATCACGGGAGAAGCAATAGTTAATATTGAAAAACAACTTGGAAGCAACATGGATATTCGTCATGTGCTTAACCAATGGACAATTGGTGAAGATTTATACAATCAATTAATGCAAGGGAAAGAAGGAGACCTTTTAGAAATCTTGGGATTCTCTCAACAACAAATCTCAGAAGCTAATGAATACATTTGTGGAACAATGACTCTTGAAGGTGCACCTCATTTGAAAGAAGAACATCTTTCAATTTTTGATTGTGCAAACAAATGTGGAAAAAAAGGCCAGCGGTACATCCATCCTTATGGGCATTTGAAAATGCTTGCAGCAGCACAAGCATTTATCTCCGGTGCAATTTCAAAAACGATTAACATGCCAACAGACTGGACTGTAGATCAAATTAAACAAGCATATTACGATGCATGGAAAATGGGGACCAAAGCAACCGCTCTTTACAGAGATGGATGTAAACTCTCCCAACCTTTGAACTCAACCTTAGAAGGAAATGTACAACTTAAAGAAATCTTTGAGACTCCTTTAGAAGAAAAAGAAGTTGGTATTCTTGTTATTAATAATGTGATCAAGAGAGTTAAAGTAGGTCCACGAAAGTTAGAACTGAAAGGACGTGAAGATAAAAGTAGGTTAAAAGAAGTTTCATATACAATGGAAGAATTAATCCCTGCGCAAAAAGTTTTATTGGACACAGTTGTCAATGCTGTGAACTTTAGCTTATCTCAAGGGATGTCTTCACATCTTATTGCGGAGAAACTTCTTTCTGCAGATGGACATCCAGTGTTAAATGAACTCAGAGAATTCTTATTAGAGTTTGAAGATGTTGGAATCGTAAAAAAACCAGTTGTAACTAAAACAATAGATTCAAAAGATGAAAAGGAGAAATGCAGATCCTGCGGTGCATCCCAGATGCGACAGAATGGAACTTGCATGCTTTGTGAGGTGTGTGGTGAGACTACAGGATGTAGTTGATTTTTATTTTATTTTTCTTCTTATCCTCGCCTATTATAATACGTCATATTTATAAAGTCTAAAATTTTCCTAACTATAGATGTTTGAGGGAAATAATAAAGGGGTGTATCTATTTGTAGTTGTTATTTTTCTAGCTGTTTTTACAGTTTATGTTTTTTCAGATGTTTCTATTACTGGAGCAGTGATTGGTGTTAATGAAGATTCTTATTCAATAAATGTAATCTCTGGTTGTAACCCTGATGGTGCTGATTGTACAGTTACCTGTGATGATTTATTTATTGGTTTACCTGTAACTTCATGGGGTCCTGACTTGGGTCAATGTTTTGAGGCAAATACAGAAGGGGCTTTCATTTTAGGCAATGCTGATTGTGGGATTTCTCCAGCGGCAACACCTGGAGCGGGACAATGTGCAGAAATTGCAACGGGTTCCATCGCACTGTATCAATGTCCAAGTTATGAAAGAAATGGTGATTCTGCTGTTGTAAATGGCGATTGTGTTTGTTTTGAATTTGATGGGCCATGTGGGACAGCTTCAGATTTTATTGATTTATCACATGAATTCTTTGCAGGAGCTGGTGATGGTGGCACTCCATTTACGTTCTCTTTATCTCAACCTGCAAATCAATCTATTAGAAATAATACGGTTGCTACTTATACTATTACTTTGACGAACGATGGAACTAGCCAAGATAATTATACCCTTACCTCTCTTAATATTGATGATGCAGATTTTGCATCAATAAATACAACTTTAATAGAAAATATTAGTAGTGCCGGTGCTTCGGATATTCTTCTTATAGTAGGAAGTTATACACCCGATAATTATTCTGTGATGGTGAATGTTACTTCTGAAGGAAATACCTCATTAAGTTATAATATCACAATTGGAACAGAAGTAAATCCTCAATTAGCAAATGTATCAATTAGTTTAGTAAGCCCAACTGGCAATGCTAATTTCACACAAAATGTTTTAACAAATTTTACCGTAAATGTGAGTTGTGATGTTGTTGATTGTGGTGAAGTTAATGTGAGTTTGGAACGTACCTCTGGTTGTGATCCTGATATTTTGAGTTGTACAAATGCTTGTGATGGTTTGTATAGTGCAGATACTAGTGGATGGGTTTGGGATGGAGCTTTTGCTTGCTCTGCTTCTGCATCTGATGTCATTTTTGTTGATTCACAATGTGATATTTTTCTTGGTGCTGGGACAGGTCAATGTGCACTTGTTGCTCCGGTAGATGATACTTATTTTTGTCCTAGTTATGAGAGAAACAGTAATTCTGGTGTTACATCGGATGATTGTGGTTGTCAGGACGGAGGAAGTGGTTGTACTGGTTCTTCTAATGCAACAGGTTTTGATTTAACACATGAATTTTTTGCAAGTGGTAATTCTGCTGGTTTGATAAGTAATATCACTGGAACTTCTCCGTTTTACCTTAATTCAACTAATCCCTCCACAATAACTTTAAACCCAAGTGATTCGCAATTGGTTACATGGTATCTAAATGCAACGGCTGATTTTGCTTCAACACTTTATCCTATCTTTTCATTTGCAAATACAACCACCAATACAGATATAAGTGCGACCACAAGTCCAATTAATCTTACAATTACTACTCCTTATGCTTTCTCACTCTCACAACCTTTCAATCAATCAATTATTAATTCATCTTCTGCATCCTACTCCATCACACTCACAAATTCTGGAACCAATACTGATAGTTATTTAGTTTCAGTAATCAATAGTAGTAATGCAGATATAGCTTCGTCTAATGTCACTACCCTAACTAATGTTGTTGGTGGTGGAACCTCGGATATTGAACTTACAGTTGCAAGTGGTGTATCAAACAATTATTCTGTTACTCTGAATGTCACTTCTGTTGGAAATAATGGTAATAATCTAATCATAGTTGGAACTGAAATTCTTCCAACACCTGCAACTATTGGAATTAACTTGGTTACGCCAAATACAAATGTTAATTTTAATAAAAATCTTTTTACAACCTTCACTGTCAACGTATCTTGTAATGATGCTGACTGTGGAGAAATTAATGTTAGTTTAGATTCTATCTTTGGTTGTGACCCGGATACGCTTAGTTGTACAAATGCATGTAATGACTTGTTTGGGTTTGGTAGTACGGAATGGGCTAATGAAATTTTTGGTTGTGCTTCGGAAACAAAAACCGTCATTATTGATGGAGGTTGTGATGGAACTCCACTTGGTGCTGGAACAGGTCAATGTACAAATGTATTACTTGGGGATGATTATTATTGTCCTAGTTACCAAAGGAATGGCAATGATGCTGTAACAGCAAGTAATTGCACTTGTGTTGAAGGAGATAGTGGCTGTGCTACTTCTGCTGCTGCAATTTTTGATTTAACAAATTCTTTCTTTGCAGGCGGTGATGAAGCTGTAAGTAAATCTGGTTTAGTTAATGGTACAATTGGCGCTAACCCCTATTATGTTAATTCAAGTAATCCATCAAATGTAACCTTAAATTCTGGTGAATCCCAACTTGTTTCTTGGAATATGAATGCAACTGCTGATTCATCATCAAACAAACACTTCTTTTCCGCATTTGCTAATGTAACAAGTAATCAATCTATTAGTGCTACTACCAGTTCAATTAACATTACAATTTTTGAATCAAATATAACAGGTGTAGTTGGATGTGGTGATTATCAAGGAGATTCTTCTGCATGTATTGCTGCTGGTTGCACTTATGATTCTTATAATAACGGATGTTTCCCAAACCAAGATAATTTTGATTGTAACACATTTTGTGATATATGTGTTACTGAGTTTGCGTGTGGTGCTAGTTCTAAATTATGTCTTTGGGAAACTGAAGGACCTTATGGAGCTTTTTGTCATGAAGATTCTGCATCATTTGAATATGGGGATGGTAATGGGGTCTTAGGAGATGGCGGTTGGATGGATGCTTTCCCTCCAGATTGTATCAATAATCCCGATCAATGTGACTCTTCCTTCGATCCAGGACATAATTTTGTCAAACAAGAGTATTCTTGTTTTGATAATGTAGATAATGATGTTGATGGAAGTACAGATTGTGATGATGAAGATTGTTTCATCGATCCCGCTTGTAGTAACTCCTATGATCCGGGATCTGATACAAAGTCTCCACAAATAAAAAATAGTCAAGTTACCACAGATTATGATCATGCAAATATTGGATTTGTAGCAACGGAGCCAGTTCTTGGTGAAGTAATTTATTACGATCTTAATAGTACCTGTGATGAAGCACAGCGAAATGCCACTCTTTCATCATCAAATAATCACATCTCAACTCACTTTATTTATATTGATAATACTACCATTGATTCCTCCTTACAAAACAGTACAACTTATTTTTATAAAATGAATATTACTGATCAAGCAGATAATAGATATATTAGTTCTTGTCTTAATTTTACCACTCAATCCAATCAAACTGAACTTGCATTTAATTTTTCTGGAGTCACCGGCTATAATATGACAGTTAATTTAGGGGCTGGGTTTGTTGATTATGATGAAAATACTGGACTTTCATTAAATTCTTTGAAGAATGTGGAATTAGGTTTTAATGGAATTACTTTCACTGGCGTTGATTTTGCGCGTGCAGCTAGCTTTAATTTTGATAATGCCTTTAACTCTTCAAAGGCTCTAGCGGGAGATTTTGCTGGACGAGATTTCTTTTCTATGAATTCAAGTACCTGGCAACAAATGCAACAACAACTTGGTGTAGATAATTTTACTATGACACTACCCAGCCCTGGAGGGAATTGTGATGTAGTCTGGAAATGTAATGATGATGTTTCTATTTGTTTTGATGTTACAAATACAGTTACTTGTGTTCCACATAATGCTACTCATGTTAATGTGACTGCAGATTCATTTTCAAGTTATGTTTCTGGATCAACAGCTCAACTTAACATCACAGACGATACAGATACAACGACGAAAAGAGTCAACACATTAATTGGTTTTTATGCAAACTATACTAATAGCTCTGATGATACAGCTATTACCTCTTCTTTTACAAATGCAGGATGTAATATTACTATTGCCGATATTAGTGTAAGCAATGTGTCAATGGAATTTAATTATAGTGGGGATGAACGGTGGGAATATAACACTTCTGCATTCACAACTGCGGGAACATTTACATGGGATGTAAATTGTTCTGGAACAAACTTTGATTCTTTAAATACAACTGATACGGTTGTGGTTACAGCAGCGGCAGCAGCAGCAACAGATACTTCTGATTCAAGCAGTTCTTCTAGTAGTGGTGGCGGAAGTCTTCCTCCAAAAAAAGATGAAGTTTTAGTAGAAGCTACTTTACCTAATATAGGGGAACAATCCCAACAACTGAAGTCACTACCTTCTTCTAAAAATTCTGAAGAAACCGCTGAAGAAAAGAAAGGTGGATGCCCACTTGGTGTTGGCTGTGCAATCCTTGATAACTTTGTTGGAGAAGGTGTTTCTTTTACAATAGTCTGGGTGATTCTCTTCACTTTAGTTCTAGTAGTGGCTTTAGGAGCTACAATTCATCGTCTTCATAAAAAGAAGTTAAATTGATTTCTCATTCCAATAAATATTTAAACATCCTTTCTTCTTAATCTTTCAATGCAAGACTCACAGAAAATTACAGAACTTAAAGATATAAAAAAACGTAGTGGAAAAGTTGTTAAATTTGATCTTGTCAAGATTGCAGATGCAATATTTAAGGCTTCTCTTACCGTAAATCAAGCAGATCGTTCTTTATCTTTGGCATTAGCAAATGATGTCCTTACCTACCTCAAAGCACGCCATAAAGAAGGTGTCCCTTCTGCTGAAGTAGTTCAAGATTTGGTAGAAGAAGTTCTTATAGAGCGTGGGCATGTTAAAATCGCAAAAGCATATATTCTTCACAGACATAAAAAAGATGAGCAAAGAAAAACGTCAGCATTAATTCTTGGAACAGAAGAATCTCAAGAAAGTTTAAATTTTTCACATCAAGCATTAAGAATTTTAGAGAGAAGATATCTTCAAAAAGATGAATTTGGTAGTTTAATTGAAACGCCGCAGCAGATGTTACAACGTGTTGCGAAAAATGTTGCACAAGCTGATAAACATTATAATGCAACAGAAACAGAAATTAAAGATTACCAAAAAAGGTTTTTTGAAGTAATGTCTGAATTAAAATTCATGCCTAATTCTCCCACTTTAAAAAATGCAGGGACAAAAACACAACAACTTTCTTCTTGTTTTGTTCTTCCAATTAATGATACGATGGAGGGAATTTTTGGAACCCTTAAAGATGCGGCTTTGATTCATCAACGTGGTGCAGGAACTGGCTTTTCATTCTCACGTTTACGTTCAAGAATGGATTCTGTTGGTAGAAGACAAGGTGTTGCAGCTGGTCCCATTGCATTTATGAAGGTTTTTGATAAAGCATTCGGTGCAATCATACAGGGAGGAATCCGGCCAGGTGCAAACATGGCAGTCCTTCGTGTTGATCATCCAGATATCATTCGTTTCATAGAATCAAAACGTGATAAACGATCTCTTAAAAACTTCAACATTTCTGTAGGAGTAACTGATAGATTTATGAAATCAGTTGAAGCTGATAGGGACTATATGATTGCAGATCCTAAAACCGGAAAAAATCATGGTAAACTCCGAGCACGAGATGTTTTTTCTATGATCACACAGAATGCATGGAAAACAGGTGATCCAGGATTAATTTTTATTGACGAAATTAATAGAAAACATCCAGCAGCACATCTTGGAGAAATTGAAACAACAAATCAATGTGGTGAAGCGCCACTTCTTCCATATGAAGGTGTTGTACTTGGATCATTAAACTTAAACAAATTTGTAGATCAAGAAAAAAAGGATATATTGTGGGATGATCTTTATGAAACAATCAAAACTGCAGTTCACTTTTTGGATAATGTCATAGATATGAATAGTTATCCTCTTAAAATTATTGAAGAACGAACAAAACGTTCTAGAAAATTTGGTTTGGGAATGATGGGGTTTGCAGATTGTTTAATAAAATTAGGTTTAAAATATGATTCAGATAAAGGTTTAGAATTTGCAGAAAAATTGATGAGTTTTATTAAAACTACAACCTACGAAATGTCCTCTAAACTTGCTGAACAACGTGGTGTATGTTCCGCATGGCATGGGTCTGATCATCAAAAAGCAGGACGAAAAATGCGAAATATTACTTGTAATTCCTTGGCACCAACAGGAACAATTAGTATCATGGCTGATGCTTCTCCTGGTTGTGAACCACTATTTGCAATCTCTTATCAAAAAACGGTGTTGGGAGATTCAGAAATAATTTATTTAGATAAAACCTTTGAACGTGTTTCAAGAGAACGAGGATTTTATACACCAGAATTAATCAGAAAAATTGCAAAAGCAGGAAGTATTCAAGGATTTAAAGAAATTCCAAAAGATGTAAGGGACATTTTTGTGACAGCACAGGACATTGCACCTGAATGGCACATTAAAATGCAATCAACCTTACAAAAAAATGTAGATAATTCCATCTCAAAAACAATCAACTTCCCAAGAACAACATCCATTAAAGATGTTGAAGAAGCATACCTTCTTGCATGGAAATCTAAATGTAAAGGTATCACCATTTATAGGGATGGAAGTTATGAAGATCAAGTTATTAACATAGGTGAAGGATATTAAGATGAAAATATATACAAAAACAGGTGATCAAGGAAAAACCTCTTTTTATGGAGGAACAAGAGTCTCTAAAGATGATTTTCGTATAGAAGTACTTGGTTCTATAGACGAATTGAATTCTGTGATTGGTGTAACATTATGTTTTATTGAGAATGAAAAGTTACGTGAACTACTCTCTAAAATTCAAAACGATCTTTTTACTGTTGGTTCTGATATGGCAAGTTCCCATATGCCCGATTATAACCTTCCAAAAATCCAACAACAACATATTAAAGATTTAGAAGAACACATTGATCACATTGCGGAAGTTCTTGCACCTCAAACTTCTTTCATTTTACCTGGAGGTACTATTGCAAGTTCTTTTTTACATTTATGCTGTTCTATTACACGAAGAACAGAACGTGTCTTAGTAAAAGCAAGTAATGATCATCTTGTAAATCCTTCTGTGCTTTGCTATGTGAACCGATTAAGTGATTTACTATTTGTTCTTGCAAGACGTGCAAACAATGAATTGGAAGTTAAAGAACAACAACCAATTTACAAATATTTTAATGGGGTGAACACGCATGAGTAGTGTAGATGAAGTAATTCAATGGCTTGCTGTAGAATTTAAATATGTTGATGAATTAAAAGATAATATAGGACATGCAAAAAAACATTTAGAAAAATTGATGCTTGTTCAAAATAATTTACAACAATCCTTACAACGTAAAGATAAAAGTGGAGTTTTAAGGACTCAAGAATTGTTACTTTTAAAACAAACAAAAAATGATATTAATGAATCTTCAGAAAAATTACGTTTTGCATCAAAAACTTCGTTTAGACTTGATCGTTATATTAATGATTTAAATAAGGAATTTGAAAAAGTAGGTGTTCCACTTGAATATCAACAGAATTATGTAGAAGTCCAAGATAAATTAAGAAAAGGTTTGAAAGAGCACATGAATCTTTTATTTCATGCATTTAATAATGTGAGGACAGGGATTATGCTTTTAGACCAACATATTTCAAGAGGACGTTCAGTTAAACAACTTGAAGAATTTATGCTTTCTCTTATTGAACATATCTCTACTTTAGATGCTACCATTGAAACAGTAGAAACATGGATCTCTTCCCTTATTGCAACCGTGAAAAAGATAGAGAAAAAAAGAGTTGCTTAATCTCTACTTAAAAGGGACGAAAGGTTTATAAAGTATTCCTCCTATTTTATACTTAAATAGAGGTAAACACACAAAATGACAATAAATGATAAATTAGTTCAAGCAAGAGATATTTTTATGGCTACGCATAATGATATTATGGAAGGAAGAAAAACTCCTGTTCCAGGAAGTGATAAATATGTTGTGTCAGAAACTTTACTCCATTCTTTTCCAATGTTAGGAGATGCTTTAGATATTACAGAGGATATGAGTGAATTTGAACATGAAAAATTAACACGACGTAGAGCATTTAGAAATATTTATCAAACAGCTAAACGTCAACACAATAGGTTTGAACAAGGAATGCGAGGGGAATATACAGATTCTTCAAAAGAAACTAGAGATTTCATGACACTTTCAGGCGGAATGGAACGTGTTGATATTGAACAATGTTACCGTGTTTTGGATGCAGCAGTTCAAAAAGTTCAATCAGATTATCCTTGGAATTCATCAACAGGAAGAGCTCTTCAAACAATAAGTGTTCAAAAAAATGGATTTGAATATCACATTCAAGTTCCAGAAACCAGGATCAGAGTAGCTGTCGCTGTAGATAGAGATGGTAATAAACATAATGTTGAGATGTAATTAATATGATACTAACAAATATACTACATAAATTAGCACCACTTGCAGTGGCTATGTCTATTGCTTGTGCACCAGTACAAGTTAAACAAACATCTATTGAGAAACCAGCTGTAACTCATGAAGAACCTAATGTAACTTATATTGCAAAACAAGCACCAGTTTGGAATCCGTCAACACCAAAATTTGGTGATGGCTTAGGCTATCAATCAGGAAATGGTTATGGAAGAATTCATGGGTTAGGCCAAATGGACAATGGTTATGCAACAGGTAGAGATGCAAATGTTTCTATTGGAAAGAAGCGAAGAGCTGTAATTCCTCCGTTATTTATAAAATCTAAAAAACGACCAAGAGTAAAAAATCATTACAAAAATCAAAGTGACGAATTCACAATAAATGCATGTAGAAGTTATGTGAATACTGTTCAAAATATGCGTAAAAATAGTGAAAGTGTATTGCATTTTGGACCAACATCAAAATTAGAAAAAGAATGTATTAAATCTTCTAAAAGGATGTGTGGTTTCAAAAAAATCAAAGATAATAGAACAGATAATAGGTATAGGTCTTGTGTGAAAACAAGCATGTATGAAGGATTTATAAGACCAGGTTTCTAATGATACTAGATAACTTAACAAAACAAGAGAAAAATAAATTTTATGATTCTTTGATACAATTTAAATTAACTCCTTTTTTAGGTTCTTTGTCTTTATGGTATTTAAATGGTGCAATTGAACAAACACAATTTTATCACCAATATCCCGATTTATCTGATAAAATTTTAAATGGTAGCATGGCAGCTACACTTGCTGGAGGTGCAGTTGTTGCTGGATATTTATCCTTGGTTGCATTGAATCAAGGAGCAACAGTAGGGAAGTATCTTAAGAAAGCATTATTTTAATATTTTCAATTCTTTTAACACTAATGGCAAAACATCAATCTTACTTGTTTTATGTTCAATCGTATTAGTCGTATAAATCCAATCAACATATTTTTTCATTTTAGAAATTGCATTCTCTGCAAATAATCCATGAACTCCAATAGCTGTGATTGATTTTGCACCTTTCTTTTTAGCTTTTTTTGCAGCTTCTATAATCGTATGTCCAGTAGAAATAATGTCATCTATAATCACAACATTTTTTCCTTTGATTTCAACATTTTTCGTCATTTTTGACGTTACTCTTCTAGAAGAAAATCGTGTTTTTGCTAAACACGTAGAATCACACCCAACATGACTTGCAATTTTATCTGCCCATTGATATGATTCCCAATCAGGACCAAGAATCACAGGATTTTTAATTTTCTTTTTCACAAATTCACCTATTAATGGATTTGCTGTTAATTTTTTAGCTGAAATTGTGAAGATCTCTTTTAATGATTTATATCTATGTAAATGTGGATCAATTGTGATAATTTTATCAATGGATTTGTTTAACAATTTCGCCATTATCCGAGAAGAAACAGCTTCTCCAGAATTGAACCGTTTATCTTGACGCATAAATGCAAGATATGGTGCGACCAGAATTACTTTCCTTGCCCCAATATCTTTTGCAGTTTCTGCAGCCCAAATAACATCAAATAAACTCATGTCTGGATTTGGTTGAAATGATTGTACGATGACTACTTTCTTTTTCTTAAAAGATTTTGCTTTAAATCGCATATACATATCCCCATCAGGAAATGCGCCAATATCTAAAGGAACATATTTCACACGAAGCTTTTTTGCGAGCGATTTTGCTAGTTTTACAGAATTTCCACAGCTTGTGATTATCATCGTACCTCTTTTTAGGAATAAGTAAATTATTGAGGTTTATAAAAGTAATCCCATAACGTTTATATAATTCCCTCCATTCACTTCTCTCAATGGCAAAAGAACAAAAATCATATCATTGGACAGATGTCGCAGCAGATAACATCATCCGACAAAAAGGAGATAAAGAAACATATACTGTTGCTTCAGGAATAACACCTTCCGGTGTTGTACACATTGGAAATTTTAGAGAAATTATAACTGTAGATTTAGTGAAACGTGCTCTTGAAAAAAAAGGCAAAAAAGTCCGATTTATTTATTCCTGGGATGATTATGACGTATTTAGAAAAGTTCCAAAAGGCATGCCAAAACAAGAAGAACTTAAAGCACAATTACGAAAAGCAATTGTAGATGTACCAGACCCTTATGATTCACATGAAAGTTATGCACAGCATAACCAAGTTGCAGTAGAAGAATCTGTAAAACGTGTTGGAATTAATCCAGAATATATTTATCAACATAAAATGTATCGGAAAGGTACATATGCTAAAGAGATCAAAATAGCATTAGAACATACAAAAGAAATCAAAAAAATTATTGATCAATATAGAGAAAACCCTTTAGCAGATGATTGGTTGCCTATTGCAGTATTCTCTAAAAAATTAGGAACTGACGATGTTACAGAATTAACCTGGGACGGTAAATGGGGTGTTTCCTACAAATTAACTGACGGTACAACCGAAACAGTAGATATTCGCAAAGATGGAAATGTCAAATTAAAATGGCGAATAGATTGGCCAATGCGTTGGATGTATGAAAATGTAGATTTTGAGCCAGGTGGAAAAGACCATTCTACAAAGGGTGGAAGTTTTGATACAGGAAAACAAATTTGCAAAGAAGTTTATGGTTTTGAAGCACCAACCTATGTTATGTACGATTTTATTCGTATTAAAGGTGGTGGAGGAAAAATGTCTTCCTCTTCAGGAAACGTAACAACATTAACAGACGTTCTTGAAATTTATGAACCAGAAGTAACACGATACTTATTTGCAGGAACTCGTCCAAATAGAGAATTTGCAATCTCATTTGATGTAGATGTTATTGCAATCTATGAAGAATTTGATAAAGTGGAGCGTGTGTATTATGGTGAACATAAAGTCAATGAAAAAGATACAATCAAAATGTCGGTTGCATATGAATTAAGTTATATTGGAAAAATTCCAAAGACTATTCCTTACCAACCAAGTTTTAGACATCTAACAACACTTTTACAAATTTATGAATTTGATATAGATAAAGTCATTGGATATTTTGAAAAAGAGCTTAAGAATGAGCATGATAAAAAACGTATTAGAAAACGTGCAGAATGTGCAACCAATTGGGTTAAAAAATATGCTCCAGATGAATTTACATTTACTATACAAAAAACCTCGCAAGTGACTCTTGGAAAAGAAGAAAAAGAAATTCTTCATCAATTAGCTAAAAAACTAGGTGAAAAAGAATGGACAGATAAAGAGTTACATGAAGAGATGTATATCTTATGTAAAAACTCAGAATTCCCAATTAAAGATTTCTTTAAGATAGCGTATAATGTCTTAATCAATAAAGATCAAGGACCACGATTGGCGTCATTCATCTTAGAGATTGGAAAAGAAAGAGTTGTGAAATTGTTTAAGAGTGTATAAAAAAAGATGTGAACGGCAGGGTTTGAACCTGCGTAGGCACTAAGCCACTGGGTCCTAAGCTCAGCCAGGTTTCCTATATCGGAAGACCTTCCAGCCCGTTTGACCGCTCCGGCACGTCCACATGGACAAGAACTTTGTCAAGTTTCTCTTTGTTACATGATGGTAACCCATTTAAAAACTTGTCGGTATCTTTTACCGATATCTTAATTCCATAATATCTTTGATTATATCTCTTATTAACCCATGAATCTAAATAATGGGTGATTTTAAGTTCATTTAGAATAAAACTTAATCCATCAATTAATTTTTTACTTGCTGAAGTAAATCCAGGAGTCTTTCCTCTAATTCCTCCATCTGTATCAAATACCCCAGCAAGAAAAAAAGGATATAATCCATTAGATTTTAATATTTTATTAGGAACAAAAACAATATTTGACTTTTTTCCAGCTGGAATCTCCAAATCTTTTGTAAGAAAGTAATAAAAACTTTTATTTCTAAATTGAAAATAATATAATTGTTTCCTTTTTTCTTTAATTTTTGATCTTTTTGTTACTGTACTTTTTGTTTTTATAATTGATTTAATTAATTTTTCAACATTGATTAAGAAATTAAGATCAGTAACTTCAATTGTAATTCTATAATCTTTTGATTTATCTTTTTTAGATTTTGATGCATTGGAGACATTTCCATCTCCAATAATTACACCAGCTAAATATGCAGTGATATTATTTAAGGGAATTTTATTAATTTTACCTAGGTTCATAATTCTCTCAGATTTTCTTTATTTATAAGCTCTATGCGTACTTGTCTAGTGGGGTGTGCTATATATTCCTACACTTCCACAAAACTTAAAAGCAGATTTCACTAAAAACACATAAAATGAAATATTTGATCATATTATTATTAACATTAACACTCCTTTTTGCAGGATGTACATTATTCAAAGAACCAGTAGATCCAAATGATCCATGTTCTGCTTTAGAAGGTGCACATAGGGATGATTGTTATCTAGACGCAGGAACTTGTAGTAAAATAAAAAGTGATGTTGTCAGAGATACTTGTGTTACAGATCTTGCAAAGAAAAGTGAAAATCTTGAAGCGTGTAAACTTGTAAAAGATAAAACAACACAAGGATTTTGTGAATCAGAAATTGCTATAGCTAAAAATGATCCAAATTTATGTGAAGAAATAGAAAATGTGTATTGGCATGATAATTGTTATAATAAATTTGCATTAGAGGAAGAGAAAGGTGGATTTTGTGGTGAAATCTTTAATGACATCCAGTACATGGAATGTTACATGGACGTGGCCTTAAAAACAAATAAGGCTGGTTTATGTTTAATACTTAACAACCCAGATCAAGGGATTTGTCTCAACAAGATTGCGCAAGCAACTGAAGATGTTGAAGTATGTAAGAAAATTAGTAACCAGTTAAACTCAGAGGTGTGTATTGCAAAAGTTGCAAAACTGAAGGATGACCTTAAAATATGTGATCAAGTAACCTTTAATCAACTTAGAATCACGTGCAGAGAAAAGATTACTGAGTGATTTTTTTATTTATTAATATTTTTCTAAATCGTTTTTTTTTTTTTAATAAACCTCAAGAAGATTTATATATTTCAACCCTTCAATAAATTATATGACAACACAACCAATTAGTGGTGTAAGGCCAAGTAATGCAAGAACAGTTGAACTTTATAGGGCTATATTTTTACATTCATCATTTAAAGGACGTCTTTCAGGAGAAAGGGAAGTAGAAGGAGAATATTCTAAATTAAGAGCACGAGATAATGATAATGTATCTAGGAAATCACCTGATAGGATGAGATTTATTGGAGATGGTTTTATTGAAACTAAAAATTATAAAGGCTTTGAAAGAGAACCTCATGTTATTAAAGATGGTGTTAGTGGTGAGTATGTATTTGGAAGTTTTGGTGTAGAATATGCACAAAGGGGAAATGAACATTTTCTTCGTTTTAATTATAATACTGATCGTTCCTTTGATAAAAATCAAATTTTAGTGAGTGGAAATAGTCTTAAAGTTGCTGAGGAAAGATTACTTAAAAAATTAGTTGGACATTACACAACTGCAAAAGGAGATTTAAACTTAGATGGCAGTGGATTTGGACAGCTACGTGAACTCGAAGGCCTAGTTATTATAATTCATTAATTTCTTTTTTATTGGATAAACTAATCTTCGTTTTTTGACCGAATAGAAAAAATACTACTAAAAAACTATAAAAAATTCAACCTAAAAATAATATCAGATTATAATTAATAATAAAAAAGAATTACTTTGTATTTTTCTTGTTCAAGAAAATTAAGAATTTTCTGACCAGAAAAAGTGAGTTCACTTTTTCTTGTTCCAGCCATACTTACGTTTGGTTTTAGTTGCACCAAATCCGCAAGAAGCACATTTCTTCTTTTGAACGTGATAAGAGAAACCGCCACATCGTTTACACGGGATGTGAGTTTTCTTCCCACTTCTTTTACCCATACTTGCTGTTCCTTTTACCATTTTATTTTACCTTAAGCTGGAGAAATTGTTATGATTGTATCTCCTCTAATAAATACATTTCCTAACTTTCTTTTTAGTTCGCCATCTTTATGTTCTTCTGCTTCTTCAAGAACGACATTGATGTGAATATCAAACGCTTGTAATTTACCTACGTATCGTAAGCCATTTTTTAAATCTACGAGAACGGTATTATTCCGTGCTCGGTTAAGCATATCTAACGGTCGTGATTGTTCCATTTTTAACATTACCTCAATTAATATAGTTGTGAGAAGAGACTTGTTTTATAAAGGTTGTGGTTAAATAGGAATATAGACAAAATTTAAGTTAATTATATAAAGAAACTCCAATATTATAGATCTATGGTAAATTTCACAAAATTACAGCAAGAATTCAAAAAATATGACTCAGATAGAGAACTTTTGATCAAACAAGGCAGAGTTGTCCTTAAATTAAGCAAATTACTCATATATGCAGTTCATAGAGACGATCTGCCTCAAGCTTCTAAGCTTCTTAAACAAATAGAACAAGAAAAGAAGAAACTTAACCAGATAGCTAAAAAGAACGCAAAACTAGCATTTGAAGGCAGTTATAAAGTCGCAATCCAAGAATATGCAGAAGGAGTCTTATACTACAATTTTGTCAAGAAAGGGAAGCTTATTGAGCTTAATGTACACCCAGAACACTACGTTCTAGGTTTAGCAGACCTTCCTGGTGAACTTGTACGAAAAGCCGTCTATTTAGCTGGAAAAGGCAAAGTAGAAGCTGTCAAGAAGATTAAAAACGAAGTAGACGCAATTTATGGAGAATTACTTAAATTTGACTTCAGAAATAATGATATCAGGCGTAAAGTAGATTCTGTGAAGTATGATCTTAGAAAATTAGAAGATTTAGTGCTTGATTTGAAGCTGAAAGGACGTTAAGATTCTGGAAACGCTTTCATTTGATCTAACCATAATGCGCTTTTTAATGCAACATGCGCATTTCCTTGACATTTATTTAATGATTTATCTTTGAAATGTTTTTCTAAAGTTTTACACGTATTCTTTGCTCTTAATTTTTTATTAAGTGAATTTTGTCCACAGTTGTATAATTCATAAGTTAAGAACAGCTTCTGATCTTCAGGCATACTATCACACTTTGCTTTTTTTGTAAAGTTCATTTGTCGCCATGCTAATTCTGCAACAAATGCATGAAATGCATCAGATTTTGAATTGAAATTTGCTGTTTTTACTACTTGACCGAGTTCATTGGTTGCTGCATGGGCCGTAAATTTCTTATTAAAACCCTTAGGTAATAATGTTCGTAAACTCTTTGAAGTTTGATAATTATCTCCGAATGTATCTAACCCATACTGTGCAAATCCATTAGTACTGCTACTTTTATAATTATCAACATCTAAGCTATGACCTTCTTTTGCTAATGTTGAAGCAACGAAATGAAATGGTAATTCTACGCCTTTTTTATTTGCTTCTTTCATTACATTTTGGTAAGCATCCCGTAACATCGTGATGTTTGCAACCTCTCTGTTATCATCAAAAAAACCAAATAAATGAGCAGTATAATTTCCTGGATATTTTGCTTGTAATCCTCGTAAAGTTTTACATTTATTAGAAATGTCTTTAGGACTTTGACAACGAGTTTTGTTTTGCTCTCTTAATTTTGCTCCTCTTTTAATTGTCTCTTGTGCAAATCTAACGTCATCTTTTCCATAAGTTTTTACAAGTTCATCTACACTGATAACACCGTGACTTGTACTATATGGGTCAGGTTTATGAGGTGAAGATGGGCTAAGAGGATATGGTTTTGGAGTTTTAGGCAAAGATGATTCTGGAGTTACTACTGCAATTTTATCTTCATCTCCTGAAAATTCAATATTTGGTAACATTTTAGATCCACTATAAAGTCCAATCCCCAATGCTAATCCTACCATTAAATTGTTTCTTACTTTTGTTGAAGTTACGCTAAGAAAACCCTCTTTTAAACTTCCATATAAACTTCTAATATTTTGTGAAATTGATTTTGGCCAATTGATCTCATCATCATATTGATCTGTTTGAATTGCTTGGAGTTTATCATCTGCATTTCTTCCAAGATATTCAACTGCTTTTCCTGCTAATCGTAACCCACTTTCAGTTACACGTGAAACTCCTTCAAGTAATCCATATGTTGCATGAGCTGCTCCATTTAATCCTTTTAATCCAGCCTTTTTCCAACCTTTTTGATTATCACTATTTAGAACTTCATTTTTTATATAATCAAAACTGTCATTATTTGTAAATACTTCTTCTGAAGAAGGGTGATATCTAGCTAAACTTTCATGTCGTTCATCACTCACCAATTTTTCTAACATTTTATTGTTTTATACCTTTCATCCTTTATAAATCTTTCTTTTTTATTCACTCCAAAGGGACAACAAACAATTATAAGTGGAACCGAGGTAATCAATATATGGTTTTTGAGTTTCTAAAAAAGTTCCTTCCAAGAGGTAAATATCATGGATCTGAACTTCCAGATGTAGATGCTACGAAAGAACTGAGTCGAAGAGGATTTCTTAAATTAGTTGGTCTTTCTGGATTGAGTGCTACTTTGGCAAGTTTTCCCTTTGAATTACTTGCAAAAAATGAAGATGTTATAATTGTAATTGTAAAATCAAGTGAATCCCACAGACGAAATCTTGGTGCAATAGTACAACATTATTGTGATATCTCAACACTTTTGAGGTTTTATGGTGTAACTGATATTAATGAAGCTTATCAAAAACTTGCAAAATTTAATGGTTTAAAAAAACCATCTTTAGTAAGGAATGGACAGAAAATTATGATTCCTAAAGTAATTCTAAAACGTAAAATTACAAAAGTTGTAGATAATAAGAAAAAAACAAATACTACTAATTTCAAGAATAAAGGTTTTCAAAGTCCATTTGGTGGAAAAAAATTACCTGTTCTTCATAGGTGTTCTCAAGAAAGTCCACAAAATTATAGTCAGAAAAATGGTCAACATTATACTTGTCGGTTTGATTTGTATGGTGCTAATAGAGGTAGTAGAAGGCACAAAGGTCATGATTTTTATGCAAAAGTTGGTACGCCTTTATATCCCATTCTTCCTGGAGTTGTAATTAAAACTGGCTGGTGGATGAAATGGAATGGAAAAGCAGTGAAGGTTAAATCTGGAGATTATGTACATCTCTATTTACATATGAGCAGAGTTAATGTCAAAGTAGGACAACAAGTAAATTACAATACCAAATTAGGATTATCAGGATTAACAGCAAATCCTTACAAAACAAACCCTCATTTACATTTACATATTTATTACAAAGGAAGAGTGGTAAATCCTTTGAAATTTCTTGGATTTATGAATCGGTAAATTTTACTAAAATTAATTTGAACGAGCTTTCAAATATACTGGTTCAAACTTACGGATATGGTCTCCAGCAGAGTTATTTCCATCTGCATCTAATGAAATATTACGATGTCCTACAGTATGGAATACATTTGCTTGATCTTTTTTATTGAACATATTCCCTATTACAGAACCAAAATGTTTACTAGAAGTAGGAATGAATGAATATGTTGCGGTATCTCCATCAATTTTTGCTAAATAAAAGTTTCCCATTTTTGAAGGAAATTTAGATGATTTTGGTGATAGAAGTACTGGATATAAATGTGACCTTCTATTAAGTTGTTTACAATCTTCTGTTTCAGTAGTACAAAGAGGTTTTACTTCTCCATAACTTGCAGCAGCAGTTTTAATTCCTTTAGAATTCAGGTATGCTGCGACTCCTTTTGCTCTCCTAATTCCAAGGATATCATTTCTGAAATTTGCACCTACAGAATCTGTATGGCCGTCAACTTGGATGCCAATATTTTTTTTATTTTTAAGCATTTTTACTAACCCATCAAGTTCTTTTTTATCTTCAGAATCTAGATCCCATTTAGCGGTATCATATTCTATTTTTGGATAATCTCCACATGAAATCATAATTGAACGTAATAATAAGGAATTTAAATTTTTATGAGATGCTAAAGGAAGAGTAAATGGTGTTACACTTTTCCAATAAGAGATATTCACTTCATTTGCAGTAAGTACGGCAAGTGTTTCATTTGAATTTTTAACATTTGCCTTTAATTTATTTTTATCATGAGCAACTGAATCTGCTACAAGAATCACAAGACGATATGCGTCTGGTCTCCATTTTTCTTTTGAAGCCTTTTGTATAGCATGAGAATATGCTTCAGGATCATCTCCACCACCACATAACTTAATTGAATTAATTGCTTGTCCAACTATTGAAGTGTCTGTGGTAAATCCTGTTTTTAATTCGTAGGGTATATCTCCATGCCCGAAATCGGCTACTGTTGAAATTGCAATTCGTGAATCTGGATAAGTTGAACGTATGGTGTTTAGAGCTTCCATTCCTTTTTGTTTAGCTTGATTAATATATGGTCCCATTGAACTAGTGTTATCAAACATAATCATTACATCTAATGCTTCACAATTGTCTTTAATTGGTAATTTCTTAGATGTTTTTGGAGGAATAGGTCCAATAACCTTAAGAGATTCTATAGGTTCTGCAGGAATTGTTGGAATAGGTACGTCTGGTATATCATTATCCTTATCACATCCCCCTAAGAGGGCTGTTAGTCCAATTGCAGTTCTTACAATTGCATGTTTAATTATATTTTTGTATGTCATTTTTTTAAAATTAGTTTAAAGTTTTTCTAATAAATTAGAAGGACATTCTTTAATACAATCTTTTGCTTGTTCAATAGATTGATGAGGCGTTCTTACTCCATTTCGCAAATGCCACATTCCTGCTGTGGTATACGTTTTATATGTCCCATCTTCGGTAAGACCTTCTGATTGGTTTGATGCATCGTATTTCATAGGATGATCTGTATGAACTGTTCTAAGAATATGTGTAGAACATACAAAACGATCTTCAAGAGGTGTTTGACAATTTTCTCCTTGGGATACAAAGCAAAAATCTCCCTCGTCAACTTTTCCGTTCTTGTTTAAATCTTGATAGTGACCTGCTAAAGTTTTTTGACCGAAACGATCATTTTTGAATTGTTTAATAAATGTCGCACCTTTGATTTCTTCATCTCTCCGAGTATGAAATTGATATATTGCGATTCCTCCATTTGAATCTTCATGGGTAACAACATTTCCATGTACTACTGGATTTGCTGGGGTATATTCCCTTTCGCAACTTGAAATAGTTAATGCTGCTAATCCAGCTACTACATATCCTATAATTTTATTTATTTTCATATAAGTGTTATTTTTATGATCCTTTATAAATCTTTTTAAAATAACTACTCTGGAGTAACCAATCCAAAAAGTTTATAAAGTCATCCTATCCTTAACATCACATGAAAATACTTGCAATCTCAGACGTACATAACGATCGCCACTTTATGCAAAAAATGGCTCAAAAAGGTGCAGATGAAAAAGTTGATCTTGTAATTCTTGCAGGTGATATCTTTGATGAAGACCAATTCAAGGAAGGTATGATTGGACCATTCAAAAAAATGGGATTAGAAGTTGCCGTAGTCCCAGGAAATCATGAAGGGATGGCTGAAATCAATGCAATGGTTGATGCATATCAAGTTAAAAATCTTCATGGATACAGCCTAAAATTTGGTGATGTGGGCATATTTGGGTGTGGTTATGGAGATGTAGGTTTACACACTTTAAATGAAGAACAATTTTTTCAAACACTCAAACAATCTCACAACTCAATTAAAGACTGTAAAAAGAAACTTATGGTTACACATGTTCAACCAAATGATTCAATTATCTCCATGAAAATTCCAGGTTGGGGATCAAGCGGAGTAAGAAAAGCAATTGAAGAATTCAAACCAGATGTCCACATTTGTGGTCACATTCATGAAACTCACGGTATAGAAGAACTTATTGGATCAACAAAAGTTATCAATGTTGGAAAGACTGGAAAAATCATTGAGTTTTGATTATTTACTCAAAAGAGACGAAATCTTTATAAAAGATATTCTGAAAATGATGATATGGGTACAACAACTACAATTGATTCAAGAATCATTTTATTTGATGAGCTATTAAAATTAAATGATGTAAAAGAAGGAGATTATATTATCACACGTAATAATGCCTTTATGAATGAAGGCCCATTTCATGTTGCAGTAGGGTCAAAAAAAAACCCACACAACAATAAATTAATGTATTCTTCTATTCCCTTAATAAATGAAAAGGGTGGACCTCTTGAAAGGGCAGTTTCTCGTTATTTATGGAGTCAAGATTCCGAAGTTAATATGGTCATGGTTAGAACAAGTCTAAATCATCATTTAATACAAATTGATAAAGATGAAGATAACTCTCAATTTATGATGACTCCTGCTTCTTATCACAGGTCTTCTTTAGCAGAATTTGAAAAAGTTTTAGGTGAGAAATATCAAACATTTAAAGAAAGAATTGATTCTATTAAAGGAGATTATGCCACTCTAAGAATTGTCCCGTCATCTTGAAATGCATGGACTGAAATGTGTATTGCAATTCCGGCATTCTGCATGGCTCTAATTGTTTGATATATATCATTATCATTTGAAAGAATTACAACAGGTATAGGATCTAATTCTAATGCTCTTAACATGATTTTAATATCTCCTCCTCTTTTAAATTCTCTGATTTTATTTTCATTTGAACTTCCCTTTGGTGTTTTTTTCCAATAATTGATAATTGTATCCTCATAAGTTAAATTTTTTCTTATGGAAATAAGATTTGCTGATTTAAGTAATTGACGACGAAAATCTTTGCTGACAAGAGCAGCTTTTCTATTTTTTGGAATTTTGATCATTTCTTTAAGTACAGTTTTAGGGATCTCTAATGTTGCATTATTAACTAAACGAATTATTTTTCTTCTAATTTTTCTATAATGGTCTGCATTGGATGCAAAATCCGCATCAATAATCACTACAGTTCGATCTACTGGTGCATCTACAGTTTTTAGAACATTATCAATATTAAAATTAAATTGAATATTCTCTAAATCTTTTTCTACATCAAGAATTAAGGTTTTGTAAGATTCAATTACAGCTAATAGCGGTCTTATTCCTCCTCTTTGTGAATTTTTTAATTTGGTGAGCAATAACCCTCCATCTTTTCTATTATTCCATAATGCTCCTCTTTTTGAATAAAACTTTAGGATAAAATTAGAAATAATTTCCATTTTTTTAGAATTTTGAACAAACCTTTTTCTATATCTTCCTGGAAGAAAATTGTTTATACTTATATTTAAATCTTCAAGTCTACTTTCAAATTCTTTTCTTGCTTTTTGGATTCTTTTAACAATTCTATATACATTTCTAAGAACTTTTGTGATTTTTCTAATTGTACTTCCACTATGTTCTTCTTCAATTAAATACTTTCCAAGAGCAGGTATTTTTTGTAAATTTGTTTCCATATCTACGGATTCAGTTTCAAAAAATTTTAGGCTTTCTTTTAGTTCTCCAATTAAATTCTGAAATCCCTCAATTGTATCTGCCACATAAGAAGAATTCTCTCATAATTTATAAATATACCTAAACCTATAAATATTATATCATTTTACTAAAGAACATGCTAACACACTGCCCAGACTGCAAACGTACATTACACGAAGGTCAACATAAGTTCCCAGATGGATATTATACCATCAAATATTGTAAAGAATGTGGATTTAGAGAAGAAAAACCCATACCCGAAAAAGACTTACATAAACACTAACTACATACCAGGAACTCGTCCCTTCATTTTCTTCATCATCTTATTAATATCGCCTTCACCTTTCATCATCTTCATCATTTTCTTACTTTGACGATATTGTTTTAATAATTCTCTTATTTCTTGGATTTTCAAACCGCTTCCAGATGCAATCCGATCAATTCTTTGAGCATCTAGTACTTCTGGTTCTTCTAACTCTTCCTTTGTCATAGAATCCATTGCGAATTTCCATTTCTCTAACTTTCCTTCTTGAGTTTTTAACATATCTTTTGGCATCTTTAATTGACCCATCCCAGGAATCATTTCCATAATTTTTCCAAATGAACCCATTTTTTTCATGGCTTTCATTTGTTCATACAAGTCAACAAGATTGAAATTTCCTTTCATGAATTTTGCTTGCATATCTTTCGCAGATTCTTCAGTGATGACTTCTTTCGCTTTCTCTAATAAAGTTTCAATGTCACCCATCCCTAACAAACGTCCAACAAAACGTTGTGGATGGAATACTTCTAAATCGTCAACTTTTTCACCAACTCCAATAAATGCAATTTTTGCATCTGTAACTGCGCATGCTGATAATGCTCCACCACCTTTTGCAGTTCCTTCTAATTTTGTGATTACAACACCAGTTACATGGCATGTATCATGAAACGCCTGTGCTTGTTTCTGTGCTGCTTGACCAATATCTGCAGAAATAACTAACAACTTCTCATCTGCTTGTACTGCCCCATGTAACTTATTCAATTCTTCAATTAATTCTTCTGATAACGCATCTCTTCCTGCTGTATCAACAATTACAACATCATAATCATTTAACTTTTTCTCAAATGACAAATAAATATTGACAGGATCCTTCTCTCCTTTTATTCCAAGAAAATCTACACCAACCATTTCAGCAGTTTGTTGCAACTGTTCATACGCTGCCGGTCTCCATGTATCCGTTTGCATCACTGCAATTTTTAAACCACGTTTTTTGTAATACTTTGCTAACTTCCCTGCAGTTGTTGTTTTCCCAGACCCAAATAATCCCACCAACATAATTTGCGTAGGCTTTTTAGAAATTTTAATTTCATACGCTTCCTTTCCTAAGAAATTTGTTAACTCTTCATAAACAACTTTCACTAACTGCTCACGTTTTGTTACACCAGCAGGAGGATCTTCCTTAGCCCGTTCTTTGATTGCTTTACTTAAGGAGAATACTAATTGAACATTTGTATCTGATTGTAATAATGCACGTTGAATGTCCTTCACAAGCTCATTTATCAGCTTTTCATCTACAAACATTGATTTCGTTATCTTATTTAACGTGTTCTTTAATGAATCTCCGAGCTTGTCTAGGACCATTTTATACTAGAATAAGAGTGGTTATATAAAAGTTATGGGTTATACCTGAGCATGTGGAAATAACCATTTGTAGTGGTTTCTTGGTAAACCTGTATATTCCATAATCACTATTTTGAAAAACGACAATGAACACGAGCATCATAACAAAATCCATAATCCATCTTTTTATAGAAATGACCTTGTCCTCTACGAAATCCAGGATCAGATGGAATTAATGGATTATGTCGTGGTAATTTGCCTTTTGGTGTTTGTATACAGCTTGTTATATCTTCATTTGAATCAATCTTTACATTACTTCCTTTACCTTTCAAACAATCAATTGTTTTTACTGCAAGCGTAATTAGTTCTCCTTCAGTAACTTTATTGTTATTATTTGGTAAGGTGTAATTTTTTCCATTGGTGCCTTTACAAAACCAATCACGATATCTATGAGGATTATATGTACAATCTGCGGCCATTTCATCATCATAAATTATACCAGCGGGATGATGATCCCTTTTCCAATTTGAAACCTTAGCACCTACATCTATCATCTCAATCTTTCGAGCAAGTCCATCTTTAATCATAACTGCTTTTGTGACAGGAGATCGGTAAGTACATTTTTCTAAATTATTTTCTGGAACAAGTGTTGTAATATGATACTTCAAACCAAAATTTGCATGCTTTGCGTTTTGAACGACTTCTTCATATTTTACATTCTTACATTCTTGAGGTTCATGGGATGAATACATTCCTGCGGGATAACATCCAGAAAGTGCTAATGAGAGTAATATACTAATGATTTTTTTCATAAGTATCTATTTATCGTTCTTTTTTATAAAATTAACTCACTAAATAGTAACAATCATTTTTCCTTCTGACAAACTTCTTCTTCCACAACTAACTCCTTTCCACCAACAACAACCTTATCACCAGCAACAAGTTTTCTTTTGTTACGTGTTTCAATTTCTCCATTAACCTTCACAGCTTCAGAACGGATCAATTGTTTCGCTCCCCCACCAGAACTAGCAACTCCTGAGATGTTTAAGAACGTGTTTAATTCAATGTATTTCATTTTAAAATAAAAAGTGGGCCAGCAGGGATTTGAACCCCGATTTCGGCCTTGTCATTTCCATGAACAAGTCAACCGGTCCGAAGCTTCGGCAGCATCTATTAAATGCTTCGGCCGCACTTTCCGGTAGGGTTTTGAATCATATCCAGGTTATGCTACAGGCCCACAATTTGTAAGAGTGGATTTGGAACAATCAAAAAAGAATCTCCTTTTTGAGTAAGCTACAAACCTCACAGAACTACATACTAATACGTCTTTTAAAAACCTTTTGTCTTTCTACCCAATAAACGTCAATCCATACATCAATCCAATCCCAAGAACCATCATCACAAAATGCCAAAAGGATTCAATTGCAACATCACATTTCTTATGTAACTCAGGAACTAAATTAGATCCAGCGATGTAAAGGAATCCACCAGCTGCAAATGGAAGAATTAAAGGAATGAATAGATCTGATTTAGAACCAAACCATAATCCAATCACAGCTCCAAGAATAGAAATCGCAGCTGATCCGAAATTTAATAATAATGCTCTCTTTTTACTCAAACCCGCATACAACAACACACCAAAATCAGCAATCTCTTGAGGAACTTCATGGATAATAACAGCAATTGTTGTTGCAATTCCTGCAGCAGGACTCACAAGGTAACTACCTGCAATCACTAAACCATCTAAGAAATTGTGAACTCCATCTGCAAGCAAATTTAAAACTGCAATTTGAGATTTATCATTCTTCTTCTTATGATCATGATGATTTTTATCTGTAGCATGATGTGAATGTAAAAAATCAAACGCAGGATGATGATGGCAATGGCCCCAATGAATAAATTTTTCTAAAACAAAAAATGTCATAACTCCTGCCAATACTAAAAGTGAAATTTGAATTGTAAATCCATGATCTGCAACTACTTCAGGAAGCAGATGTAAAAATGCACCTCCAAACAAGGTTCCTGCTGATAAACTTACCAGCAACAACAAGAAATTCTGTGTGTTTTTCTTTCGTAAAAGAATTGAGAAAATACCTACTAAAGAAACAAGTGATACAATAACCACACTAATAATCGTATTTAATACAGCAGACATTATCAAATTAATATCATACTTATTTATATAATTATGCTACAACTCTTCTAATAACCATCGTTGCATACGATCCCTTCTGCAAAAAGAAGAAAACTTTGTTTCCATTAACCTTAAAATCATTGACATCAATAAACACATCTCTCATCTCTCCTTCCAATGTCAATTGATGAATTTGTTTAATCACAAAATCCTTATACCGAATACCTTCCTTCTCCATTAATGCCTTAATATCATCAGTTTCAAATTCCTTAGAACCAAATCCAATCAATGGAACTTGCAACTCTTCTCTTTCTTTAACAAAGAAAAACGTTCCCAAACTATAATCAACTTTCTTAACAACATCTTTTTTACTCAATATTTTTGCAACTGTTTCATTCCATAAATAACTTTGATACGCATTCACATACATACGTAACATTCTAATTGGAATCTTTGTTAATGCACCAATAAAATTATTACCTTCTACTTTTAATTCTAATATGGAGCAAGCTTCTTTAAATTCCTTCTTTACCAAATGTTTCCCAACCTTTGCATTATTCTTAGAAAACCGTTGTTCGTCAAAATAATTCACATTAAAATCAATAGCATCAATCTTTCCTTCATAATCTGAAATCACGATCTCAAACTCATTCCCCTTCAAATCCCCTAAAGAGATCGGTTTATCTCCTTGTCCAACAAACTCTAAAGAAACGCCATCCACATCTACATCAACCTTCTTACGTGGAATAGAAATTAATTGTTCTGTAATAGCATGTTTATCTTTGCTTCCTGCAAAACCAATCTCTCTCTCCTTAATACCAAGTTGTTTTGCAATTTCTTTCACAACATCCAATGTGTTTCTATTTTTCTTCGTTAATTTGAAATATGAAAATCTACCTTGATCTTTGATTTTAACATTACTTCTTTCACGTACAATAAAATCTTCAGGTTTTACTTTTAATTTATACATAGAAATTAAAAAACTAGTTTACTTTAAAAGTTCTTTGGAGGGAATACATGAATTAATTCATTTCATAAGGTTTGCCGGCAATATATAAATGTGTTCTCGCTAATTCATAACATTCTCTGTCAAGAGGGAACCTTTCATGATCAATAACAACTAATTCTCCCGGATTCTCAAAACAGAAATAACAACAGGGGTCATCACCATCAACTTCATTAAGAACATCTTGATCAATTGTATTGGTTCTAATTTTTGTTCTTAAACTCTTTACCTGATTATAATATTCATCCAAATCCATATTTCTATATTATAGGACTTACTTTAAAAGTTCTTTGTAGGAAGTGAGTGATATAGCAAGTGGGTGAGCAGCGCCAATTGAGCCGCATTTTGCTTGCAAAATCTACTGCGGCGTGCCCTGCTCACATAGAACGGATATATCACTTACGTAATAAATAACTCTTGTTTCCTTCTCATCATCAAAAAATACTTCTCCTTTACACTTTCTATAAAATTCAAAAGCAGCACCTTCATTCTCTTTAATTCTATGAGAATCAACAAAAGAAGCATCAAAACCTTTTCCTTTTTGTTCTATTGAAATCATAAATCCATTTTCACCCAACCATAAACACAACCGATAAGGTGCTTTAAATTCCGAATGATGCAAACTATTGGAACCAGCTTCATTTAAGAAATATGCAACATCATCTTCTTTGTGATCCAACCAATTTTGTAAATCTACATTCAGGCCATATCTCCCATTTAAGATATCAACAATTGCCCATTTTGCATTTCCATATGTTTCAATCAAATCATGTTCGTGCTTAGCTTCTTCCTCAAAAGAATGAATCTTAAACTCATGATATTCGTGTTTACCTATTTTTTCTAAAGCGTCCTGTAAACTTCTTTCAAAATGAATAACCATAATCATAACCACATTCTTATTTATTTAAACATTACCAAAGAATATATAAACCTAAAACCTTTCTTTATAACATGGTGAAACTAATTTCCTACAATATAGAATACTGTGAAGGAATGGAAGGATTATGGTACCAATACCTTTTTTTCTGGCGAATATTCTTTCCACCACCAAAATTAGAACAACAAATTCTGGATCAATTAAAAAAACTCAAACCAGATATTGTAACATTAATTGAAGTTGATACAGGTTCCTTACGTGCAAGAGGAAAAGACCAAGTGAAATTCTTTGAAGAAGGTTTAGGGATGAATAATTACGCTGAGAAAGTCAAATATCCTGTCACGGGATGGTTGAAATTATTCCATCATGTTCCAATCTTAAATAAACAAGCAAATGCAATTATTTCAAAATTTCCACTTAATAAAATTAAATATCATGTATTTCATGAAGGTACGAAACGTATGGTGATTGAATCAACCGTTACAATTAAAGGAAAAAAAGTAACCTTACTCGCAGCACATCTTGCACTAGGGCCAAAAACACGTGCACTCCAAATCAAAGAATTAATTGGAATTGTAAACAAGATCAAAAATCCAGTTATCCTCATGGGAGACTTTAACACATTTAACGGTGAATCTGAAATGAAAGACCTCATGAAGAAAACGCATCTTAAAGACAGGATCGCGTTAGATAAAAAATCTATTCCTTTTACAGAACCAGCATGGCATCCTTCCAAGAGATTAGATTGGATCCTTACATCACCACAAATAAAAATCAAGAAATATTCTGTATTACACTTTGCGTTTTCAGATCATTTACCCTTAATGATTGACTTTGAAGTTTGATTCTTAATAAGTGAAATACACACCATATTTTTCAAGACCATACTCCCAACAAAATTGTCTTAAAGAATAAACTGCAGCACGATCACAATAATTTGATTCTCCTCCAGCAACAGCAAGTTCAAACATCCGAGGGAGGTATTCTCTCCTTACAACTATTAAATCTGCTCTAGATAAAGGAACATATTGTTTTACTTCTTCCGCATAAACAGATACTAACCAGGAAGCTCTTGGAAATCCATCTTCTTTAATCATATGAACCAGAAATATACTTATTTTAAAAGTCTTTATGATAAAAACTACATTTCTTTCTCTAACTTCTTCACTTCTCTCTCAACTTCATGCAGCTCTTTGAAGAACACCTTCTTCAACTTTTCTCTGAAGAATGCAGCAAGGATCAATCCGATTCCAAGAATCACGACAACAAATGTTGTTGCAGAAAATCCATGGAAGAAGTCACTTCCAATAGAATTAATAATTAAATATCTAGGAATGTGAGATATAAAATACAACAACAAAAATGTATGAAAACTCATTTTTGTTAAACCTAACATCAAACTCACAGCATCTGAAGGAAACGTAGGAATTGCATATGATAAAAATGCAGCTGACGTCCCTCGTTTTTTGAAGATATGATTAAATTGAAGGATGTGGTGTTTGTCCACTAATTTTTCTAACATAGGTTTCCCATATTTACGTGTTAATAGAAATGCAATACTACTTCCTAGAGCACCCGCAATTAAAGAGAGTATTGTTCCCAGAATTGTACCAAACACATATCCTCCTGCTAATACAACAGGTGTTGAAGGAATTGGTAATGGAATTGTTGCAAGCAACATCACAATATACACAAGATAACTCCATGCTCCAAAACTTAATAAGAAATCACGAACATAAATGGGATCAGCAAATTGTTTCAAATCAACAATATAATTTAGATAACCTAAAATTAAGACTACTCCTAACAATCCAACATAACCCCAATACCGATGTTTATGTTTCATACTTGTAGAAAATGCATAAACGTTTATATATTTTTACAATTTTGGTATCTAATATGTCAAGTGTAAGGGTAGCGCCACGAGCAACAAAGTTGCTGGGGCTTCCTTCGGAAACCAATTGAGCCGCATTTTGTGAATCTATGAACAAAATCACCAGCGGCGTGCCCTACCCTGAGAACGTACATACCACGAAAAAATGACAATTATAGAACAACTAAAGAAACTTGAACAAGAATCAATAGAACGAAAAGTACCAATTATTGGACCAGAGAAAGCTAAATGGATTCTAAATAAAATAAAACAACATAAACCGAAAACAATCCTAGAACTCGGAACTGCAAATGGGTACTCAGGTATCATTCTTGCATCAGAAGGAGCAACCTTAACAACAGTTGATACAAGTCCACACGCAGTTCAAGAAGCGATGAAAAATTTTAAAGAATTTAATATCACAGCTCATGTGATTTTAGGAGATGGTGTGAAGTACGTAGAAGAACTTGCACAAGAAAAGATTCAGTTTGACATGATTCTTTTAGATTTTGCAAATAAAGAATACATCAAGGTTTTAGAACCTTGTTTGAAAATCCTTTCAAAAAAAGGTATCTTAATCGCAGATAATATTGACCTTCCTGGTTGTAAAGAATTTAAAGAAC
Source organism: Candidatus Woesearchaeota archaeon (assembly GCA_018655525.1). Taxonomy (GTDB): domain Archaea; phylum Nanobdellota; class Nanobdellia; order Woesearchaeales; family GW2011-AR9; genus 1-14-0-10-32-24. Next base: position 12,082 of record JABIJM010000020.1, on the reverse strand, counting down.
GAATTCAAGTACATCCTAAATTAGATACAGAAATTATTACAATTGGAAATGGGATGAGTTATAGTGTTTTCAAATAATTTTTTCAAATCAACCCAAAACCTTTTTATAAAGACATACATTCACAAATAGGATAATGGCAACAAAATACATCTCCATTCAAGAAGGAATGGACAAAGGTACAGGAAAAGTCTCTTTACGAGGCTGGGTCCACAGAGAACGAGGTAGTTCTAAACTTAAATTCATTGTTCTACGAGATTCTACTCAGTTAATTCAATGTGTTTTAAAACGCGATAAATTTGACGCTCAATGGGATGCAATTGACAAATTGCAAGTAGAATCTTCAATCATGCTAACTGGTGAAATCAAAGCTGACGAGAGAGCACCAACAGGATTTGAAGTTCAAGTAGATAAACTTGAAATTGTTCATGCATCTGATAAATATCCTATCACAAAAGATACATCTATTGAACACCTTGCAGATCATAGACATTTATGGTTACGATCACGAAAAATGACTGCAATTCTTAAAATTAGATCAACCATTTTTGGCGCAATTGATGAATACTTCAAAGGAGAAGGATTCTATGAATACCATTCACCAATTTTTCAAGCAGTGCAATGTGAAGGTGGATCTGATTTATTTCATGTTGATTACTTTGGAAAGAAAGACGTATTCCTTGCACAAACATGGCAACTTTATGCAGAACCTGCAATCTTTGGATTAGAAAAAATTTATACAATTTCACCATCATTCCGTGCAGAGAAGTCAAAAACCAGTAGACATCTTACAGAATACTGGCATGCAGAAATGGAAATGGCATGGGCTGACTTCAAAGACATTCAAGATCATGGAGAAGCTTTACTAAAATTTGTTGTTAAAAGAGTTCTTGAAAAACATAAACCAGAATTTGAACTTCTTGAACGAGATTGGAAACTTCTTGAACCTACAGTAAAAAAACCATTTGTACGAATGACATACACAGACGCATTAAAGATTTTGAAAGATAAATGTAAAATGGATGTTCCTTGGGGTAAAGACCTAAGAACAATTGAAGAAGAAAAATTAACAAAACTTTATGACGTTCCTGTAATTGTAACACATTATCCAAAAGAAGTCAAAGCTTTCTACATGACTGAAGATCCAAAAGATCCCAAAGTTGTCCAAGGATGTGATTTCCTTGCACCAGAAGGACATGGTGAAATTATTGGTGGATCACATAGAGAACATGATTTAGAAAAAATCAAACAACGATTACGTGATGATGGCGAGAAACCAGAAGAATACGAATTCTACCTAGACACACGTAGATATGGATCTGTTCCACACGGTGGATTTGGTTTAGGTGTAGAAAGAATTATTAAATGGATCTGTGGATTAGATACCATTAAAGATGCAATTCCGTTCCCTAGAACCATGGAACGGTACAAACCATAAGTATTGGACCTGTGGCCCAGTCTGGATATCATTTATTGACCAGAAAAGGCGATTCCCTCCTACTCAATTATGGGAAGCAAGGAATAGACCGGGGGTTCAAATCCTCCCAGGTCCGCTCTTTCTTATTTTTATGTTTAAAGATAGGCATAAATTTATTTTGAAGACCAGTAAAGATTAAATAGTTTCCTTCTTCTATCTCTTTCATGTCAATAGATGAAATACCAATGCCCCCTAAACCTCCAACACCCGCAGAAGTAAAAAAAAGAAATAGGGAAATAGCAGAAGGGGCTATAATCAGTACAATGTTGGGGGGAAGTAGGAAGCCAGACTACGTTTCTCATGCATTAGCTGAGGGAAATATTATGACTTCAGAAGATTTAAATAAAAGTTTAGAAGATGCATTTGGTTATAAGGCTACCAAAGATGATGGTTATTAGACAAAAAATAAACCTTTCTTTCCAAAAATAACCACAAACAATTAAAAAAGAAGACTCTTTTTAATCAATTAATTAACACGTGGACATAAGTCCGCTCTAGTCTCTCAAGATCCTATGATGAGCCCCAACGTAAATCCATTATGGAATATATGTAAGTAGCCTGAGGATGAGTATGATTTAGAATTATTTTCTCTTAAACAACTGTGGATTCCGTTTTACAAATCTGTGAATCACACGATCAAAAATTAACGATTTTCCTTTCTTCAAATAGAAATAACCTAACAATGAAATAACTCCTGCACCAATCGTATCAACAATTAAATCCCACATTGTATCAACTAAACCAGAACTTTGCATATTCAAACTAAAGAAACTATCCATACCAAATTCAAAAATCTCCCATACTCCACCCATCATGACTGCAAACGCAAATGCAAACAATGCAACGAATCCAGGTTTCATTTTCACATGAACTCTTTTCTCCTCATTAAGAATATAAATTAAAAGGAAACCAGTTAATCCCAATAACAATCCAGAACCAGTATGTAAAAAAGAATCCCACCACCAAAATCGTGTGTAGTAACCCTGAATCTCTCCTAAGAAAATCGCTGCAAAAATAAATCCAATCACAACAAAATCAATTTCTAAAGGAAGGTAGACATTATACTTTCTTCTCACAATTGAAGGAAGAAATGTCAGAAATAAAATGCCAATACATGCAACCATACTTACCCAATTTCCTCTCACTGCAAAAATAACAATTCCTATGATGACAATTAATTGCATGAAATATGATAATATTAACTGAAACCGATCAACTCCATCCATCTTTTTATCTTTAATAAGTAAAGGCATGAGTATAGAAATCATTTTATAATTAATAAGCTTTTGTATTAGTATTAGGTTCAACTGGGTTATCACCGCCAATTGAGGCGTATTCGTGTAACGAATCCTAAAGCGCCGTGCCGTGATAACTTGGAAGTTGAATTTAATACGTAAACTAAAATGATAAAAAAGCTCTCTCTTATATTCGGATCTAAAACAAAAGCACAAGAAATATTATTTCTTCAAGATGGAGCTAAACAAGTTGTGAGACAAGGATTCTATGACAACGAATTGCCACAAGTAGAATCGTATTGCAAAAAACATCATTTATATCTTGTTAAATCTCGTTTTAAAGTACTTCTTGCAGATGATTCCTCGTATTCCAATAAAGGTATTCGGATTCCGGAAACAGATAAACGAAATGGAATGTTTTTTGTGTACATTTCTAAGGACGAAGAAAAATCATGGCTTGCAGCATATCATGAAATGATGAATAATCCTGGAGAACTTGGTAAGGTATTAGGATATCCGGAATGCTGTGTTGATTACTTCAAAAAACATTTTTCTGAAATAAATACAGATCTTCAAACACCTCCTACTAACCCTTGGACAAACCTCTCTAAACGAGGTAAAGATTGTGTGTTGATTTCACATTTTCCATGTCATGCTGATTGTCATGAAAGTATGGCAATGGCCCGTGTTAATCTTGACCTTATTACAGCTCATGATCATAAACGTGCTAAAGAAATGATGAATTTATTGTGGCCTTCTAAATCTAAGGATTTTTGATGTGATCACAATGATATCTAATATTTTCTCCAAAAGGATAGAGTTCCTTTGTGTCTGGAAGTGTTTTAATAAATTCTTCTGCCTCCATACAAACTTTTGTTCCTTCATATATTAAACTTGGCCTTGATCGTATTGGAAAAGAACCTCTTATCTGTCTTCTAATACCCTTTAAACATGTGATGTATGCACGACCTAAATCTAACCTTGCAATATCATTATTGTCATTTGATCTTTGTAAGATTCCTTTATATGCAGAAATCGCTTCATGATATTCTCCTTGACCTTCACTCCATCTACCATAGCTCTTAAGTTCTTCAATAGTCTCGGGTTTATGTCCAACTTCATGAGTGTAACGTTCCAGAGGGGTCATACACCCTACGTTGAATAATAATGCAACCGTTGCAGCTAAAGATTGAATTTTGTTCATAAACTGATTTTAGAACTAATTTATTATATATATTATGAATTAGTTTTCAGAAGTTTTTTAAAGCTCTTCAAAGGAGAGGGATTATGACTCATTATTTGATTAGATATAAACAAGGTAAAGCTAATACATCCTATCATCTTTTTGATGAAAATGGTTTGAGAGTAATGCAACATAATGCCCTTCATTTACTAAAATCTAATGCATTTAATGATCGAAATATTAGAATCATTAGTAAAGACATTCCTTTAAATTTATTTGAAAGAATCAAACAAAATTATGCTCCAAACAATTATTTTTTACCTGTTAAGGGAGGTTCTATTTTAGAAGAATCCCTACAGGACAATGATCTGACCCCATAACATCCTTCAGAATAAACGCATCTTTCAACTGATTCTTCAACTTCTTAGAAACCATAAAATAATCTATTCGCCAACCAGTGTTATTAGCACGTGCATTAAACATATAACTCCACCATGTGTAATGTCCACCTTCTTTTTCAAACTCCCTGAAACTATCAATATACCCAGAATCAATATATCTCTCTAATCCATCAATTTCCTTCTGTGTGTAACCTGCATTTTTATTATAATTTGCTTTGAAATTCTTTAAATCTATGTCTGTATGTGCAACATTCAAATCTCCACAGAAAATGACAGGTTTCTTTTTCTCTAAACTCATAATAAATTTATGGAAATCCTTGTCCCACTTCGCTCTTCTATCTAAACCAACCAAACCACGTTTAGAATTTGGTGTATATACTGTCACAAGATAATAATCTTCAAACTCAACTGCAATAACCCTTCCTTGATCATCATCCATGGGTTCATCACCATATAGTACTGAGATTGGTTTAACCTTAGAAAATATTGCAGTGCCAGCATATCCTTTCTTCTCAGCTGAATTCCAGTAATGGTGTTCGTATTCTGCCAACATATCATCAACTTGATCCGGATGTGCTTTTGTTTCCTGTAAACAAATAACATCTGGTTTCTCTTTCTCAATAAAATCTAAGAAACCTTTTTTTACACAAGCTCTTATTCCATTTACATTCCATGAGATAATTTTCATAATGTAAATGTAAAAGAACAACTATTAATACTTTTCGTAAAGTTGACTTACAGGATTGAATCCATTACTTTTTTTAATTTCTTCAATTTTAATTTCACCATTTAACCTGAATACCTTGTAAGCTTTTGAATCATTATTTGTAGAAATAACTCTATATCCATCATTAACAAATTCAATGGCACATTTTTCATCAATGCCTATACCCATCTTTGAACGCTTTTTCATAAAATTAGTGAAATCTTTTTTTCTGCTTATACCATTTGTATCTGAATCAAAATGAGGACAGTGAATTCCTTTAATTAATCCAAGTCCTCTAACATTAATATATTCCCAATTTTCTTTTCCATATATTTGCATTGAATCACTATGTCCAGAATCAAACCAGCAAATTCCACCAGCACTTAATCCGCTTAAAACAGTTCCTTTTTCATATGCTCTCTTAAGTAATACATCAACACCAAGAAAACGCCATCTTCTCATCATCTTCAATGTGTTCCCTCCACCAACATAAATGATATTTGCTCCTAATATTCTGTCAGAAAGTTCTTTATGTGAATATCTTTGGCTAATTAATGATAAATAATCTATATTACAACCCAAAGTTTCTCCGAAATGTTTCCTAACACAATCTACATATCCTTCAGAATCAGAACTTGCAGTTGGAAGAAAAAGTAAATTTGGATTTGATTTTCCTGTAAGCTTAATCGTATGTTTATCAAGTTCAGTAGTTTCTACTGGAAATCCTGGTCTTCCAATTTCTCCTCCACCTATAACAACGATTTTTCCCATATTAATCGTATATGTGCCTTTTTTTTAAAACTTTCTTAAGAAATAAATTAATAGGTTTCCTCTGCATCAGGATCCTTATTATTTGCTTGAGGACATGTGTAACATCTTCCTTTAGTAGTTGAATAAGATTTACAACATGTTACTTTGAACTTTCTTACTTCCATCCTATTCACCTGAAGACATTAAATCATTCGGTGTACATCCATCATCATAACATTCCAATTCATCTAGATAATGATCTAATGGATTCTTCTTATCTTTTTTCTTCTTTTCCTTCGAGTGCTTTTCTTCTGGAATGTTTGCATTATTTGGAATCATTGTATTGTTATAAAGAATTGAATCTTTTTATATTTTTGTAAAAAAAAGCGCCAGCGCCCGGATTTGAACCGGGATATCCCGAAGGAAACAAGCTTTCACTGAAGACCTGAAGTCAAAATTCCAGGCTTGCGCAGTACCAGATTGTGCCACGCTGGCTTAAGAAGAACAGAAAAAAGACCCTATATAAACATTTCCCCTATTTCTTACGAAACAATAAGATGTTGGATAATACAAATATTCCTATGTAAACAAATAATCCATATGTGCATGTCGGTAAACCTAACCCATAAGAACATTCACTTAAAGGACAACTGAAAACTAACTCTTGGATTGAAAGGTATCCTGAAAATAAAATTCCTGCTAAAGAAATTCCAAATATTGTTTTGTAAAGATCAACTTTTTTATATTTTTTAAGTATTAAAAGTAATGATGTTACAAAAAGACCAACAAACATTACAAATCCATAATAACAAGAAGGATATCCTAAAACATACGGACAACTTTCTGTAAAAGAACAAATTCCTAAGAATAATTTCACACCAGAAAGATATCCTGCAAATAAAACACCTGCAATAGATAAGATGAAAATACTGAGTTCTAATTTCCTCTTTTTAATTGCCACATTAAAAGAATTATTTTTTAGTATTTAATTGTTTCTAAAATATTTTTGTATCTTAATAGCTATTCATTAATTCATCAAATATTTTTTTCTTATAACTAAGTAAATTTGGGATTTCATTTTTTTGTAAAATTAGAAAATCTTTTTTGTTATATATTCTTAGGGATTTGTTATTTGATTTACCTAGTTCAGGGTATGTTTCTTTTATTGAACTTATTCCTATAATAGAAAGGGCTTCTTTAAGTTTGCCAATCAGTTCTGGATTATTTGAAGCAAAATCAATCAACCTTCTATTATACTTTTTACAATAATTTACACTTCCATCTCCCGCAAAGAATCCTTTTAAAATTAAAGAAAGTTCTTTTATATTCTTGTTATTAAGGCTGTTTTGAAAAATTAAATTAATAAAATTGAGGAAGAAAGACCTAAACACAACCGAAGGAAAGAAAATATGGACACAACCATTTATTCCTGATCTTATAGTGGGTTTTCCTAATGTTCCTGTATAATAAACTGATTTAGCTCTAAGATTTTCATCTCTCAAATTTGTATTCTTAACCCAGTATTTAATAATCTCTGTAAATTTTCTCTTAATGTTAACATTTATTCCAATTTTCCACTTAAGTTTCTCTTTAGAAATATTTAATTTTTCTAATAAATCGCAAATGGGATTAATCATCTCTTTATAGCTCCCTACAAAAGTAACAGAACCATCGTGGTAATATTTCTTCTTCCTATTAATTTTTGTATATCCTTCAGCTAGGTATAGGCCAATTGCAATAAAATCATTCGCATTAAGAATTATTCTCTTTGGAATTGTTATTTTCTTTTTTGCAAAGGTACAGGAGAGAATATAGTTGTCATTATTTTCTATCCTCATTAATTCTCTATCAACACCTATCTTTGGGACAATTATCTTAGGAAAGTACTTTTTTAAATCTATAATCTCTTTCATTTCAATTTATTCTATATGAGAAATATTTAGCATTTAAAAGCTCTACCCGTACTTGTCGAGTGGGGTGTGGTAAGAAATAAAGTGGCGATGGGGAGATTTGAACTCCCGACTTTCACGTCACTCAGTTAAGTCATCGACCGAAGTCTCATCGCTCAACACATATGAGCGTGACGTTCTGACCAGGCTAAACCACATCGCCGTTATATCTAGAAAATAAGGGGATTCTTATATAAATATTTCTACTTCAAAGATATAATCTTAATTCTCAAACAATTTTGCAACTTCTTCAACATCTGAGGGATTATTCACAATAGAATGCATGCTCCCACCACCATCTCCATTCCACCGTGGCATAACATGAACATGTAAATGTGGGACAACCTGACCACCAGCAGTATTATGATTCCATCCAACATTAAACCCATCGGGACTTAATTTCTCTTGTAATAAAGCCATAACCTTCTTTACATCAATCATTAATTCCTTTAATTCATCGTTGGTAAATTCAAACACAGTTTCTCCATGTTTCTTAGAAATGACAACAGTATGACCTTTCGTATGTGGTTTATTATCTAAGAATGCAAGAGAATCATCATCTTCAAATACCTTATGAGCAGGAATCTCTCCATTTACAATCTTACAAAATATGCAAGATTTATCTTGCATGCTCAAAAACCTCCAGTTTTTGTTGTACGCAATCCATATTCATAACCATAACAAGAAAAACAAATTTTATAAAGATTGTGATTTTCCTTAATACCATGCTTACAGCAAAAACACAAGTAAAAGATATTCTTAAAGAAGAAGGCATGCGTAACATGTCCAATGACTTCATGGAACGATTGGATCAAGAAGTTGAGAAATTAATTAGAAATTCAGTTAAACGTGCTAAAGAGAATCTTAGAAAGACTGTTATGGGTAGAGATCTTTAACCAAAATTATTTTTTTACTTCCTCATCTAGTATGAAGTCGACTACCCTGGGATCATAGGATCCATACCAAAATCTGCCCCAGAACCCCTCTCCCTTTCCTTCTCTTTCTAGAGAACCGTTAACATATTTATGATAACGAAAATCTCCAACTAACTGGACTCTATGAAACTCCCTACTTTCTAAGGCGTTTACGATGTATCTTCCAAACTCTATAACTCTTCTAGTATTTTCAAGATTTATTGTTGTCCTCTTACCTACAGTTCTTACTAAATCAAGTTCTTCTGGAGATACAATTCCCATAATGTAGGGAAGTCTTCTATAAGCGCTAGGTATTGTGTTTGCATTTATTATGTCATCTAATTTTTCATTTAGTGTATTAATTCTGTGTTTGTTTTCTAAGATTTTTTTTACTCGTCTATCTATTCTTCCAATCGGATTTACTAGTTCACCTCTTATTTGTTTAGAAAAATTATTAATTCTATTTGTGTAATGATCTGAAAAATTAGGGAATGAAAGAGGATTTGCAGGACGATAACTCTCTCTATCTGAAATTACTGTATCTAAAACAGAATCTAAGCGGCTTACAACATCTTTTCCACTATTGTCTATTTCTTCTTTTGCTTTTTCAATTTCTTGAAATAAATCTTCGTTTTTCCTTTTAAGTAGACTTAACTCTTGGCTGCTATCTTTCAATTCTCTCCTTTCATCCCCTCCTCTTTTAATAGCTTCTAATTCATACTTCATTCCTTTATCATCAATTTTAGAAAAATTAACAGCGCCTTCATATCCGACCATTTCTCTTAGATTTGTAACATAATGTCTAAAAAAATTACCATATCGTAATGTCACTCTTTCATGATTTTCAGTGTAACATTTAATATCGTAGGGGTGTCGTCTACCAAAATTTGGGTACGCTTGTCTTCTAAGTTCTTCATCCCTTCCTTTTTCTGAATTTGGAATATCGCATGGAAAGCCTTGCTTGAATGTTTCTTTATATAATCTAACTTTTTCTTTTTGATCTTTATTTGTCATTTTAATAATCCTTATTTGATTTTCTTACTCTTTAGTAATCAACCAATTCTTTATTAGCCTTAGTGTACCACCGCAGGTACACCTTACCAAAGATTTAAATAACACTCTCCTTTACAACATAACATGAACATAGCGCCACTCAAAGAAGCAGGATTAACAGAAGGAGAAATCAAAGTATACTTAGCACTACTAGAACTTGGTCTTTCTACTATTGGTCCTATTTTAGAAAAATCACGTATTACAAAATCAATTATTTATAGAATTTTAGAACGTTTAATTGACAAAGGACTTGTTTCATACATCATTAAAAATAAAACAAAACATTTCCAAGCCAGTTCACCCAAAAAACTTGTAGATTACATAGAAAAACGAAAGCAAGAGATGGATGAAAACAAGAAGAAAGTTGAAGAACTTCTTCCACAATTACTTCTCAAACAAAACATGTCTAAGAAAAGCGAAGCGACAATTTATGAAGGTTTTAAAGGAATCATGACTGTCCACGATAAGCGTTTTGAAAAATTAAAGAAAGGCGACGAATACTTTTTCTTTGGTTTACCTCCAGAACAACCAGGGTATTATCACGCTTATTGGGAAAAAGATCACAAAAAACGCGCAAAATTAGGAATCAAGTGTAAAATGCTCTATAACCAAAAAGTTACAAACAAAGTTCTTAAAAATAGAAATAGTTTCAAATTCTGTCAAGCACGAAGAATGCCATTGGATGTAACCACACCTGCATGGATTCTTGGATATAAAGATATTACAGTTATTGGGTTACCATTAGCAGACAAAGCCTTTGCATTTGAAATTGTGAATCAAGAAGTGGCTGATTCGTTCAAAAGTTATTTTGAATGGTTTTGGAAGAAAAGCACTAAATTCTAACTTTCAATCTTAGGTGGTGGCGGAAGTGGCAACTCTTTCTCAGAAACTTTAGGAAGATCCATTTTCAACGTATGTTTTGGATTCTCACGAGCAATCACAAATTGTTTTCCGTTCCCTAACTTCTCCAGCTTCTCTTGTAACAATAGAATCTTAGCTTCAATTAATTTTACTTTGTCATCATCCTTTTCCATTTCTTTCATGAGCTCAAGTTCATGCTTAACAGCTTTAAATCGGTGATACAATAATTCTAATTGAGCCGGTTCTGGACCTAAGGATTCTTCAACAACTTCTTTCTTCTTACCTTTACCAGCTTTCTGTAATTTAACATCTCGTGTAATTTCCTTCCTTGCAAGATTCTCGCCAAGTAAATGAGATAACTTTCCAACCTTATGATGTAAATTTTTATCCTTAGAAGCAACAAGTTTCTTTTTCAAAATTGTGTTTTGGCGTTTCAAGGATCCAATTTTCACATTTTCAACCTTCTTCAACTTCAAAACTTTTTTTTCTAATTCATAAACACCTTTTAATCGTTGTTCTAACTGAGCAATCTCACGACGTAAGGTCAATTTAGGTACTCTCTTTTGACCAGCGAGATATTTAATCTCATTAATTTTCTTAGAAATCTCTTGACGATTAAAACTTTCTAATTCTCTTTGATATTCAACCGCAAGCGTGTTCAACAACGTAAACGTCCGCAAAGGGATCATCTAAAATAATCCTCGTTTCTTTTTCATCATCGCACCAGGTGGTGGAGGAGGAAAATCATCAGGCATTGTTGATGTAGGTCTTGGTGCTGTCCTAGTAGGACCAGGTGGAGGCATGCCACCCATAGAATGTTGCATCGTTGGCATACTTGCCGGTTGTTGTGGCGCAACAGAAGGGGCTGAACCAGCTGAAGAAACAAATTCTTCTACCTTATCGGAAATTGCAACCATCCCTCGTGCAATTGTTTCATTCTGAGAAACAACTGCTTCTAATTTTTCACCAATTGATCTTAAATTTGCAGATGCATCTCCATCTGTTCTCACATGTTCTAACGCCTTTTGAAAAACTGTTGTTAATTCATGTACTGACTCTTTCATACTCTCAATTTCAAGAATTAATTCATTCATCTTTGTGTTAGGACTTGCTAACTGATTCTTTAAAGCTTCAACATCATGCTGTAAATCTGAAAGCAACTGATGGGGAATAATTTCATAATTATCATTTGTCATAGGAATCACCACTTTTAGTTATACAAAATACGAATGGTTTTTTGTTTATTAATGTTTCGCTGGATTGTCCATAACATTTTTATAAAAGACCCACTCAAATAGGTTTATGAAAATTGGACTTGCAATGAATCCTGTTTCAGGAGGCGTTGATGCTTATGAAAAACGTTTTATGGCTGCAGGTGCAGCTGCTGTTTTAAACGCACCAATCATTGGTTTAGATACTACTTCTGCAGATGATTTTAAAGAATGCATCACAGAAGCAAAAAAACGATTAGATTGTCTCGTTGGTATTGGAGGAGACGGAATTATGTCCGATATTATTAATGCAGGTCCAAATGACAATTGTATATTAGGATATTT
>JABIJM010000003.1 GCA_018655525.1 Candidatus Woesearchaeota archaeon | reverse complement strand
TTGCAAGTGTTTTTGTTTTCAAATCTTGTTGCATTTTTAATGCATCCATTATTGGTGCAATTCCGAATGAGATTCCTACTGCAGGAACAATTCTATTTCCACCCATGTATCCACCAATCATGTCATCATATCTTCCACCACCTGCAATAGATGATGTGATTTTAGATTTTTTAAGAAATGCTTCAATCACAGTCCCAGTATAATATGCTTGTCCTCTCGCAAGAGAGATGTCAAAGATTGCTTCTTTCACACCCATTTTTTTGACATAAGAGAATAATTCAGTTAATTCTGCTAAACCTTCTTTCCCTTCTTCATCAGTAATTTTTTTCTTTAAAGAAGCTAATGTAACTTTTCCTAAAATTAAATCAAAGAGTTTATCAATTTGAGGTTCCTTATAACCACGTTCTTTCAGTTCTTTTGCAACTCCTTCTTTACCAATCTTATCAAGTTTATCAATTGAAATTAATGCTTCTTTCTGATCTTTAATACCTGCTTGATTCATAATTCCATTTAGGATTTTTCTATTATTAACTTTAATCTCAAACTTAAAATCCAATTTATTAAAGGCAGTTGACAATATTGCAACACATTCAGCATCAGCAAGCATTGAACTTGTTCCAATGGTATCTGCATCACATTGCCAGAATTGTCTGTACCTTCCAAGTTTAATTGGACCATCTCTAAACACTGGACCAAATTCATACCGTTTGAAAGGCATTTTGATATTAAAATTCATTGCAACATATCTTGCTAAAGAAGTTGTAAATTCAAATCGTAATCCTAATTTTCGTTTTCCTTGATCTGTAAGTTTAAATGTTTCTTTAAGTGCATCTGATTCTTCACCAGATCCTGATTTCGCTGCAAGCGTATCAAAACGTTCAATGACAGGTGTTTCTAATGGTGCAAAGCCATAGAGTTCAAAAACTTGCGTTAGTGTACTAAGTACTTGATTTTTAATGATTTTCTCTTCAGGAGGTGTGTCTGAAACACCTTTAGCCGTTTGCATTTTCATCTTATATACCTCTTACAATTATTTCTTATTTTATTAATCTTTGGATTAGAGTTAGAACTAGGTTTACTGACAATGAATACAATCACCTTCCATAGGAAGGTCCCGAACGTTAGTGAACGGATTTTTTACAGTTGATGTCATAGTATGTTAAGAATAGAGATTTTATTTAAAGGTTTCTTATGAAAGAAGAAAGTTCCAAAATGATTCATTTTGATAGCTTTTGAAGAAAATATAAAATGGGGCGATCGCGGGGAGTTGAACCCCGGACTGAAGCTCCACAGGCTTCTATGATAACCATTTCACTACGATCGCCATATAATAAAAGCTAAAACGAGAAATTCTTTAAAAAACTTCCTTTAAATTACCAAAATTTTCTGTTGTCTCTTAACTTTAAACTTCAATTCTTGTGAGAATCCAATAAAATCTCCACCTACTTGAAGGGGAAATGGAACATCAGAAGTGATGTGAAATTCTTTCCCTTTTAAAGGAAATAAAGGAGGTTTTGCAATTCCATGCATGCCTAATAATAGGCCCCAAACCCGAAGTGGTTTGTTAAGCCAAGAAGAATGAGCATTTACACAACCCATTCCTAAAATTTTATGATCATCTGGTTCCATTTTTCCAAGAAGTGCACGAATGTTGTATCCATAATATGGAATTTTTCCAAAATTAAGGTTCACAACATTATCCCATGAAAATTTCTTGCCATCAATTTCTAACAATAAATCCCAATTTGCGCGTGAGTTGAAAAATGCTTTTGTACCAGCTGAAAAATATGCTTTAAATCCGTGATTTTTCTTTGATGTTAATCGCATTACTTCTGCATCAGTTCCAATCCCAAAAAACATTGATTCTTGCGATCCTTTGTCCCATTGGAGCTCAACAACATCAAATTTTACTTCTTGAAAAGGAAATCTACTTCTAAGATATTCAAAACGTTTTCCACGATAAAAATAGGAATAAAAAGCATTTCCTGCACCTAATGGAAAGAATCCTAAACTTTTCTTTCTAAATGGTTTATAGTTTAATGCTGCTTCAAAACTTCCATCTCCACCAGCTATAACCACATGATCAATTCCTTTGATTTTATGTTCAATCCCTTCAAACATGTTCTTTTTTTGAGGAAGAAAAATAATTTCTGCATCACGACGTTTTGCAAAGATTTTGAGTAAACGCGTACGATATTTATCCTTAAATCCACGAGATTTTTTGTTTGCTAAGATTACAATTTTTTCTTGTTCCACATTTCTTCCTTTCTTTTGAACTTGACGAATTTTTTTTGTGTACACGAAGATATATTGACTAAGTGAAAGGAGAGAAAGAACAACTGCAAAAAGAGTAAAGGTGAGAATAAATTGTGTAGTTATTTGAAATTGAGAGAGGGGAGGAACATCATAAAGAATTAATCCTAAAACTGTCACAGATTGAAAGGTTACAAATAAATAACTGAGATAATTCCGTTTAATAAAAATTTCATCATGTGCAGCTCTCCAACGAATAATTCCTGCTGCTAAATCACGAATCATAAATGCAATAAAAGGAAGAAGCCAAAATTCTCTTTTAATTAAAAAATACAAGAGAAGAGTACCAACAATAATCTTGAGTGAAAACGGATCAAGAAAAGATTCTACCCTCTTTTTCTTATGAAAAAAATGTAATCCTAGTGCTACAATAAAAGAAATTAACGCAAAAACAGGATGCTTCGTTTGAAGAAAATAAATAATTAATGGCAGTAATAAAAACCGAAACCA
>JABIJM010000019.1 GCA_018655525.1 Candidatus Woesearchaeota archaeon | reverse complement strand
GTGGTGGAAGATATGATGACATGATTGGTGGATACATGGGTGGAAATAGAATTGTTCCTGCAGTAGGAATCTCATTCGGAATTGCACCAATAATGGATGCATTAAAAATGCAACAAGATTTGAAAACAAAAACACTTGCAAAAGTCTTTGTACTTCCAATTAATGCATTAGAAGAAAGTTTAGAAATTGTGCAAGAATTACGTAATGCTGGAATTAACACAGATATTTCATTAGGAAAGAAAGGAGTTTCCAAGAATTTACAATATGCAGCTGCATTAGGTATCCCCTATGTGGTTATCTTTGGAGAAAAGGAATTAGCACAGAAGAAAGTCATGTTACGTAATATGGAATCTGGTAAGGAAACATTATTATCTTTGAAGGATGTTATTAAGAAATTAAAATAATGGATAAAAAACAAAAATTGAAAATCATTGGATATGGGGTGTTCATTTTATTAGTTCTTAATCTAGTATTATTTGCAATGCAAATGATCACACAAATAATGTTTTGGATTGTGATTGTTGTAGGGGCTTGGTTTGTGTATTATGGATTACCAAAGTTGAAGAAGAAGTTATAGGGAATAGATCATTAAACCATTAGCAAACAAATAATAACTTTGTTGACTTTCTTTAGTTCCAAATAACCCAATGTTTTGATATCCTCCACCTACACTAGTACCAATTTCAAAATTCTTAATTAACAATAAATTTGTAAGATGAGATAAAGGATATGTGGCAGAGAGATTACCTCCGACTCTCATGAAAGGTTTAATATCAACTTCGGTGGGCAAATCTTCTGAACTACTATTTGGTTTGAGTGTTCTCATTTCAAAATGTGCTCCACCAGCAACATGTAACGACGATTGTAAATTTACGTAAGGTTTGTTATAATCCCAGAACGTACCTCCAAACCCAAACCAAAATTTGTATCTGTGTAACGTTTCTCTACCTTCAATTCTTAAACCTACCAATTCCAATTCATCATCTTTCCTTTCTTTTGTTCTTTCTTCATCTAATCCTAATTTGATGATCATATCATTATTTCTAAATCCTACCATAATTCCCGAATAATGAACATCATCTGCAATGGACCCTCCTTGTTGAATACGTAATTGAAGATCAGATTTCTTTTCTTCCTGGCATTGGACTTTTTCTGGAGAAGGTACCTTAGCTTCTAATGTCCCTGGCATTGCAGCACTTAGCGTGATGAGTAGAGAAACGAGTGTCTTTCGTAGAAGCATAGATGAAGAGGAGGATATGGTGTATTTAAACCATTAGTTTCTACTAATAAATAGCAAAAACAACTAAACCTTTAAATAAAAACTTGAAATCTGAAGACAAATGGAAGAAATTAAGTGTAAAACGTTGGAATTACTCTCCCAAAACTGTAGAATTTCAACAGCCGAGATTGCAAAACGAATCAAGAAACCTAGGCATCTTGTTGCATATCACAGAGATCAATTTCATAAGAAACATATCATTCTTAATCATGAGGTTCTTTTGAATTATAGTTGTTTAGGTTATACTGAATATCTTGTGTATCTAAAAATTTTTCAATATTCTAAAATCAAACAAGACTTACAAAAAACAATTGCAGCGCATCCAAATGTACGATGGTATGGAGAAGTCTTTCCAAATTATACTGTACGTATTTGTGTTCTTGCAAAAGATATCCGAGAGTTTGAAGTGTTTATGAACCATCTTGAAGAATTACATGGAAAACACATTTCTAAAAAAGATATTCTTCTTCAACGAAGTTATTTGAAAACTGAATCATATTCAACAAGAACTATTGTTCCAAAAAAGAATTATTCAGAAATGGAACTTAATGATAGCGATAAAAAATTAATTACCTCTCTTGATAAAGATGCATCTCAATCTTTAGTGACTCTTTCCAAAGAATCTGGTTTATCAATTGAAACAGTACGTCAAAAAATTAAGAGATATCAAGAATCAGGACTTATAGAAAATTTTTCTACAAAGTTTGATATACGAAAATTAGGTCACCATTTTTGGTGTAATTTAATGTTAAAATTAAACAACATGAATCACCATGAAGAACGTCTTAAAACGTTAATTCATTCAGATGTGAAATTTGGACGTACAAGAAAAACTTTTGGCACATGGAACATTGAAATGACCGTTTTTGGAGAATCCTATAAACATATGCATCATGTGATTGAACAATTAGAAGATTTCTTTGGTGATGATTTAGAATCACATGAGATTCATATCTATAAGGGTAATTTACTTCCAACAAGGTTGCCGAAAGTTATTTTTGGTTGAAATTTGAAGACTATTCTCTAATCTATCTTATTAATTACTTCTATTCCATAACTCTTAAATACAGCCAATTTAGGTTTAAAAGTGGGGTTTTGAAAGTGGTAAAGGTATTATTATTTACGGGGTTTGTAGCAAACTATGGAGGCATCTCTAAAGTTGCAAAAGCATATAGGCATCTTGAAGAAAAAGGATTAGATCCTAAGATTGTAACGGTCTCAGGATATTTATCTAATTTTCCAAAATTTAATCTCAAACCGGATTTTGTAATCCCTCAAGGAAAAGGTTTTGAAGAAAACACACGTAATGTTTTAGAGGGTTTAGATTCTTGTAGTTATGATGTGATGGTTTCTTTTATGCAAAGTACTTATGGTCCAAAACATGCTGTTCAAAATAATAAAAGAGTAGTTATGGTGGCAGGAGGATTACCTCGTGAGTATACAAAAGGAACAGCATATGACCAAGAGGTTTACAAAAAAATTGATGCTTATGTTTCAACTTGTCATTTTTCGTGGCAAATTCCAGAAGAGGTTAAAGCAAAATATCCTGGAATGACCATTAAAGTTTTATCTCAACCAATTAATGAAAAACAACGAACAAATTTAAGATCTTTACGTTTTACGTCAGCTGATAATTTAAATCAACGGAGGCAAGATTTCATCAAAATGCGTGGAAGCAATTATGATGGATCTCCAATTGTTGCAATAAGGATGTCTCCAGACTATGCTAAAACAAAAGATACTTTTCTTCCACAACACGAAATGGATCAAGTTCAAGCACATTTGAAATCTTTGGGTCAAACTCTTAGTTCATCTGGACAGAGAATGTATTTAGTTACTGAGAATGAACCGGTAGCTGATGTAATGCAAAATGCGTTTTCTGGTAATCATAATATTGAGGTGTTAAGTGTACCTTTCTCTCCATATAAAGATTCTTTAGAACTTTCAGCAATTGCTGATATAAATATTGATCGTGCAACACGAAATGTAGTACAATCAGAAATTGCAGCTGTAGGTGGTTATACAATTGTATCTCCATGCCCTAAAAATTATATGCATGAAGACATAACTGCAGAACAAGCAGCAAAAGAAGGGTTGATTAAACATATTCCTGTTGGAACACCAGATATTGGTCAAAAAGTTTTAGATTATCTCGGAACTAAACATTATCATGATTCACGAGAATTAAGAATGCAAACATGGGAAGATATGTTAGATAAAAGAAATCTATTAGATTATATTGAAGGATTGTGTTGATCTACCAAGAATCATCTTCATGCTTCGTATAAACCAAAGGTTTATCTCGAACAATCATAGAATGTTCAAACTGTGCAACCATGCTTCCAGTAACTTCTGCCAATGGAGGATACCCTGTAATAATTCCTTGTTTTTGTAATTCACGTAATCCTAAAGCTGTAGGACCTCGTCCAAATTTACGAGTTAACCACCGATTTGTAAATGGTAAACGATTTTGCTTCTTAGCTTCTTCAAGAATTTTCTTTGCATATGGGCTTCTAACTCCTTTATCTTTTCTGATCATCCATATTGTTGGAATACCTTTCTCTTTAATCAAGCCTTGACCAGGTGTTACGAAAGGTTCAATTGCAATTTGCATGCCTTCTTGTAATTCGGTTTTGTTTTTACTATTAAATGTGGGAATGGAAATCCCTCCATGCGTATGATACTGTTCAAGAGAATGACCACATAAATTCGTGACCGTTGTAAATCCAAATTTCTCTGCTTCACTCATTTGAGCTTCACCAAGTTCCCATAATTTTACACCGGGTCTGCATAATTTAATAGCTGCTTTTAACGCATTCTGTGAAGCCTTCATAATATCTTTATATTTATCAGTGCCACCGACTTCAACAGTCATTGCATTATCTGCAATCCATCCGTCTTGATGAACACCAATATCAATTTTAACTAAATCGCTTTCTTTTAGAATGGTATTGTCATTTTCTTCAGGACAGAAATGTGCTGCAATATCATTAATCGCCATTTGAGCCCATGCAATTTGTCCACCTAATTCAAGAATTCTTTTCTCACAGAAATCCATGACTTCTAATGCTGATGCACCTACTACAAACTTTGCAGCACCTTCTCTTCTAACCTGTGCAGCAACCTTACCTGCTTTTTGAATTTTCTTAAGAATCTCTGGATCCATCTAGTTCATGAACTCCTTGTGGTATATAAGTTTTTGGAAGTTGAATATTGAAGAAATATTCTCAAGAATCTTAATAAATCATAATGTTTTCAACATTTTATGGATTATGCAATTGGTATTATTTTGGTTCCTGATGAACCTATGTATAGTAAAACAATAGAGCTTTCACAAGGTTTAGAAAATAGTTTAAGTGAAACAGCAATCCCTCATATTACCTTACTTCAAGCAGGAATCACAGAAGAAAATCTTAAAAAATTAAAACCTTGTTTAGAAACTCTTGCACAAAAATATGTCCCTTTTGACATTGTGTTAGATTCGGAATATATCGGACCAATGTCTGGATCATATTGGCTTAATGCGAGAAAGGATCAAGAATTAGATCACATTCATAGAGAAATCATTTCAGGAACTCAAGGATTATTACATGAAGATGTAGACTCTTCAATGTTTGCAATACCTTCAAAAATAAATCCAGAACCTCAATGGGTTAAAGATTTTCTTGGAAAAGCAAGTTTAGATCATTATAAACCTCATATCACTTTAGGAATTGGCAAAATTGAGATTAATTTTCCGATTTCATTAACTTCTTCAACATTAGGAGTTTATCAATTAGGAAAGGGTTGTTCGGCAGCAAAGGAATTATTTTCAATTTCTTTAAAATAATTTTTTATACAATTCACAATAAAATAGGTTCAACTTCTCTTGCTCTCTGAATTAAATCAGGGAAAAATTCTCCCATGTGTTTCATCTCAACTTGTCGCTTTGCTTTTGCATACCATTGTTTCACAATAGAATCCGTTTCTTTCACAGCAGTGTTCATATCCTTCATTGAAATCTTTCTTTTTTTCTTAGTTACAAGACTTTCTTTTAATGGGATGTTTGTTGCATGTTCACAGATTGATTTTATATCTGCTCCAGAAAATCCTTTTGTCATTTCTGCAAGTTTCATAAAATTTATTTCTTCTGTTGGACGTTTTGCC
The DNA here is from genome assembly GCA_018655525.1 of Candidatus Woesearchaeota archaeon. GTDB lineage: Archaea > Nanobdellota > Nanobdellia > Woesearchaeales > GW2011-AR9 > 1-14-0-10-32-24. The sequence goes on along the minus strand of JABIJM010000019.1, from coordinate 1,715 downwards.
ATCTCTAATTCAAATATTTGTGATCTCGCTTCAAAATCAGGTTGAGGAACAAATAATGTTTTTCCAAACCTTCCTTCTCTTCTAAGAGCAGAATCAACACTCCATGGTTCATTTGTTGCAGCCAATAACAATATCTTCTGATCCTTTGAATCCATACCATCCATTTCTGTCAGTAATTGAGCAACAAAATTCTTCTCATGTGCAGCGGCTTCGCTTCTCTCTCCACCAATTGATTCAAACTCATCAAAGAAAATAATTGCGGGTTGATTCTCACGTGCTTTTTCAAATAATTCTGCAATATTTTTTTCAGTTTCTCCTACAAATTTACTTTTCAAATCTGAACTTTTGACATGAAAGAACGCCATATTTGCTTCATTTGCGGTTGCTTTCGCAACTAAACTCTTTCCACATCCAGGAGGACCGTACATTAAAATTCCTCCTCCAATAGATTTTCCATAGTATTCAAATAATTCTGGACTTTTGAAAGGTTCAATAATCTTAAAACGAATTTCTTCTTTTAATTCATGTAATCCACCGATAGAATCAAAAGTGATCTTAGCACTTTTTTTTGTGGTTTTTAAAATTGTTTTTTTCTCTTTCAACTTCTTTCCTTTGAGATATAATTTATTTGCCATGTCCATGAATTCACCATCTTTCTCTGGTGTTTTTTCAGAAAGTTCAACTAACATCTGTGCTGCTTCTAAGTAATACTTTGCAGCTTCTTGTGAATTTTCTGATCCTTTCGCTAATTTCACGCGTTGCATTACTGCTTTTTCATCACACATTTTCAATCTCCATTCGTAAATCTTCTACTGTGATTTTATCTTCATTTAATTCAAACAATGTTCTTTTTGCAAGTTCTTGTTTTGTTAACACCTTTTCCCATTTTTCCCCTGAAACTTCTCGTGACATTTTGTAACATTCATTTGCATGTTCCACTAAATGATCATTTTTAGTGAATTCTGCTTGTAATACATAGATACTTGCAGCTTCAAGATAACTTTCTCTTGCTTTCTCTACATTGTTCTCTTTCACTTGCATTTCTGCAAGTTTAATCCATCGTTTTGCATCTTTTATGTTGCACATATTTTTCCTCTGTTAATTATATAGTAATTGTGGTTGCATTAATCCATCAAGATACACTGGTTCTTCATGATGGTGTTCTAAAGCAGCTGGTTGTTTCAACTCTCCAAGCTCCTTTGCAATCAATGTTGACAAACTTCCTTTGAACAAATCATTCATTGTTCTTGGTTGAACTTTTGAATCAATTGTTTGTGGTTTGTTTTGTTTTTTTTGCCTATCAAAAACAGGAAGCGGCAAATTGATTTTTCCTGATGTATAAATTGGCATTGTTGGTGTTTCGTATGGCACCATTGCTTCAATAGGAATCTCTTCCTGCATTTCAAGAGGATCATACTTCATCTGTGGTTGTTCTGGTTTACCATACATGTCAAGTTGAAATGGTTGACCCATAACGAGATCATCCATATCCAAATTTTGTTTTTGATATGGTGAAATGCTATTTGATAATGGAAGATACAAATCCATCTTTGAATCAACTGGTGTATATCTTTTGGAACCCTCAACTTCATCAGCTTTCGTAAGATCATTGTAAAATGTTTTCTCCATATACATGGGAGGGGCCATTTCTGAAGGGAACGCATTAGTTAAAGGACCTTCGTAAACGCTGCCCATTGCGATTCCGTACATGACGG
>JABIJM010000002.1 GCA_018655525.1 Candidatus Woesearchaeota archaeon | reverse complement strand
CTTTACGCAGAGAATCTCACCAGCAGCGACGGCAGAATGAAGGTCAGATTAAATGTCTTACCTGACGAGCCGAGAGGTAGTGCATGGCCGTCGTCAGCTCGTGCCGTAAGGTGTCCTCTTAAGTGAGGTAACGAGCGAGACCCATACCTATAATTGCCAGCGGATTCTTTTGAATGACCGGGCACATTATAGGGACTGCTGTGGAAACGCAGAGGAAGGTGTGGGCTACGATAGGTCTGTATGCTCCGAATCTGCTGGGCTACACGCGCGCAACAATGGCGAGGACAATGGGCTGCGACACCGAAAGGTGGAGCCAAACCTCGAAACTTCGTCTTAGTCTGGATTGAGGGCTGTAACTCGCCCTCATGACAACGGAATCCCTAGTAATCGGGTTTCATCACGACCCGGTGAATATGTCCCTGCTCTTTGCACACACCGCCCGTCAAACCAACCGAGTTGGGTTTGGGTGAAATGCAGCTTTTAGTTGTATTAAACCCAGATTCGGTGAGGTGGGTTAAGTCGTCACAAGGTATCCGTAGGGGAACCTACGGATGGATCACCTCCTTTTTTTTTTTATTAAAAAAAAGTTCACAATCATTGTTAAAAACTTGCTGGGCCCATAGCTCAGCGGGAGAGCGCCTGCCTTGCAAGCAGGAGGTCTCGGGTTCAAATCCCGATGGGTCCACTTCCTTAATTGGAAAATATGTTCCTATCTCCTTGAGGTAGGTGCATAGTTCAGGAAACTGAACGCAAGTTATCGTGATAGCCATATTACGGTGACTTTGGTTGAATATGATGGAGTATTGAATTTACTTCATTACGTTACCACATCATAATAATGAGCCATATGTAGTTTAACACATCTTAGGAAGCTGTTAGATGGATGACTTGGTTCGAAACGCCGATGAAGGACGTGACAAGCTACGATATGCTCCGGCGAGTCGAATGTAGACGTTGAACCGGAGATTTCCGAATGAGTCTTCTCTCTTATAGACCCTTTGGGGTCGGGGAACGCAGGGAATTGAAGCGTCTTAGTACCTGCAGGAATAAAAATCAATTGAGATATCGTTAGTAACAGCGAGCGAACGCGATACAGTCCAAACTGAATCCGTTATAGTAATATAATGGAGATGTGGTTTTTGGACTTCCTTTTCAACCTTCTTTTTGATCCGAAGTTTACTGGAAAGTAACACAGTACAGGGTGATAGTCCCGTAGGAGAAAGAAAGAAGGTTTTGGAAGTATCCAGAGTATTGCTTCTTGAAAATGAAGTGAGAATATGGGGGGCATTAACCTCTAAGACTAAATACGTTTCGAATCCGATAGCATAAAGTACCGTGAGGGAAAGTTGAAAAGAACTCTTGATAGAGAGTTAAAAGATTCTGAAATCTAGCAGTGATAGTGTGTCAGGGCTTTTAGGAGTTCTGACGTTCGTTTTGAATAACGGGCCAGAGAGTGTATCTATGTGGCAAGGATAACCTGAAAATGGGCATCCACAGCGAAAGCAAGTTCCCGCAGTTTACGAGGGGAATGGTATGAAAGGGCCACAAGTCACATGGGTACGACCTGAAACCGAGCGATCTATTCCTGGGCAAGGTGAAGCGAGGGTAAGACCTCGTGGAGGCCTGAAGAAGTTCTGCGTGCAAGCGTTTTTCTGACCTGGGAATAGGGGTGAAAAGCCAATCGAGCTCGGCGATAGCAGGTTCCTGCCGAAATTGACCTTAGTCAAGTCTCAGACGAGGTCGTTATGGTTGTAGAGCTACGGATAGGGGATTTAGGCGGAGAAATCTGTCGGTTTCTTGTCCAACTCCGAATGCTATAACACCGTAGACTCTGGGAAACAGGGAGTCTTGGGGTAAACTTGATTTCCGAGAGGGGAACAACCCAGACTATGGTTAAGGCCCCTAAGTGTCAGCTAAGTGATAAAGGGTAAAGGGTGTTCGTGATCTTAGACAGTGAGGAGGTTGGCTTAGAAGCAGCCATCCTTTAAAAAGTGCGTAACAGCTTACTCATTGAGATCGTGAGTCCCGAAAATTGACGGGTCTAAGCTGACCGCCGATACCATAGACCACGATAAGTGGGCGTAGGCAGGCGTACGTATAGGATAGAAGTTTTCTTGTAAGAGGAGATGGACCTGTACGTAATGAAAATTCTGGTGAAAGTAGGATCTTAGTAAGGTGAGAATCCTTATCATCGTAAGGGCAAGGGTTCCTTGGCAATGTCAATCAGCCAAGGGTTAGTCGGTCCTAACTGATCTCGTAATGGAGTGAAGGGAAAGGGAAAGTGGTTAATATTCCACTACTATTTTAGTATGTGCGGCAACGCAAGCTATGTTTCTAACGCTTTTGAATAGGTTAATATCTCTCGTCGGAGGTATTAATACAGATAAGTCATGGGAGTATCGTAATGATGAGAACATGAGTAAACTGTAGAACAGCAGGCTTATAGTCTGTTTAGCTGATTTCTAGAGTCCATGAAAAGGAAACATTGAAAGATCTAAAGTAACCGTACCCAGAACCGGCACTGGTGCCCCTAGGTGAGAAGCCTAAGATGTGTGAGTTTAATCTAGATTAGGGAATTCGGCAAATTAGTCCTGTACCTTCGGTATAAGGGATCCCTGGTTTCGTTCTCGTATGGGTGCGATTTCAGGGTGCAATTACAAAGATGGTCCGACTGTTTAACAAAAACTTAACATTCTGCTAGTCCGTAAGGATGTGTATAGAATGTGATACCTGCCCAGTGCCAGTACTTTAAGCCTCGTTTCAACGGGGTGAAGAGCTGGTAAACGGCGGGAGTAACTATAACTCTCTTAAGGTAGCGAAATGCCTTGCCGTTTGAATGACGGCCTGCATGAATGGTATAACGAGATTGTCACTGTCCCAATCTAGAGTCTCCCGAATACTCTTTCCTGGTGCAAAGGCCAGGGAATTCCAGTGGGAAGCGAAGACCCCGTGAAACTTTACTGTAGCCTGTCGTTGTGATGTGGTTTCTGTTATATAGTGTAAGTGGGAGCTGTTTGAGCATAATGACGTCAGTTAGTATGTGAGGCGCCAATGTAACACCACTTTTCAGAAATTATGTCACTAACCTCGTAAAGAGGAACAGCGGTTGGTAGACAGTTTGGCTGGGGTGGCACGCTGTTGAAAAGATATCAATAGCGCCCAATGGTAGACTCAGTCGGTTTAGAAATCCGACGTAGAGTGTAAGAGCAAAAGTCTGCCTGATTGGACTCCGAACATAAAGGTTTCCAAACACGAAAGTGTGGTCTAGCGAACTACCAAGCCTTCTTAATGAGGGCTGGTAATGACTGAAAAGTTACTCCGGGGATAACTGAGTTGTCGCGCCTGAGAGTTCGTATTCTGTCTTGTGAGATTACTCATAAGCAGAGAGAATAAATCGACGGCGCGGTTTGCTACTTCGATGTCGGCTCTTCCTGTCCTGGCGGTGCAGAAGCTGCCAAGGGTGGGGGTGTTCACCCATTAAAAGGGATCGTGAGCTGGGTTCAGAACGCTGTGAGGCAGTTTGTTTGATATCTACTGGAATTGTTGGGAATCTGAAAGGAAGGACTTTTTAGTACGAGAGGAACGAAAGTTCGTTGCCACTGGTCGATCTGTTGTCTGATAAGGCATGCAGAGCAGCTACGCAATAAGCGATAAGTGCTGAACGCATCTAAGCACGAAGCGTACCTTGAAAAGAGATTCCTTAGAACACGGAAAGAATACCCGTTTGATAGAAGTGGTGTGTAAGTGTCAAGGCAACGAGACATTCAGCATGCACTCACTAACGTTCATATCTTTGTGTTAAACTACATATGGTTTTCATTTACTTCAACCTTTTTTTTCTTTTTTTTTAATAAGGTATAGCTTTAGCTATGTTTTAGATTCCCAACAATTTTTTATTTCAAACAAACTATCTCACAAGTTATTATTAGTCAGATCACTGTCCATTTTAATTTAGTACCACCACCCGAACACCACCACCAAAGACATTATATTAGCTTCTACAAATACATATAAAGAGAAGATGTAATAATAATGTATGGCCAGAAATTATAAAAATATTCAAGTTTATCATTTAGCATATCAATTTGTATTAGATGTTTATCAAAAATCCAAAAATTTTCCTAAAGAAGAACTACATAATATCACCTCTCAACTTCGACGTGCCTCAGTATCTATTCCATTAAACATTGCTGAAGGAAGTGCAAAAGCAAGTGATAGAGAGTTTGCATATTTTCTCAATGTTTCTTATGCTTCCGCTAAAGAAGTTGAAGTATTACTGAATTTATGTCATGATCTAAAATATTTATCTAAACAAGATTCTGAATTACTTTTGTTTAAATTAGATGAATTAAATGCAAAATTATACTTGTTTCTTAGAAATGTTGAATCACGAGTTAAAAGTCCGAAACGTCAGTTTTTTCAAAAATTTGAAGATAAGGTTCGATAAAAATAAAAAATAAAAAAAAATAAAATTTATTCAACAACAACTTTCATTGTTTGACTTGGTAGAATACCATTTACAATTTTACATTCCATTGCTTCTTCAAATGTAAAACTATAACTCTCACCAGCTTCAAGTCTATCTGTTTTTAACTTAATACATTTTTGTGTACCTAAAATCATTGGTCTATCGTATTTTTTATCGTCGTCAACATTTTCCCATGTTACAATAGTTCCAACTTTAACATTTAATGTGTCTGGAACAAAACCATCTTTTGTAACTTTGACTTCTGCTGTTTCAACAACTTCTTCAACAACTTCTTCTACAATCTCTACAGGTTCATCAACTACTTCATCAACAACTTCTTCAACAACCTCTGGAGTTCCGCATCCAACGATTAGAACAAGAACTGCAATTAAACTTAATAAAACTAATATTTTTTTCATATTATCACCTCCTAAGGATTTTGTGCTTAAAAATATCTCTGGTGATATTTTTTGCATGCTAAAAATGCGTAGTTGAAAAACCATCTCTTTGAAACCCCCTTCTTTAGAACGGGGTGAGATGGCTTTACGCATTTTAATCATATTTGTGAAGAATTAATGATATTTATATTATTCGGTACTTGAAGAATCTAATGCCATTATTTTATAAGTTAATTTAGCTAAAGTATAAGCTTCTGCTTCATAATTTTGATTAGGAGAAAATTCTGTGATGTCGGCTCCAATAACCTGTTTATGTTTGAAGATTAGTTCTAATGAAACAATGATCTGATTCCACATTAATCCACCTGGTTCAGGTGTTCCTGTGTTTCTTATAACAGAAGGATCAAATGCATCTACATCAATTGTAATGAACACTTTATGATGTAGTTTTGGTAAAATAGATTTGATTGATTCCAATGAAAAATCGTATGCTTTAATTGTATGCACATGTTCTGTTTGATCTAATTGATTCTTTTCATCAATATCCATAGATCTAATTCCAATTTGTAATAAAGAATGTTTCTTAGAAACTTGTTTTGCAACACATGCATGGTTCAAAGATGAATTGTTCCATGAATCTCTAAAATCTGCATGTGCATCAAATTGAATCACTGAAAACTCTTCATGATATTTTTCTAATCCTTTAACCGTTCCAATTGTTGTTGCATGATCTCCACCAATTGCCAGGATGAATTTGTTTGGAATTGATAGTGATATTGTTTCAACCATTTCTTCTGGAGTTGAATCGTTAAGATTTAATTGTGGTTGTACTTTGATACCTTTTTCAAATGGTTCACAATCAAACTGATCATCATAATATTCTAAATGTTTTGACGCATTGATGATAGCTCCTGGACCTTTAGAAGTTCCTTTACCAAAAGTTAAATTTTTCTCATATGCAATTGGGATTATAACATACTTTGATGTGTCTGTTCTATATTCTTCAGGAAGGTTCATCCATGTCATCATTCTTCAATTGTCTCCAATTTTTCAAGATCACAAAATTCTGTTGAAAAATTATATGCGCCTGCATTAAGAAATGTGATCTTATCTCCTACTTTTGGTTCATTAAGATAAACTCTGTAACGAAATAAGTCCAAAGAACAAGGTGTGATTCCTTTAATAACATAGGGTTCTCCTTGATGTTTTTCTAATTCATTTTCAACAAGAAGTTTCACAGGAACAATTAACGCATCCATATCAGAATTATATACAGATGTATTTACAATAATTGTATTACTATGGATTGCAATAATCTCTGTATGAAGTTTTCCAGCAGGTGCTGCAATAAACCTACCAGGTTCTAGCATCAATTTAATATTTTTTGTTTGTAACCATGATTTCAAGTCATTTATTTTATTGAAAATTGAATCAATTACCTTAACATTCGTATTTGCATAATTACTTGGTAATCCTCCTCCAATATTTAGAATTGTTATTTTGTTAAGAACTTCTGGAGGGATAACATCTTCAATCTCATACTGCAAATTCCATTCAGCCATATTTTGTGTTTTTCTATGGAAATGGATTCCTAAATTGTTGATGTTTTTATGATTTGACAATTCATTGATCTTTTGATTGATGACTTTTGATTCCATACCGAAAACATAATACTTTTCCGTCTTTAATGTACGTTCTTTTAGTTTTAATCTTAGTAGAAGGTTGATTTTTGTATCTCTTGTATCTAGATACTTCACTAAGATTTCTAAATCAACTTCATTATCAACAACAAACCAATTGATACCTTGATTGATTAATGATTCTATTTGTTCCTCGTTCCACGCTTGTGCAAGAAACAAGATTCGTGATTTATCTTTCACATTTTTCAATTCATTTTGTAAATGGATAGAAAACATAGCATCTGTTTCTTGTTCTAAAATTGGTGTTACTAAAGGATTTGTTTTAGAAGAATAACTAACAATGTCTGAAATCTTCTCTGTTTTATGGTATTGTTGAAGTACAATGTTTTTGTTTAGTGTGAAGTGTGGTTTCATCTTTTTCCGAAAATTCTTATTAAGCATTCATTGTCATAATCCCGATGTAATTTATAATCACCAAAAAATCCTTTAATTGAAACAAAATCAAAATCTGGTAAATGTAATCCATTTTCATTTACAATCATGTTATCTACTTTAAGATCTAAGTAAGAAACTCCAACCGCATGAATCCTTCTTACTAACTCATATGCTTGGCTTTTAAGATGTTGATCTGTTGCCATATTAAATTCTCTTCCAGGAATGAATGTTTTACGAAGAGCGATTCTATCACCATTCTGGCAATAAACTTCTTCTACTTTAGGGACTGGGTTTCCTTTTGCTAATTCAAGACCCATTATCTCTCTTTCTAAGGTTCTTTTAAACATTATTGTTCCAAATCTAAATATTTGATCCTCTCCATTTTTTCTTACATGATGTACTCGTGAATTTAATTTTCTGACATATTCTAAAGAAGGATCTATTTCTGTTACTAAACTTGGACCAAATCTTAAAATCACACTATAAGGTATCATTCAATTAATCCATCCTTCTTCAATTCTTCAAGCGCCCAAATCATTGCTAGTGGAAACATGATTGTAACGTCTCCATTTACTGTTGCAACATCAGAATCATCCTTAACTTTTCCCCAAGACTTTGCTTCTTCAGTTGTTGCACCACTCATAGACCCTGATGTTTTATGAGCAGTTGTCATATATACAGCATAATTTGCGCCACCATTAAGAAGTGTGCATAAGATTGCATGATGCTTGCTGATGGAACCTCCTAATGCAATTACAGCTTTTTTTTCATCTTGGCTGCTACTGAATAAAATATTTCCAAAATCTTGCACGACATCAACAATAAAATCTTTATGTTTCTGTTGAAATAAGTATAAATGGAACCCGAATGCACCATCTGTAATTGCAGGACAGAAAATCGGGACATTGTTCTTTGCAGCTTGATAAAGAATAGAATTCTCATCATCTAATGTTAATCCAATTTCTCTTAGAAGTTCAGAGACAGCCCATCGTTTTTTCTTTTCATAAAGAGTATTTAGAATAGGCAACATTAAATCTTCAAAATTCATGTATGCTTCATTGTTGATGAATAAATTTCCTACACGGTTTACACCTTGTTCATGTAATTCAACATCATCTGTATCAAATCTTCCAACCTTAAACTTTTCACCTTTAGACTTCATGATGTCTTCTTCAATGCCACCAACAGTTGTGACAATGACATCTGCCATCTTTAATTTAATTAGTTGAGCAAAGAATCCTCGTAATCCTGATGTAACCATGTTTGATGTGAAAGTAAGGTACGTTTTTGCATTGTTTTTCTTTATTTTAACAAAAACTTCTGCAGCTCGTGCTAACTCAATACTTTGAAATCCTACCTGTTTGTATTGATCAATAAGCCCTTTTACTGTAAGTCCTTGTTCCCATGTGAAATCTTTAACATTCATTTTTTTAATCCTCTAATTGTAATTTTATTGTAAATTTGATGTGATGATATAATATAATCTAGAAAAAGGTAATGTTCTTAACTTCCACGTTTTCTTACACTTGACATTATGTTGTTAATTATGTTCTTCTTTTATATCTCTTGCGGTAAATACATTGAAAAAGTTGTGCCCTTACCTAATTCTGAATTTACTTTAATAAAACCTTTTAGCAAGTGACAAGTTTGTCCTGAAAGTGCTAAACCAATACCTCTTGTTAATTTTGTGCTAACTCCTCTTTTGAATATATCTGGTAATAATACTTCATCAATACCAAATCCATTATCAGTAATATCAATTTTCACAAAGGATTTTTCTTGGGTAAATTGATTCTCGCCAGTATAACCAAGTTCTTTTTTAGTTAATTTGTGAGATGAAATATTCATGTGGATTCTGGGTGATGGTTGTTGTGTGCAACTTTGTTGGGCATTACGTAATTGATTGTATAATTGCATGTACAATAAATCGGGATGTGAATTCATTGAAAAAGTTCCATTTATATTTATTTCAGGTTGTTGATATGCACCATATCTTACACTTAGCATATTACCTAGGTCATTAGCAACATCCTTTATTTGAAATGTTTCAGAGAATTTAGGATCAATTATTGTTTGTAGAGCAAAATCTATATTTTTTACATGTGTAGCAGAGGTCTGTAACGTTCTTAATAAGGATAATAATTTTTCTTTTTCTAGAATCTCTCCATCCTCAATCATATAGGCAGGTAAATCTGTTAATAAATTGAGAGCAATTTTATAATCATGGCCTCTACGTAAATTAGCTATGGTTAGGAGCTCTATTTCTTCTAAAGGTTTTGGTGGACATTTAAGGATATATTCGGCCATAAATAGTTCGAAATTGGCTTTATTTATATAATTTGTCTTTGTTTTTACTCTTGAGTGAATATTTTTTGGAAACTCTTGGATAAATAACAATAAAGTTATAAAAAAGGTTGATAATTATGTACTTATGGATATTAAGAAAACTTTAACAGGATTGATTATAGGTCTAATGCCAATAGTAGGTTGTTCTGCACCTGTTACTGTTAATATTAATCCAAAACCAATAGTTGTTAAATCTCATCCTGTTGAAACACCTGAAAAAGCTGAAGCACCTTGGTTGGCAACATTTCATGAAAAATGTAGCCCTGGAAAAATTCATACGAAACGTACACATGGTCAAAATGGATCTGAAATTGGAAAATTCTTTGAACCAAAATCTATTGATACTTTTGATTTCTGTAAAAAATTTCATATAGGAATTTACACGGGAATTCAAACAAATAATCAAAAAGCTAAAGTTTTGTATACATTACATACATCTTCAAGAGAATTATATGCCGTTGTATCAATAAAAACAGGTCCAAGAACATTTTCTGCAGTTAATTGTAATTTATCAGATTCAACCTATTGTGAAAAATTTATGAATATTTATACAACAAATCTTCACAGAACTCTGAACGATCCATTTGGTTATGGTATAAAAAATAGTCAGAAAATTGGTTTAGGGCTTATCTTGTACGATTGGACTAAAAAAAAGCCTTGTGATATTGAAATTGTGAAAATACCTCGAGGGTATAGAAAAATGATTTCTGAGAAATGTGATCAGCAATATGAAGAAGAATTAATTGCTGTAGAATTATCTGAACAAGGTTTAGATCTCCTTAAAATAATTGAGCAAGAGCAAGGATTAGATTATTTACCTTAAACCTTATAAACTTCTATTTTTTCTATGATTATTATGAACTTAGTAGACGTCCATTGCCATTTGAACCATAAAGAATTTGAAGGAAAGCTAGATGAAGTCTTGAAGAATGCAGAAAAGGCAGGTGTGAAAGCAATCGTTGTTTCTGGTGTCAATACAGCATCAAATCGTGAAGTTCTTGCATTGAGTAAGAAATATCCTATCATCAAAGCTTCATTAGGAATTTATCCAATAGATGCACTTGGATTAGCAGATGGTGAAACAGGTTTGGCTAGGCAGATAGGAAAAATTGATTTAGATGAAGAATTTACATTCATGGAAGAACATCAAGATGAATTCGTTTCTATTGGAGAAATTGGTATGGACTTTAATTGGGCAGATAAAGAAAAAACTCTTGAACAACAATCTGAGACTTTTCGTAAAATAATTCGGTTTGCAAAGAAGATTAAGAAACCAATCGTGATTCATTCCAGGAAAGCAGAATTACAATGTCTTGATATCTTAGAAGAAGAACTTCCCAACAACGAAATTCCTGTAGACCTTCATTGTTTCTCTGGAAGAAAACATTTGACTAAACGTGCAGCTGCACTTGGATACTACTTTTCAATTCCACCAAACATTGTAAAAGCACAGAATTTCCAAATTGCTGTAGAACTCGTTCCACTAACTCAGCTACTTACAGAAACAGATGCACCATGGTTATCTCCATTTAGAGATAAGATTAATGAACCCGCATATGTAACTGAAACCATTAAGAAAATTGCAGAGATTAAAGGATTAAGTGTGGAAGAAGTTGCAGATCAGATTTGGAAGAATTATGTTAAGGTTTTCGGGTAGTTTTCACTTTTCAAGTCATTCTATAAAATAGATGTTCTTTTAGATGTTTTTTAGAAGTCACTTATTTAAATTAGTTCTTTTTGAATAATTATGTGATAGAAGGGGGAATAACATGTATGGTTTTAAATCATTAGAGGAAGTATTAGAAGAGATCGGAGCTCCACAATTAACAGATGGGAAATTGAGACCAACAACGTGTATTCATCTCCATAAAATTATTTATGATCCAAAGAAACAAAAAAGGGATCATCAAGAATTATTTGATAAGATGGATGGTGGTGTTATCAATTTAAATCAAACTTTATCTGATCGGGTTTTAAATCCTTTTATGGAAGGATTAGGAAAAGTTTCTAAATATGTAAGAGAAAAATCTTATGGTATTGAAGAAAACCTTGAACATGCAAAAAAAGTTTTTGGTCGTGGTATGTTTGATAGATTAGGACCTGAACTTAAAGATCCAAAGATGGTTTCATCAGGTGATGTACGACTTGCGGCTTTCTATAGAAACCTTGGTCTTAATGTAGGTATTGATTATTGTGGAAACAAATTAAGTAAGATGCAGCATGAATTAGATTCTTCATTGCAGCCCTTTGTATTTCAAATACCTGGTAGCAAAACCCAAGAACGTACTAATTCCCCTTATGTTGAAGCATTATCTCAAGCTGAAGCAAAATATTCTGAAGAAGATATCGCATTTTGTAATGCCTTAGCGGACATGTTACCAAGAACTCAAGATTCATGGCTTTCTTTTGCTGCCGGATTTAAAGGTGAACGTGGAATTGCAGTTAGTATTTATTCAAAAACTCTTAAAATTCCTCATAGTGTAAATGTTCAACATTCAGATTCACTGCATCTTGTAAGTCATTTAAATTCTTCTTCAAGGGTTTTGTATAGGCTTAATGAATAGTTTTTTCTTTTTTTCTTTAGTTTAATTTCCACAATTCTTATATATCTAACTCCACTCTTTAATACATGGTAAAAAAAATCTCAGTAGTTGGTTGTGGTGCATTCGGATATGCACTTGCATTATTATTATCAAAAACACATTCTCAAATTGAAGTGTATGCATATGATGTTGTAGATGAAGTCATCAATACGTTGAAAGAAACAAAACATCATCCGTATTTCCACAAAGATTGTGAAATCAGTTCTAATTTAATTCCTACTGCAAGTAAAGAAGAATGTTTGAAAGATGCAGACGTTGTATTACTTGCAGTTCCAGCACAATATCTTCGTGGTGCGCTTGAATCTATTAAAGAATTAGTCCCTCAGGAAGCAATATTACTAAATGTTTCAAAGGCTCTTGAAAAAAGTACAAATAAACGGATGTCAGAAATCATTTCTGAATTCTTATCAAATCCTACAGCAACGATTTCTGGAGGTATGTTAGCAGGTGATGTCGCACATGGTTTACCAGTAGGTGCAGATATTGGATGTACAGATGAATCTGCTTTAGAAGTATTAAAAGAACTCTTTAAACCAACCACTGTTCATGTTGAAATAACAACTGATATTGTTGGAATAGAATTTGCAGGTGCATTCAAGAATCTGATTGCAATTGGTGGTGGGATTATTGACGGACTTAAATTTGGCACATCTGCAAAAGCATTCTTTATTGCACAAACACTTAGAGAAGTAGAATTGTTAGCAATTAAATTAGGTGCAAAGGATGAAACCTTTCACACAGCATCCAACGCATGGATGGGTGATCTTATGACAACCTGTTTCGGAAATTCTCGGAATAGATTGTTTGGAGAAATGATTGGTTCAGGTATGACAGTAGAAGAAGCAATTAAAGATCTAGAATCACAAAAGAAACATGCAGAAGGATATGTAACATTGAAATTAGTTCATGATCTTTTAGAAGAAAATGAATTGAAAAGAGACTTTGTTTCATTGTTGTATGGCGTTGTGTTTGAGAATAAAGATGCAAAGGAAGAGTTTAGCAAGATTTCGTTAATTCAGAATGAAATATAATAAATTAGTAAGAAACAAGATTCCTGAAATCATTAGAAATAAAGGTGAATCTTGTTTAACTCATATTGCTTCTGATGATGAGTATCAACAAAAATTGAAAGAAAAACTTCAAGAGGAAGTTGATGAGTATTTACAAGACCCTTCTAAAGAAGAACTTGCGGACATTCTTGAAGTAATTTATGCTTTATGTAATTTTCATCAGACTGATAAAGAAGATTTAGAAAATATTAGAAAAAATAAAGCAGAAGAACGTGGTGGATTTGGAGAGCGAATCATTCTTGATGAATCCTAACGTTCAAATAAACCACTATACTCAAACCCTGCAATACTATAATCTTTTTCATACAATAAGTATCCAATAACTTCCTTCATACCATATGCATCTTTGTAATCAATAATTGCGTTAATTTGCTCATCATTAAATTTATGTTCTACAAAGAATTTTTTGACATACTCAATTTCTTTTAATGTACGTTTCTTAAATTTATTTTTTTCATGATGTAATCTGTAATCATACTTTCTAATTACACCTTGGAATAAACACATTAAATGTTTTTCATGTTTATTTAATTTAGTTACTTCCCACATCCCTTCAGTTTCTAATGCAAACTTCTTTAATGCAAGCTGAATCATTGGTGTTACTTCTATAAGCCCCTTTGCAGTACATAAGTGGCAAATTTCTAAAAATGCGGTGTATGTTGCCTTTGCATTTTTTTTGAAAAGTTTATCCAATGGATTTAGAACGTTATCTTCAAAAATCATTTTTCCGTGTTTGTTCTTAAGATATCGTTTTACAGAATTAAGAATAAACATATTTTTGAAACATTGATAATTTCGTTCTGCTTCATTGAAATTTCCAATTGTTAGAACATTATGTAAACGGTCTGCAAGTTTAATAAGAATGGCATTTTCTTTAATTTCAGTATTGTGATGCGTGAAAATATTGATTATAGAACGATAATAAAAATCACGTTTGTGTCGTGTTAATAATCGTGTTGTTGCAATAATCTTTTTCCCTTTCTTTAAATCAATTTTTCTTCTTTTACAAAATATTAAAATTTCTTCTTCAAATGTAATAAATACCTCTCTTTCAAAATCATCTAATCGTCTAATACCTTTCGCTGTTTTTTCATTGATCTTATGCTCATCACGAAATAAATCAACTTGTTCTTCAACATAATCATGAACTAATGCTGCACAAAGAATCACTTCATCCTTTACACCTGCTTTTAGAAGATTTAAAATTGTATTTAATGGATGTGCAAAAGGATTCTCACCATTCTTCCTTAAAGGCATTCTATTGTAGAGAGCTTTAGTTTTTGGATATAAAAAAGAGAATAAAGGAAATTTTCTTTTGAGAGGAAGCATAAAATGTTCCAATAAACGTAAATCAGTGATTTTCTTCCAATGTTCTAGTTTAATGTAAACTCTATGCTCTGAAGAATGAACTTTACGTTTGGCCATATAGGTAAAAGTCATATTCCTAATTTAAATATATCGGTTAAAAAATAAAAAAAAATAAAAATTCAAAAACTTTCTGAAAAATCTTCCACACATGATTTTGAGCAAAATATCTGTTGTTCACCATCAAAATCCTTAGAAATTATCTCTTCTTGGTCAACAGCGCTATCACACTCTGCACATACACTTCCCTCTTTTTCATTCATAAAGCCTTTCATGAATCCACTTTTTTCGGTAGATTCATCATCGCCATATTGGCGTTCACCTTTTTGTTCCCCAAATTGTTCGTTATAACTCATGTTTGGAAACTTTTTTGGGTGCCTTTTAAAGTTTTCGTTTATGCTATATATACCTATATGTTTTCATTGAGAAGTATGTGTTTATTTCTAGTTTATTCCTTTTGTAATATACGTTTAATCCGATTAATAGAACGTTCCCAAGAGAAGGAGTATGCTACCGTTTTACGTGCGTTCTTACCTAATTTCTCGCGTAAGTGGTCATCTTCCAATAATTTTCTAATTTGCACAGCTAACATTGATGGACTATTTCGTGGGAAAAATAAACCATTGTAATTTTTGACAATATAATGTTGCATAAATCCCAATTTTGTAGAAACAATAGGAATTCCTGATGCCATTGCTTCTAATGTTGCAAGAGATGTTGTTTCAGTTAAACTTGGCATCACAAAAATATCCATCGCTTGAAGATATTTTTCAACATCCTTTACGAATCCTGTGATTGTACAATTTTTGAGTTCTTTGAATTTTTTAACTAATTCCTTTTGACCATCTCCAACAATTAACAAATGAAGGTTTGGATCATTTAGTTTTTTGAATGCTTCTAATAACACAAGAGTATTTTTTTCATTTGAAATTCTTCCAACATACCCAATGACTTGCTTATCATTTAATTTCAACCTTGCTTTCGTTCTTAACTTCACATCAGAAGGTTTGAAACGTTCAATATCCACACCTAATCGTGCAATCTCCATATGTGACTTAATACCAATCTTTCGTAACTCAGCTTTGAAATCATTGTATGGAACAAGCAACAAATCAGCCTTATTGTAAAGTTTAATGAAGAATTGTTTTACAATCCGTGAAAGATAATCATTTAGTGTATAATGTTTTGTTAAAAAATCCCACGGAGTATTGTGGAAGTAGAAAACAGTTTTCTTCTTTAGTTTACGTGCTTGTCTAAATGCAAGAAATCCAACTGGACCAAGTTCTTGAACAAATACAATATCTGCTTCCTTCACTGCTTTTTTAATTTTCTTTCTATTCTCACGCTTAATAGAAATTGGTTCATATGTAAATGCTCTTGAACGTTTGGATAATTCTAGAAACGTTGTTTTAATAGACTTAAAACTCTTTTTCTGACTATATTTTGGTACTAAAAGATGAATGTCAAAATCATTCTCTGCACGTTTAATGAATTCCTTAATGAACATAAGCACACCATCTACCTTTGGAAAGTATGTGTCCGCTGCGATTAAGATTTTCTTTTTTTCTGTCATTTTATTCTGTAAAAACTTTCACCAAACTTAGATCCTTTGATTTTAAACCCATCTCTGATTGCTCTGAATAGGATGAGAATGAATAATGGATAGATTGCATTATATCTCTGTGAAGGAAAGGCATGTAAAGATTTCACTTTTTCTTTATATGATCCTGTGATGTCAACAAATAATTTAGGATGTTGTGTTCTAAATGATACTGGGTTCCAAATTGAATAGATATATAATTCTGGTTTTTCCTTTAATTTTTCAAATAATTCTAATGTTATTTTATGTACCGCTTTATGATCTGGATGTGGATCTTCATTACTATGGGTAAATATTTTTGAAGGTTTTTGACTTTTGAGAAGTTGTAAAAATTCTTTTTCATAGTTTTTCTTTTGATATTCCTCATAGAACTTTCCTTCCTTCATATCATAAAGAACAACCTCACAACCTAATGCTTTCGCAGCATCTTTTGTTTCTTGGATACGGAATTTTTGCACTACCTTTTCCTTTAACCATGGATGTGACTTCTCACCATAAGAAAATACGATTGAAATGACCTTTTTTCCTTGTTTAATGTATTCTGCGATGGTTCCACCTGCACCAATGACAAAATCGTCAGAATGGGCACTCATCACAATAATTGTTTCTTTTTTCTTGGGCATACAGTAAAAAGAATATTTTGGAGTTTAAGAAGCTTACTGATTTGTGTGTGGGTAATTCTATGATTTGTAGAATAATACTCCTTCAATACAATAATCTTTTTAAGTCTGACAAGGTCAAATATGTCATGGTTAGTTTACTTTCAGCATTAGAAATTCAAGAAAATGAAACATTCGTTAGTTCTTATGAGAATCAAGAATCTGGAAAACATGGTTATGCTATTACTCATGGTGAAGAAGGACGGTATCGTCCAATAATCTCATGTTCTGCTATTTATGACTCTAAAAATGATGCGTTAACGGCAGGAAATGAGTCTATGAGAAAAATAAAAGAATGGGATTTAGATGCTAAAAGAAAATCACTTGTTGATGCTGTTGGTGGGGAAAAAACAGCACAGACCATTGATGCAATTGTGCAGGCTTCAAAACAATAATTTTTCTAAAAAAATTCAAGAATTATAAACAAAATCTCTGCATCTACACACCAAAAACCCAAACCTTTTTTAAACATAAGCTTCTTACAACTAAATTATGAAGATACTAACAATACACGCAGACTTCATTGAATTTGAAGCGAAAAAGAAGGCGTTCAAAGGAGCTGAAGACGAATTTGAATCCGGAGACAAGGAACGGGTAGAAGAATGTCTCGTTGTATTTACAGCTTTTGAGAAAACAGATGAATCAAATGTTCAAGCTATTGTTAAACGATATGTTCATGAAATTCGTAAGATTGCGGATCAAGTTAACACAGATACTCTTGTATTATATCCATATGCACATCTAAGTTCTCAATTAGGAAATCCTAAAATGGCAGTTGCGTTGATGAAACAAGCACAACAACTTTTATCCGAAGATTTTAAAGTGACACGTGCACCGTTCGGATGGTATAAATCATTTAATGTGGCTTGTAAAGGACATCCTCTTTCAGAATTAAGTAGAGAATTTGGTACTGAAGAAGAACTTAATTTAAAACGTGAATCAAAAGATGAACCGTTTGTATTAGAATCTAAAGAACTTTCTCAAGAAGAAAAAGTCATTTATACAACAGCTGCATTAATGGCGAAAGCAGTGAAAGAAATTTGGCCAGAATCAGAATTAGGATCTTTAGGATTTCATTTAGATCAAGCGTATGTAGATTTTTCTAATCTAAAAATCAAACCAGGACATTTTAAAAAGATTGAAGCAAAAATGCAAGAACTCGTTTCACAAGACCTTGTTTTAGCAAAAACAGGTGTAGAACATCTTGAAAAAGAATTACAAAAAAGTATTGCAAAGGATTTAGGAAATAACGCTGAAGCGTATCAGATTAATGATATTACATTTGTACCATTGTACAAAGATCCATTTATTTATTCTTTAAATGAAATTTCCGCATTTAAAATCATGAACATGTCCAGCAGCTATTGGAAAGGTAATGATGCAAATGCACAATTATTACGAATCTTTGTTGTAGGTTTTGCAAGTTCTTCAGGACTTGACACATACTTAAAGAAACGAGAAGATGCAGAAAACCGTTCACATTTAAAAATTGGAAAAGAACAAGGCTTATTTGTCGTGAGTAAACTAATTGGAGCAGGACTTCCTTTACTCGCTCCAAAAGGAATGATTATTCGTGAAGAAATTACAAAATTCTTGTGGGATCTACATAAAGGAAAAGGATATAGTAAAGTTTGGATCCCACATATTGCGAAAGAATCGTTATATAAAAAATCAGGTCATTGGGAAAAATTTGGTGACGAATTATTTCGTGTGAAAGGAAAATCAGAAAACTTTGTGATGAAACCAATGAACTGTCCACATCATATTCAAATCTTTGAAAATTTCTCGTTCAGTTACAGAGATATGCCAGTACGATACTTTGAACCAACAGCAGTATATAGAGATGAAAAATCTGGACAACTCTTAGGATTAAGCAGAGTACGTGCAATCACACAAGATGATGGTCACGTTTTCTGTAGAGTTGATCAAATCAAACAAGAAGTTGCAACCATTGTTGAAATTGTTGGTGCATTCTATAAAACATTAGATATGGATCAAGATTACTGGGTTTCTTTATCCGTAAGAGGAGAAGATAGATCAAAATATCTTGGAACAGAAGATGTATGGGTGACTGCAGAAACAGCCTTAGAAGAAGCTGCAACAGAAAATAAACTTCCTTTCAAAAAGATTGAAGGAGAAGCAGCATTCTACGGACCAAAGTTAGATTTCATGTTTAAAGATTCCATGGGACGAGAATGGCAACTTGCAACCATTCAATTAGATTTTAATTTACCAGAAAGATTTGACTTATCATATATGAATGCAGAAAGTAAGAAAGAACGTCCAGTGATGATTCATAGAGCTGTATCTGGTTCCTTAGAAAGATTTATGGCAGTATTAATTGAACATTTTGCAGGGAAGTTTCCATTATGGTTATCACCAGTTCAAGTTAAAGTACTTACAATCACCGATAGAAGTTCACAACTTGCACAAGAAATTGTTGCAAAAATGAATGTTTATGGATTACGTGTGGAATTAGATGAACGATCTGAAACCATGGGACGAAAGATTCGTGATGCTCAGATGGAGAATGTCAATTACATTGTCACAATTGGTGACAAGGAAGTTGAGAAAGGAACCGTTGCCGTTCGTTATAGAAACGGAGAACAGAAGTTTGACATTCCCGTAGATCAATTTATTTCTGAGCTGGTTAAAGAACGTGATGAAAAACTGATCAAATAATTTCTTAATTTTATATTATGTTTCTTAAGAATCATCATTATATCCTATTCCTTCCTATTTCTATTATAACCCTATAATTAGGCTTATTCACTAAATAGTGACAAATAGACAAAAACCTTTATAAAATGGCAAGCAAATTAGACGTAATATTGGGTAAAATAGATGATTTACCTAAATATTACGGTTTAAGTAGAGATTACGTAGATCAATTGAAGCATTACACAAGGCAGAAAGAACAAATTGTAATGGGTGAAGTGAGTAACGATTTCCCCTACATGCAAAGCTTTGATTCAAAGGATGGCTATCTCAAATGGTATGCCGAAAGCGTCTTAGATTGGTTAGGGTCAATGGAATTAGAAGGAAATTTAACAAATTCCTCAAGGAAAACTATGCGTACACTTCACAAAATAATGCCTCCTTTATTAGGTGACGTGGCATTTTTGCCAATCATTGAAGAAGAAGTTTATGATTGCGTGACCGCAAGTGGTTCAAGAATTGTAAAACCTTATGTAATCACACCAAACGGGGAAAAGTTTCCCTTATTAAAAGATGACAACAAAAGATACATTTGAAGGTACATTGGAAGAGAAATTGCTCTTTTTAGGAGAACTTTGTAGAGAGGGTGATATTGATCCAGATTTTTATACTCATGCTAGATCTTTTGAAATTGATAAAGCAGTTTTATGGCGTGGTGCTGATGGAGAAAAATATGGTACAACTCAAGAAGATGTAGCTGAACGAAGACCTAACATGGCTTCATTTCCCTCATTTTCTGATTTTGAAGATTTTTATCAACAGATGGTTATGCATCAAATTGGCACAACTGTTGATAGATTTAAACATACACTTTCTAGAAATGAATTACATCAATTAAATACCGAAGTACCCCGTTTTCAAAAAGATATGGGAGAATTTCAAGATAAAACTATTTTTCCATTATTAGAATCTCCAATTGATCGTACATGTATGACAACTGAAAGTGGTGGACTTATTCTTAAAACAGATATTTTACTACCTGGTGGAAAAACGTTACCGACTTTTACAAAAACAAACCAATCCGGAATGTCATTAGAACAAGCAGCAGCTCAGGGACATCTTTCAAAAAATTATTCTGCAGATGTTGTATTTACATTTCCTTCAGTTGATAGAATTTCATCTCCAGAATATACAGAATTAGATGTTGGAGACATGAATGAAGTACAGAAAAAAACATTAGCGATTAACGTCTTAAGAAAATCTGCACGTATTAGTTTAGACGTTACAGATTTTCAAATGAATCCTCAAAATTATACAGCTCTTCAATCTGCTAATTTTAATCCTGTTATTGATACAGCTGAAAAAGAAAAACTTGGTTTAGATAAATTGACAAACGATTATTTCAAGAAGTTTGTTTTACGTTCTTATCTTTCAAGCCAAGGAATTAGTTATGTAGAAAATGATTTTAGAGCTGGTGTTTATCAAGCAGAAGAATCCTTCCTAAAAAATCAAGGTTTAGTTAGTGAATTATGTGATACTTATAGAACAACCGTTGCAACACAAATTATGGGATTAGATCACCATGTATTACATGGCGACTTGAAATTTGACAATGTTCTTATTGATCATGAAAAAAAACTTTACCCAGAAAGTAAAGATCAAGGACTACCTTACCACACTTTATTACATGATTATTTATTTCGTCATGGTCCAATTCAGTTTGACAGTTTTAATTTCTTAGAAACATTAGGAATTTCTGAAACAAGTAAAGAAGAAGTTCTAAAAGATGTTTACAAATTTTATAAAGAATATTCAAGAAGAAAAGGATTAGATTCAGGTGATATTACATGGCAATCTTTTTCAGAAGGATATGATTTAGCGAGAGTAGCAAAAGGATTTGAAAAATGTTCTTGGTTATGGTCACCTGTGAAAGAGACAAAAGATCTTGCAGATACATTTGAAGAACCAATATCCCGTCTAAGAAAGAAAGCCGGTTTAGATTCAGATGATTCAGTTCTTGGACCTGAAGTTATTGAAGCAGAAAGAAAACAGAAAGCTGCTGTAGATTATGTGACTGGGTTGTTTCTTGAAGATGCAGAAAGAGATATTGAATTACAAAACTCAAACCCAACTTTGAAGTTGGAAAGGGAAGTAAGATTAGAAAAATTACGTGGAACTCTTACTCAAATGTTGAAAGAAACTCCTGGTGCAAGTAATGATGATGGACATCACGTTACTGCTCCAAAAAAAGTGGATAATGTATCAACAAAACTTAGAAATCAGTATTTTACTCTTTCATTAAATAATTCTCCACCAGAATTAGCAGGATTAGTAAGACATTATAACACAGAAATCTTAGGTGATTTTTTTACTGAAGTAAATCTACCAGAAAGATTAGAAACAAGTGTTGGTTCATCTATTGCGACTTTAGGAGAAATGAGACGATCATTAGAAGAAATCGCGAATTCAGGAAATGGTGCTGTTGTTGAGGAAACTCCTAAATTAGAAAATTACAATTTACCTATAACCTCAAAAGGAATAACTGATTGGCTTCATAATGCTGTTTCAAAAGTTGGTGCTGCCGTAGCAGGTGCAAGTGCTTTAGCAATTGTTGGAGGTCTTCTTAATCCAGAAGCTGCAACAGAACTTTTAGGTAGTGCTGATAATTATCAATTTATGTTAGATGCTCTTCCTTTTGCTAGTCTTTGGGGAGGGGTTTCTTACTTAGGTCACAAATATCTCAAACGAAGAATGACGGTTCCAGAAAATAGTAAAGGCGCTAATTTTATCAATCCTTTAAGTGTTCTTGGAACGCAAGCATTTTTATTGTCTGGGTTGTTTATAGGGGTTCCCCACGTAACTGAATCGTTTCCAGACTTAAATATTAATAATCTTTTTTCTTCTATAGGACAATTGGAAGAAATGGAAAAAAATTCAGATCCGGAAGCAGACAAAAAGAAATTAGAATCGATGGTGCTTGAATTTGTAGGTAGTAAAACAACTGAACCAAACTTGAAGAATTATCCTCGTTACTTTGCTAAGGATGGAAAATTTAATGGAACTGTTGTAGTTGGAGATCATTTGGATGCTCGGCAAACTGTTTTAGCTACTGAAATTCTTGCAAATATGTATTACAATGATTCTCAAGGTAATGTTACTGAAAGGAAAAAAGTAGGTGTTCATGCATATGATATTCTATCTCGCTCTTCAAAATTAAATGTTATTGAAGGAAAAAATATTTTAGCGATTAATTTACCTTGTAGTCATAGCATTATGAAAAAATATTATTCAAATTCTGGAAATTGTAAAGAATTTACTCTACACGGTGAAGGCAGGGTAGATATATTTGGAAATGACGGTAATAATGTTGCGGTAGTTGTATCAGGTCACAGTTGGGAAGATGTTAAGATGGCAGGTAAAGTTCTTGCGTACCGAAGTGACGAATTTGATGGTGAAGGTGTGATTGTAAGAGAAGGAAATCAAAATCAATCTATTGATTCATTTGATGAAAAACCTTTCAGTCACATTTTAACCGATGATGAAGAAAATGATTTTAGTGATAAAATTAAAGATGCAGATGTTGATACTATCTCTTTACTAAGACCTTATGAATCTGACCATCATACAACTTTAAGAAAAAGATTAGAAATCATTGAAGGATATGATTCTCATAAAAAGATTGGAACTTTACTTGAATCTTTATTATATCAGGATACTCAAGGAAGTAAATTTGATAATCCTGATTTGATTACGGCGATTTTTTTCAATACCGCGGATTATCAAAAGTTTCGTCTTTTAAAGAATTCTGGAATTAATGAAAATGAAGAAAGGCTATCTCCATTTACTTACCTTGATAAAAAAGGAAACATTGATCGTGAAGCTCACCATGAAGCAACAAAAGGTATTATTAGTTTAATTCATAAACTTAATAAACGTATTAGGTCTGATTATCTTTCTCCTTTGAGGGAAGTTGCTCTTAAAAAATCTCTCACTAAAGAAGGTTTCATTGATTCACTTGCTTCTTTTGTTTACTCGAATCAAGAAATACAACATGCAAAAAATAATGCTCAGAAGGCTGGTAAAAGTGGAAGTGATTACTTTGAGTACAAGAGTTTTCTTCCAGAGAGTCCTTCAAAACCAGGCAGAGTAGAGTATTCTAGAGATGATTCTAGAAATTTTGTAGAAGATGTTTTAGCTGTTTATTTTGATTTAAGGAAACATCATCTAACAATTCAAAATAAAAAAGCGCAAAATAAAAATGAACCATTAACAGATTTTAAGATATTTACACCAATAGCTGAATATCATGGAGAGGGTGATGACTCTAATGATTATGGTCAAAGAAATCTAGCTTTATGCGGTTTAGCTTATGAAGGAAAAGATTATATCTTTAAACTAGGAAATAAAAATAATGTCGTTCATCCTGGACAAAAAATTAAAGTTGAACTAGGAAACACTGAAAATGAGACAATATTTTCAGGAAAGAAATTTCATGTGAATATTCCAGGTATCAATGTGTATCGGAGAATGGATCCTAATGGATCTTTTGAAATACCTTTATCCGCTGAACCGGGTGAATATCCCGTTACTGCAGTTATGCAAGATGATCATCAATGTGATTTTACACTCACTTCCGCGATAACAGTTACCAACAAAGTTTATCAAGGTAGTAAGAATTATGGTGAAGAGGAGAAAAAATGACTAAAGTAATAATTACTGATATTTACGATTTTTTGCTTAAAGGAGATGCATTTACAAGACGATCATTA
This sequence comes from Candidatus Woesearchaeota archaeon, assembly GCA_018655525.1. Taxonomy (GTDB): domain Archaea; phylum Nanobdellota; class Nanobdellia; order Woesearchaeales; family GW2011-AR9; genus 1-14-0-10-32-24. Next base: position 201,412 of record JABIJM010000002.1, on the reverse strand, counting down.
TTAACATACTTATCTGGAAAAACAACCCTACCAGAAGAACAAATCGTAGCAGTTTATGCACCACATAAAGAAAGATCTTATACAGATCAAGGTTATAATTGGAATGATGCAATACGTGACACTTTTGCAGAAATTGGTCATGAAGACATTTGTGATGACTTCTTAGCCTACAATCTTGCACGGAATCGTGAAACGACTGCTAATGATGGTATCACAGAATTACTTGAAAAAGCTAAAGAAAGAAACATTCCTGTATTTGGTGTGACAGATTGTTGCACACCAACTGAAGATGTGTGGGATGCTTTCAGGTCATGTGGTTTAGATCAATACATTGCAGGAATTGTTTCTTCAAAAGATGTTGGTTACACAAAACCTTCAAAAGAAATATTTGAGCATTTCCTTCAAACTTATGGTTATTCTAAAGAAGATGTTATTTTTGGTGCACATGATTTAGATGAATTGCAAGGTGCAAATAAATTAGGAATTGAAACCTTTGCTTGTTATCAAGACCCTAATGACGATTTAAGCTTTCTTCCAGAAGATCACGTGCTTAATGATATTAAAAGTCTTTTAGATTTACTTTAATTTTTTTCAATAATTTTTTCTGCAATCCATGCATCTGCAGCATACCAAATAGATCCCATTAATGCACCTAAACTATAAGATACTCCTAAATCTTGGGGTTTTGGTTCAAATGAATTTATTGATGCAATAATACTTTCTCTTTTTTCAATGAATTCTGCAGCTTTATCTAAATCAAACTTAAGGAAAAGAACAACTAGATGATTGAGATGTTTGTACACTCCACTGAGAACATTTATTGACTCTTTAGAATAAGGTTTTTTTGTAGTTAATGCATCCCTTAATAATACCTTAAAAGTTCCATTAATAAAATTAATATTTGTTAAGATTGTATTTTTAATTTTTAATTGACTTGAAGATATTTTACTTTGATTCAATAATCGTGAATAATATAAAATCAATTTTTTTGAAAGTTTCACTTTAGTTTGGAGATGTTTTATTCTCTCAAGGTTATTATTAGTTAAAGCCTCCATGATCTCTTGAGAAATATCTTTTAATAAGAATAAAATTCTTCGAAAGATATTATCGGTTGATTCCTCGTTAAGTCCACCACCAAGATCTTTAATAATTATTCTTTTATCAGATTGTTCAATAATTTCAGAACCAATTAATTTTTCATTAACAATAGTTGTTATAAATTCGGTGGTTGATAGTTTATTTCCTTTACTTTTTGATAAATATTCTTTAATTTCAGGATTATGGATAATTTCAATTGGATCATAACCTACAATATAGGATGTCTCAAGAACTGATGCTGCTAATTTTGTATCTAATTTTGTAATATCAAGTGTAATTGCCTTATTTCTTTTTCTTCCTTCAACTCTAAACGTTAAATCTCCTTGTTCTTCTTCAACATCTAAATAATCACCTTTTTCTAGATTATGTGCTCTAATCCATTTACTAGGTAAACTTGCAACATACGTTGCCTGTCCTAATTTAATGATTTTCCGTTTCATAACCACTCTAAAACAATCAGTATATATAAACTTTTTCCTTTTTTCTTATATTTTTTTAAAACCTTATATATCTTAAGAATAATCCTTATGTATTCTTTTCTTTCTTATTATTGTATGGCAATTGAAAAAATAAAAAAGATAAAACCTTTGAAACGAGTAGATTTAGGTAAAGTACGTAAAGAAGTTAGTGGACTTGAACGAGCTATTAGGACTTCAAATTTTGAAACTAGTGCTAGACCGCATGTAGTAAACATAGATTCTGAAAGGTACGTAGCTTGTGATGCAAAACATCTTAATAAATATTCAAATCAATCAGGACGTGGAGATTATCGTTATTTATTTCAAGATGGCCAGTATGCTGGTATTGCAGTTCATGGTAATTACAATGGATATAGAAAAGTTGCATAATCTCGGTAAACTTTAAATAAACCCTATTTACACAGAAATTATGCAAAAAGGTTTAAAAACACTTGGGATTCGTGGATTAATAATGACTCAAGATACACCCAGGGTTGGAAATACTCTAAATACAATTCTCAAAAGCTTCAATATACGATTTGCTGGTGCTATTGCAGTATTAGCATTAGGGTTTGGTGCAGGCATCGGTTATGCATCTACAACTGAGAAATATTCTACTATTCAAATCTCCTTGGGAAGATCTGTTGAAGTTCAAGAGAAACACAATGATGTGCTTGGTACATATGATTGTTCTATTGTTGTTCAATTTCCAAAACCAGGAGAAGTTGTGAGGATTGATGATTATGGATGCGATCATAGCATTGATCATGTTAAACTACATGGTGTAAGATCAAATGTCCCTTATCATAGACTCTCTTCAGAAGACCAAAGCACAAGTACGCGTATTCTTGATGATATTACATACAAACTAAAACCTTAAACTAAATAAATGCCTTCCATTGCTTGTTTAATCACATCTTCACATGCATCAACTTTTGATAATAATTCATGATCGGAAGAAGCTTTTCTAATTTGACCTAATCTATCTAACACTTGAGCATAAATCCTAATCAAATCTCCCTCTAATAAATTAGAATATTTTAATACATCAAAAAAATCCTGATCATGGAAAATGGGATAAATGAATGCTGTGATGTAATTCATGTTTAAGAATTTCTTTTCTCTGCTAAGATAAGGATCTGCACGAATTTTCTTTTTTAAATCAAGCATTTTCTCATCTTTAAATTCTTGTTTGAATTTTGTTGTTTCACGATGTTCATATACTAAACATGTAATCGCGAGTAACATCTGATATAAATCTAGATCCTTATGGAATTCAGTTGCAAATGCTTCACCCATAGAAATTTCATCCGCATAGACACGAGATGAAAAAATTCCTTTTTCCGTCAATTTTCCATCAATAATATACGCATATCTATTTAACTGTTTAATAATACTATTATATCGTGCAAGTAAGAATTTTGTAGGAACCTTTTCATAATCTTCACCAAATTCTTGATATGAAAAAAAACTTAATCTCAGAATTTTTTCAATTTGTTCAGGTGTATGAAGATGCACAAGGTTCAATACAGTATTAATAGATAATTTAAATTGTGATTTGATTGGTTCAACATCAGCATCTGTGATTCTTTTAACTTCATGATATCTAAATTTTGGTCTGAAGATAAGACTTACAACATAACCTATCGTATCAATCCCTCTCCTTCCTGCACGCCCGGCAATTTGGAAATATTCTTTCGTATTTAAATTTCTAAATGAACGTCCATCATATTTCCGTAAAGCATTGAAACATACCGTTTTTGCAGGCATGTTAATCCCAACAGCAAACGTTTCAGTTGCATAAAGAACCTTGATTAACCCTTCACCAAACAACTCTTCAACAGCTTCCTTCAACACAGGAAGAATTCCAGCATGATGAAATGCAATTCCTTGCTGTAATGTTTGTTTCAATAATTGAGTAGAAGTTAACCTCGCTATCTCCGGTGGAGCTTTCTCTAAATGTTTGTTAAAAATTTGAAGTATTTTAGGATTTTTCTTAAACAAATTTCGCTTCATTAATTCCTTTGCCTTCATCTGACAATCTTTTCGTGAGAAACTGAAAAATAAACACGGTAATTTGTCGGAACCTAATTCTTCAATTAATTTAATGTGACTCGGTTCAGGTTCTCTGAAAACATTACGACTTCGTTTCCCACGATTTCTTCCCCGCTCCTTATATCGTGGAATTTCAACAGCTTTCTTAACCTTCTCAAGAGTTGTGATTCCTAATTCATAATCATAAAATAAATGTTTTAAAGGAACATTTCGTTTCGTTGAAACAACCGTTGCAACTTCATGATGTTTAATTGCCTTAATCCAATCACTGAATTCTTGTGCATTTGGAATTGTTGCAGATAATGCAAGGAAACGAATATGCTCAGGTGAATAAATGATAGATTCCTCCCAGATATATCCACGTTCAAGATCATTAATGTAATGTACTTCATCAAAAATCACATATGCAACATCGTTAACTTCCTTATCATTTGACACCACCATGTTTCTATAAACTTCAGTTGTCATGATCAAGACTTTTGCATGTGGATTGATCACAATATCTCCTGTCATCAAACCAATTTTTTCAGCACCATACTCTTTAGAAAAGTCTCTATATTTTTGGTTTGATAAAGCCTTAATTGGAGCTGTGTAAATAATACGTTTTCCATCATCCTTGTGTTTATGGATAATATAGTCAGCTGTAAGCGTTTTCCCTGAGCCAGTAGGAGCAGAAACTACTACTGAATTATTTCCTTCAATCGCAAGAACAGCTTCCTCTTGGAATGGATCTAATGTAAAACCTTTGAATTCCATGGAATCATCTTATTTTGGGTTTATATAAAGGTTTGGATGTGATGTTTATTAGCTATTCTGTAATAATTTTTCTAAAGATCGTTTATGATCCTCAAATAATGAATCTATCATTACCAATTCACTAAAATCTAGAATCTTTGGAGAATGTCCTTTAGATCTTGCCATTCTTTCAACTCTATCAATTTGAGACAATGGGACATGGATGTTAAGGTCGTCAACTCCAATAGTTTTAGTAACACAAACTTCTCTTCCTGATTGAAAATAAAGATTATTATGAAATTCTCCGTCTTCATTAAATCTATATATAATAGGGAAAGGATTTTGAATTAAATCACGTTCTTCGTCTGATAATTGCTTCCATAGTCGAATACGTCTATTTTCAACTTTAAAAAAAACTTTTCCTAATTTTCTTAATGGATTTTCTTTTAATTTAAGCAGCTGGCGTATTATATTAAGGTTTTTTTTTCCAATTTCTGGTGTCCAAGATCTGGTTCCTTCTTTTGTAGCATAATCAATTGCAACATATAAATGTCCACCTGTCACCGTAGAAATAAAAGAGTCTACATTTTCAATAACTTGTGCTACATTGCCTTCTCCGCCATAACTAACTCCTCCCTCTCTAAAAAGGGTAGCAATAGGCATTAAACCAGGAAAATTGTTACTTAAAACACCAACTAAACTAGCCGATCCAGAACCGTGGTAATATGTGATTTTTCTTGCTTCAACAGGAGGAGTAAATGTATACATATTAGCCCATATTAAAGTTATTTTAAAAACATTTCTTCAAATATTTAACAGATTTAACTAATGAACCATCTTGACATAAATGTCTCTATTTTAAGAGAAACCTTTATAAATCACTACTCCTTATGGATAACATAAGAAAAGAGATGTCACAATGGTAAATTTTAGCTCAAATATAGGAACAATTGTACAAAATACAACCGTAGCTTTTCCTCAGAATGTAGAAGAAGCATTTCTTAGTTACCACGGTCATGATGATGGTACAAAAGCAGAAATTGTGAAAACAGAAGCTTCAAGTGCATTAGAAGATGCATTATATGCACCTACTTCTGAGAAACATACCGGAGATCTTCAATGCTGTTGTGGTCAGAGATTTGAAGTTGCACCAAATGGTGAAATGATTGAATTCAATGAAATTGCTGATAAACAATCAATGCTTGTCTTAGGAGATCAAGAAGCTGGGGTTGATCAGAAATACAAAATATCTCACGATCCTCAGAAAGGATTGTATGTTTTACCAACTTTAGGCTATAGTGGTACAATCACTTACTAAACTCTTCAACAACCTTCTTCACAACTTCATAGACTTTTTTAGGAGGAGGCGCACCATCAATCGTTTTTAGAATGCCCTTCTTCTCATAGAAATCAACTAAAGGTTGTGTCTGTTTATGATAAATTACTAATCTATCTTTCACAGTTTCAGGAGTATCATCCTTTCTCTGTACCAAACGATCTTGAATCTCAGCTGGTGCAGGATTATGTTTAATGTGATACACATCACCTGTCACAGGATCTGTTCTTCTTCCTGCAAATCTATCAATGACCACTTCATCTGGCACTTCTAAATAGATTGCCATATCGATATCTAAATCTTCAATTGCTTCCGCTTGTGTAAGTGTACGTGGAAATCCATCCATAATATAATTCTCTTTAGAAGAAACATCAAGTTTCATGATTTCAGTCACAAGTAGATCTGGAACAAGTGCACCTGTTTCAACTAATTTTTTAATATCATTTCCAAGAGTTGTTCCTTTCTTAATTTCTTCTCTAAGTAATTCACCTGCAGAAACATGTGCAAAATTGAAATCTTTTGCCAACATCTGTGCAACGGTTCCTTTCCCAGAACCAGGGGGTCCTAATAGTATAAGTTTCATGAGATTTGTGGAATGGTTGGGGTTTAAATGTGTTTTGTTTTATGTACCAATGAACTTATAAATCTCCTCTCAATCACTCATCTGTGAGAAAAGATTTAGATTTAAGAACGTTAGACAGAATTACTCAAAATTGTCTTAAAAATTCTGGAACATTTATTTGTGAAAATTCTCAAGGAGAATATTTTTGTGGAGTTGATCCATCCATCATTCCTGAAAATGTTCAATTTAGTTGTCCTTATCGTACAAGTACAAGAATTCACTTCATTGATCTCGGGTTTACTGCATTAGGTTGTGATTATGATGAATGAAATGAAATCATTCAAAAATTCATGAAACATTTATAAAATACGTTTATTCTGGATATATTATGGTAATTGAGGATGGCGAGGATAAAATGAATGTAATAGCAAATGGAAAAATCACAGGAATATTAGATCATAAAGTTATCTCTGGAAGAACAACAACTAAAGTCGCAGTAGACCAAGAGCATCTAGGAATGAGATGTGTAAGATTACAAACTGAACTGGGTGTAGACTCTGTCGGAAAAAAAGTTCATGTCAAAGATTTATACGATCCTTCTGGAAAACCTGAATCTCAAGAGATCATTCTTGCTGGCGATTATATGAAAAAACTTTATAATTAATTTTTTTATTTTTATTACCACACCCCACACTCGACAACCCTGCACAACTCTTTTAAAGTAGGGAACTAATTTTCTCTATGCGTAATATGTATCTCTTAGTAGGGCCGACTCGCTCTTTTGATGTATATAACGAATGCGGGTCCTCCCCGTAAGGGATAACCCCTCCCGCAATCAACGTGGCAATTGATTGTATCGCTCGTATATTGGCGCTACTAATCCATACACATCATTTACAATAATAATCCATGATATCATATATTACTGAACCATATAAACCTGTACAAATTAAAGCTGTATTACATCCTTTTGTAAATAAATGGTTTTTCTCTAAGTTCAAAGCATTCAGTCCACCACAACTATTTGCAGTATATCCAATTCATTGCAGACAGAATGTGTTAATTTCATCTCCAACAGGATCTGGAAAAACACTTACAGCTTTTCTTTCAGTTCTCAATGAACTTATTGATTCAGCAGAAAAACAAATTTTAGAAGACAGAGTGTATTGTATATACGTTTCTCCATTAAAAGCATTATCATCTGACGTTTCTGTAAACCTTCTTGAACCACTTAAAGAAATGGAAGAACTCGTTGGAAAAGAATTTGGGATTCGTGTGGGTCTTAGAACAGGTGATACAACGCCGTACCAGAAACAAAAGATGTTGAAGAAACCTCCACATATCCTAATCACAACACCGGAAAGTTTAGCGATCATGATTAATTCTCCCAAGTTCAAAGAACACCTTACAAAAACGCAATGGATAATTGTAGATGAAATTCATTCTATTGCGGAAAATAAACGTGGTGTTCATATGAATCTTACAATTGAACGAATGCAAAGAATTTCTCCAGGATTATGTAGAGTAGGATTATCAGCAACCATAGCACCGCTTGAAGAAATTGCACGATATCTTGTAGGATATAACGGAGATGACGAACGTGATTGCGGTATTGTAGATGTACAATATACAAAACAACAAGATTTCAAAGTTCTTTCTCCTGTTAAAAGTTTAGTTGAAGATTCATATATGATGAAACATAAAAAGATGTATGAATTGATTCACAAACAAGTTCAGAAACATAAAACAACTTTAGTTTTTACAAACACACGAGCTGCAACTGAACGTGTGGTTCATAATTTGAAAGAAATGTATCCCAAATTTTACAATGTTGAAAACATTTCTGCACATCACGGAAGTTTAAGTAAAGAAAACCGTTTCAAGACAGAACAAGATTTACGTGATGGGAACTTAAAAGTTGTTGTTTCCTCAACAAGTTTAGAATTAGGAATTGACATTGGATTTATTGATTTAGTATTATGTTTAGGATCTCCAAAATCAGCTTCACGATTTTTACAGAGATGTTTACCCTATAACGAGGAGGTTCTTTTAGATGATGGGTCATATTTGCCAATTGGTCAAATTGTTGAGAAGAAGCTTCCTGTCAATGTTATTTCTTTTAATGAAAAAGAAGGTTTTGTTTCACGAAAAATTTTGAAAACCTACAAAAATGAAAATCAAGATTTACTAAGAATTGAAACAAGCAGTGGTGAAAGTATAAAATGTACTTCCGAACATCCATTCTTAACAAAAGATGGATGGAAGGAAGCTCATAGATTGAAGGAAGATGATCAAATTGCTGAGGTTTTTAGTAAAGTACATTTTAAATCTAGGAAAATTCCAATTTATACTTTTTTACCCCAAGATAAAATTTTTGTTTATGGAGCAAATTCTTATTTTACAAAAATCATTGATGAGTATTGTAATAAATATCAAATATCGTTAAAATCTTTCTCGGAAAAATATTCATTTTCTTATAATAAACTTATTGACCAAAGAAGGCAGAATGGTAGAAAAAAAAGTATATTGCTTAAAGATTTCTTAAAAGTTTGTAAGATTGGAGAAAGAAAAGAAAAAGAGTTCATCTCTTATCTCTCAAAATTAAAATATAAAGGTAATTCTTGGTCTGAGCTTCCTTTGTATTTAACTCCTGAATTGATGTGGGTTGCAGGTTTAATTGCATCAGATGGTTGTATTGTGAAAACTCTTGATAAAAGGTTTAATTTGTATAATTTTGTTGTGAAATTTAGTAATAAAAATCAAGAACTAGTTAAAAAATATAAAGATGTTCTATCTACATACAAAATTGGTTATCATACTTCTATTAGAAAAAAAGATCATCAATTTTCCATTGAATCGGGAAATAGGGTTTTTGTATGGCTTTTACATGCATTAGGCATTCCTTTTAAAAATAAATCTTTTTCATTAAAATTATCTCCTTTATTTTTTAAATTAGATCATAAACTACATCATGGATTTCTTGAAGGCGTATTTGAGGGTGATGGGAATTATTCTAAAAAATTTCCTCAAATTAGAATTTTTAGTTGTAGTCATGAATTCATTAAACAAATTAATAGAATCAGTTCACGTTTAGGTTATTATACAACAATTTATACAGAGAAATCTAAAGTTTCAAAGAAAATTCCTAATATTAAATTAAAATATATTTATAATTTGACTTTTACAAGAATTAATGATATTAAAACCTTTTTTAATGAAATTCCTTGTTTTGGGCCTAAAGCTAAAAATTCTAAAGATTTAGTGAATAAATTTAAACAACACCATATTAAAAAGTCGAAGAATACAAAATTTATCTCTTGGAGGAAAATAAAATCTATAAAAAAAATTACTTTTACAGAACCAACATATAATTTAACAATTGAAGGAGATCATAATTTTATTGTTGGTAATATTATAACTCATAATTGTGGACGTGCAGGACATCAGTTACACGGTGTGGTTAAAGGGCGGGTCATAGTTCTTGATCGTGATGATCTTATTGAATGTTCATTATTACTAAAGTCAGCTATTGAAAAAAAGATTGATCGTGTCCAAATCCCACGAAATGCTCTTGATGTTTTAGCACAACAAATTTATGGAATCGCGATTAATGGTGTGATTAACATTTACGAATTATTTCATTTAATTAAAGGATCATATTGCTATCATGAATTAACATGGGATGACTTCTTTGAATTAATTAAATTTCTTTCAGGACATTATGTGTCATTAGAAGAACGACATGTTTATGCACGAATCTGGTACGACCAAGATACAGGAGATATTGGAAAGAAAGGAAAACTTGCGCGTGTGATTTACATGACAAACATTGGAACCATTCCAGAACAAACACATGTCAAAGTAAAAATTGGAGAACAAATTGTTGGATCCATTGATGAAGGATTCCTTGAACGAATGCGTCCAGGTGATGTGTTTGTATTAGGTGGAAATGTATACATGTTTAGATTTGCACGTGGTATGACTGCGCAAGTTTCAACTTCTGTAAACAGACCACCAACTGTTCCATCATGGTTCTCAGAAATGCTACCTTTATCATTTGACTTAGCAATGGAAATTAACAGATTCCGAAGATTGATGGATGAACGATTCCATGCAAAAGAATCTAAGAAGGACATCATCAAATTTATTGACGATTATTTATATGTCAATGAAAAGGCTGCTGAAAGTATCTATCAATATTTCTATGAACAATTTCATTTTTCTTATATCCCTCATGATAAAAAAATAGTTGTAGAATCCTACACAGATAGAGGAAGAACTTATGTTATCTTCCAAACATTGTTTGGACGTCGTGTGAATGATTGTTTATCTCGTTCATTAGCCTTTGTAATTGGACGTTCACAACACCGAGATGTAGAAGTAGGAATCAGCGATAACGGATTCTATCTCTCAGCAGAAAAAACATTTAATCCCATGCGTGCATTTGAATTACTTAAAACACAAGATTTTCGTGGAGTCCTAGAAGAATCTATTGATAAAAGTGAAGTTCTCTCACGTAGATTCAGACATTGTGCAGGAAGATCATTAATGATTCTTCGTAGCTATATGGGACGGAAGAAATCAGTAGGGCGGGCCCATATGGGGAGCAAAATTTTATTTAATGCAGTCAAAAGAATAGATCCAAATTTCTCCATTTTAAAAGAAGCACGTAGAGAAGTCTTAGAAGATCAAATGGACATCATTCATGCGCAGCAAATTATTGACTCTGTAATTAATGGTCCAGCAATCATTGTAGAAAAAAATACAAAAATGCCTTCTCCATTTGCGTTTGGATTAATCATGGCTGGCTATTCAGATGTGATTAAAGTTGAAGACAAACAAGAATTCTTGAAACGTATGCATCAACAAGTTCTTGCACGGATTGCATTGAAACATGGTAAGAAATTAGTCAAAGAAAAAATGGAAGAATTTTCCTATCAGAAATACTGGGAAGAAGCAAAGAAAGAATCAGATGATAAAAAAGACATGTTTAAAGAAAAACTTAAAATGCAAGTCTGGAGTTTGAAGAAGGTTCCCGTATATGCTAAAGAACAATTGATTAAATTAATTGATAATGGAAATTTAAATGCACGTGTTACTAAAGAATTAAAGGAACATAAAAAAGAAATTAAAAAAGAATGGCCACAAGGATTGAGGGAATTTTTGTTGGAAAGAATTTAATCTTGATGTGCGTTTGTGTAAAATGTTAATGCAGTCACAGGATCATCTTTAAATTGAGGATAAGCCTCAATTGCTGCAGCTGTTAATTCTTTGGTACATGTATTACCAGCAGGATATTTTCTTCCCATTAACCTTGAAAGATCTGTTTTTATTTCATTAGGATTTTTAGTCAATGTGAAGTACCCACGTTCTGAATCGCTAATATTAATACCAGCGTAAGATTTAGCTCTTCGTACACCATCTCCTAAACTTTGTAATAATGTTGCAAGTTCTTCTCTATTGTCATCATCAATTACATTGGGATCTATTGTGATACCTGTAACCTCATATGTATTAATTGGTTTACTTTCTAAAAGAATACTGTAACTCCTGGTACAATCATCAATCTCATTTCCATATCTACGTCCCCTTCCTTTCTCAATCTGTACATTAGCTTGATATTCTTTACCTAGAACAAGAGATGAAACTACGTCATCAATAAAATCTGAAAATTGATTATTTACCATTATAATTGAAAATTAGGAACACTATATATAAATGTTTCGTCACAAACAGGTAGTAACCTTTATAAATGGGCTCACTATATAGATACATATGAAAAGGAAAATTGTAGCAGGTTTGACAAGTGTAATAATTGGGTTAAGTTCTCTCTTAAATCCAACCCCAGTTATGGCTAGTGAACGCGCTAGTATAAACCTTGCACGTCATACTTCTGACGTTGAAGAAAGAGTACGAAGGTTACATCCAGTTCTTCAAAGAGAATATGATGTAGGAAAATTTGCTGTAGATTTTGAACCAACAGAGAATGAAGATTTAAACGCCGGATATGATCAAGATTCAAAAAGAATTGTCATTGAATGTACGCCGGATTATAAAAGATGTAATACAGATGCTTTTGAACACGAATTAATACATTATATTGATCAACATTTAGATTCTCAAGAACGAAGTAAGATTTATGGTGCAATTCAAAGAATGATCTCTCAACCTGAAATGTCAAGATTCAGAAAAGAGATGGCTGAATTTCAAAAAATTCATGATTTTGGAGATAAAGTCCATGAACAATATTTACTTCCTATGGATTATTGTAAACATCTAATAACTACAGAAGAAGATGCAAGAAAAGTTCTCAAAAGAGCTCAAATATTAGCCAAAATATCTAAGAAAAAAGGAATTAATACCTCTCAATTAAATAATGCAAGAAATAGTCTTGAATCACGATTAGAAAATCTTCATGGAGTAATGTCCTCATGTAATCTTAATAATTATCAATCAGCAAAAGCTAAAAAACCTGAAATCATGGCAGAAATCAGAAAAAGTGTTCAAGCAGAAAAAGCAATCTATGAAAAACAAAAACATTCATACAATATGCCAAAATTTACGATTCCATTGAGATCACCTTCTCCAATGGCTTATCATAATGCTTGGAATCAAACAATGAGAAGTGTTGTTCAAACCTATAAACAAGCAATGAATGTTGCATCTCATATTGATTCTTCAGGAAATTTAGAAAAAGCTTTGACACAATCTATGAGAACATACATCCATGGTCAGAAATCTCCTCCTGTTAAAAATGTACATAAGAAATTTGGTTTAGCACATGATAATAAACCGTCAGAACAATTTGCAGCTGCAGGTGACTCATTACTTAATGGCCATAAAGGTAAATTAACATATTTACCATTAAGATTCAAACTTAATAAAAATGTATTAAATGCAATGGAAGGATTAACATATCGTGGTGCTCATATCTTCAAAAAACCAGTAGACAATTATTAAATGACTTTCCCAGTAAACACATTATGTTTATCTCTTACAATCTTCACATTAATCTTTTTATCTTTCTGATATCTTACACCAGGAACAGAAATATTTCGATCTTTAGAAACAGCAATTACAGAATTTGTAAACCGATCCATTGATTTAATTACAGCTTGTACTTCATCACCTTCCTTAAACGGTTTTGGTAATGGCTTCAATTTTCGGATGTCAAAATCTTCCTTCTGTAATTTTAATTTAATATCATGTTTCTTTTCCAACTTTTCTAATAATGTATAAAAATCATCCCAACTCATTTCTTTACCTGGGCTACGTCCCGTTTTATATTGCAGGAAATTCTGGATTCCAAGAATAGGCTGTTTCTTTAATGTTTTAATATATTTAATAATCTCTTCAATTTCCTTTTCATTATATCCCTTAACTAATACAGGTGCTAAAATTACTTTCAATTTCTCAGATGCATATGCAATCATATCCTTTACATGTTTGACATTATAATTTTTCACACCAGCCATATTTTTCGCAATTTTTTCATCAATTGCATCAAGACTCATGTTCACTTGTAATTTGCTATTTTTTGCTAATACATCAATTTTTTCTTTGGATAATAATGTACTATTGGTATCAATAGAAATTGTGTGTACACGTTTCATCTTTTGAATATCAGAAATTAATAACGACATATCCTGATATAAGAACGGTTCTCCTTGAACACCTATATGAATTTCAACATCTTCATCTAACCATCCTAAGAACTTCTCCAATTCTTCAACCATGTATTCTTCTTCAACTACGAAATCATTCTTCTTAGAAGAAATACCTTCAGAGATTGAACAATACACACAATCCAAATTACAGGATGTCACAGGTTTGATTTCAATGATACTTGATTCCCTATACACAATCCCAAACGCCACATTTCCAATCAAGGGAATGCCAGAATTTCTATGAATATAAGTCCCGTCATTTCCTGTAATTATATTTTTAAGATATTCAAAATGTTTGTTTAATAAACTAGAAAATCTAAATTCAGCCTTCTTTTGACCAAGATTAAAGACAATTTTATTCTTCTCAACCTTGTAACCAGCAATCTTTGCTAACTCTGCTTTTGGAATAGAAGTCTTGAATAATTTTAGAAGTGTTACAACTACGTCATCTTCCTTTTCCATGAAGGATAGTGTTTCGTATTGAAGTTCTGCCATAAGAGAGAAAAAACAAGGTGTTTATAAAAAGCTATCCACCCAAAATATTTATATAATCCAAACCAATTCCACTCATTATGGTTCCTTGGTTAATAATTATAGTAGCAAGTTTAATTGTAATCCTAGGAATTGTGATGGTAGTCATTTCTTATAAAAATAAAGGAAAAACAAAGAAAGGACCGGATTATTATACATTTTTTATCATGGGTTTGATTTGGTTGCCAATTGGAATTATCCAGATGATCACAGGTGGATCTTCTATATTTTTGATTATAGGGATTGTATTTGTAGGAGTTGGACTCTCTCATAAGAAAGATTGGAAGAAGAATCATGTATCATTTAGTCAACTTCCAGAAAGTAAGAGGAAGTTAGGTATTGGTCTTATTATTGGATTGAGTGTGTTATTTTTATTAGGTGTAATTTTTTACTTCTTGAGTTCTTCATAATCTCTTATATCTCTCCACAACAATAATCTTTTTAAACCTAAATTAATCCTAAAAACACGTGGAAGAAGAAAGTATTCTAAACATTCCTGATCATAGATTAACCCCAGGAATGAAGCAGTACAAGGAAGCGAAAGAGCTTAACCCAGATTGTATCATCATGTTGAGAATGGGAGATTTCTATGAACTATTCTATGAAGATGCTATTACTGCAGCTAAGGAATTAGATATCACATTAACAAAACGTGGGAAGAATGAAAAAGCAGCACCACTTGCAGGAGTTCCATATCATGCATTGGAACCATATCTTGGAAAATTGGTTAAGAAAGGTTACAAAGTTGCAATCGTAGAACAATTGGAAGATCCCAAAAAAGCAAAGGGATTAGTAAAACGAGGAACTGTACGAATCGTAACGCCAGGAACGGTTGTAGATAGTTCCATGCTTACAGAGAATGAAAATAATTATCTTATGTCGCTTACAATTAAAGGAGATCAATTTGCAGCTGCATTTTGTGATTTGTCAACAGGAGAATTTTTTACATCTTCATTCACATCAGAACAAAACTTGATGAATGATCTTATTAGATATCAACCAGTAGAATGTGTGATCCCAGAAAGTTTGAAAGTTAACGTAGAATTATGTGAAAAGATTGAAGCACAAAATTGTTTCGTAAATACCATTGAAGATTATTACTTCAAACCAGATAAAGCGAAAGGAACATTGTTGACACATTTCAACAGAGGATTTGAATCGTTTGGTCTTAATGAACATCCATTAAATTTATCTGTTTCTGGTGGATTAATGCAATATCTTATTTCAACACAAAAAAATGCATTAACACATCTTAATAAAATATCTTTACGAAGCAACAATCATCATATGATTTTAGATTCATCAACATTTAGAAATTTAGAATTAACGAAAAACATTCGTGATGGTACTTCAAAAGGATCATTGTTATCTGTATTGGATAAAACTGTAACCTCTTTAGGTGCTAGATTATTACGAAGATGGATTAAAACACCATTACAAAGCAAAGAAGCAATTGATAAACGGTTGGATGCAGTAGGTATTCTTAGAAAGAAAATTATTCAACGTGAAGAAATTGTTACGTTGTTAAAAGAAGTCTACGATTTAGAACGTTTGATTAGTAGAGTGAATTATGGAAATGCATCTCCAAAAGATTTACTTGCATTAAAACAATCTTTGCAACAAATTCCATTAATCAAGATTAAAATAAATTTCAAAAGTCCATTATTACAATCAATTGGAGATATGCCTTCTCTCAATAAAGTAAAACAATTGATTGAAAAATCCATTAAAGAAGATGCACCACTCACAATCAGAGAAGGTGGCATGATCAAATCAGATTATGATGAAGAACTTTCTAAGTTACATGATATTAAACGAAATGGAACGAAATATTTACAAGAGATTGAATTACGTGAAATTGAAAAGACAGGAATTTCAAGTTTAAAGATAAGGTATAATCGTGTATTTGGCTATTTCATTGAAATCACAAAGAAACATCTTCACGCAGTACCAGAACATTACATTAGAAAACAAACAACTGCAAATTCTGAACGATACATCACCGAAGAATTGAAAGTTGAAGAAGAAAAGATTCTTGGTGCAGATGAAAAAATTAAGCAATTAGAACACAACTTATTTCACAAAGTTATAAAAGAAATTGCTGAAGAAACTGAAGAAATTCAAAAGACTGCCGTCAAGATTGCAGTATTAGACGTTCTCTGTAGTTTAGCAAAGGTTGCAGCTGAACAGAATTATACAAGACCAGAAATTGTACCACAAAACTTGATTCATATTTGGAAAGGAAGACATCCAGTTGTAGAAAAGATGGTTGATAGATTTGTAACTAATGATATTATTCTCAATGAAAATGAAATGATGATTATCACTGGACCAAACATGGCTGGAAAATCAACTGTGATGCGACAAACAGCTTTAATTGTGTTAATGGCGCAAATGGGATCATTCGTACCTGCAGAAGAATGTGTGTTGGGTATTTGCGATAGAATATTCACACGAGTTGGTGCATATGACGACCTTTCATCCGGTCAAAGTACGTTCATGGTAGAAATGACTGAAACCGCTTCCATTCTTCATAATGCAACTGAACGAAGTTTAATTATTCTTGATGAAATTGGACGTGGAACATCAACATTTGATGGAGTTTCAATCGCATGGTCAGTAGCTGAACATATTTACAATACCTTGAAATCAAAAACCTTGTTTGCAACACATTATCATGTTATGAATAAACTTGCAGGAAAGTTTGAAAAAATTAAAAATTATAATATAGCTGTCAAAGAGAAAGAAGGTGATATCATATTCTTACGTAAGTTAATAGAAGGTGGGACAGACCAAAGTTATGGAGTCCATGTTGCAAAGTTAGCAGGATTACCACATGATGTTCTAAATCGTGCAAGAGAAATTCAACAGATTCTAGAGAAAGATGATGAGATGATGAAGAAGATTAAGGTTAAGAAGTTGCAAGAGCAAAAGAGTTTGGGAAATTGGGGATAAACCTTTTTAAAAGAATACTAGAAATGTAGGTTTATGAGTTTAAATTCACTAATTGACAAAGTCCACATCAATAAATTCGCAGCCTTTGCAGGAGCAGGAGGTTTCTTAGCTTTGTTAGAAACAGGTCTTACAATGTATCATGTAGAAAATATAGATTTTATCTTTGGAAGTCTTACTGCAATTAAGGCTGTTTGTGGTTTAGGACTTCTTGGATTTGTTGCTCCATTAGCCACATATCAACAAAATAGACGATATGATAGTCTTGTCAGGAAATTAAATTCTACAGGTTATAACAAAGATTATTGTGAGAAATATATGGATCATCCATGTGGTAGAAGTGTTGTAAAAACAGCTTTGAAAAGAACTAAAAATTTTAATAGGTATAATCATTTGAAAGAAAATAATTCTCTTAACATTAAATCTTTTTGTTAAGGATTATGGCAACATTAATAAATCAACAAAATATTCTAAGTTCATGGAGATAGGTGTTACTCTTATACAAAACTTTGCAATTGCGTTAGCACTAGGTTTACTTATAGGATTAGAACGTGAATATGCGAAGTATCAAAAACGTGGTCATGATTATGGTGGAATCAGAACCTATCCTTTAATTGCATTGTTTGGTGCACTTTCAGCATTTATTTCTGATTTATACAGTCCTTATGTATTACTTGTTGCAATTTTTATGATAAGTATGTTAATTATTGTAGCATATTTCCGTATGAGTGAAGCTGAACGAAAGTTTACAGGAGTTACTTCGGAAGTTGCAGGTTTTCTTACATTCTTTATTGGAATATTATCGTACTATGGAGAATTTACATTAGCAGTTGTACTTGCAATCGTAATTACAATACTTCTCTATATGAGATCATTCTTACATCATTTTGCAAAAAAGATAAAGAAAGGTGAAATGGCAGACACTTTGAAATTTGCTGTTGTTGCATTTGTGATTCTACCATTTCTTCCAGATAAAGGTTTTGGACCGCACGGAATATTTAATCCATATGTCATTTGGCTTATGGTTGTCTTCATTTCAGGAATTGGATTTGTAGGATACATCTTCATGAAATGGTTTGGAGAAAAAGGAATCACATTAGCCGGAATTCTTGGAGGTTTAGTAAGTTCAACTGCAACAACATCTTCCTTTGCATTGAGAAGTAAAAAAGAAAAAAAGTTATACCTGCCTTTAGTAATGGGTGTTGTTCTTGCAAATGGAATCATGTTTATAAGAATTTTAATAGAAGTTTTTGTTATTAACCGTGACTTATTTTTATCAGTTCTTATACCAATGGCAGTTTTAGCAATCATCACTGCAATCTTTGGATATTTATTATATCGTAAAAGTAAAGATATCAAAGGAAAAGTAGAATTAGATTCACCTTTTACAATTGGACCAGCATTAAAGTTTGGAGCATTCTTTGCAGTAATCTTAGCTTTGGTAAAATTAGGTGATATCTATCTCGCCGAACAAGGTGTGTACATTGTAAGTTTTATTTCAGGGTTTGCTGATGTAGATGCGATTACTGTTTCCTTATCACAGCTAGCAAAAGGCAGTTTGAATGCCATCACTGCAAGAAATGGGATTGTATTGGCAGCATTAACAAATGTTGCAGTCAAAGGTGGAATTGCATGGTGGTTTGGTGGCAAGCAATTTGGAAGGATTGTATTAAGTTTCTTTGCTGTGTTGATTGTAGTTGGAGCAGGATTGTTGTTTTTATTGTAGTCCTTCTACAACATAAATATTTATTAGTGTCATATTCTAAATTATATTATGAAATTAGAACAACATTTTTCTCATCAAATATCCCACTCATTACACGTAAATGGTGTACGTACTTTACCTTCTACAAACCAATATCTTACAAGTATGTTGATTAAGTTTGTTGATTCTGAAAAGTTATTTGTTGATCGAGAACCACTATTAATAGAATTAATGAAATCTCAGAAACAACCTGGGAAATTGCATGACATTGGTGATCGGTGTTTATTTCTTACGGGATATTTTTATGATTCATTACGAAGAATGGGCAAAGGATTTGTTGATTATCATTATGATATTGGACGTAGTGCATTTGGAAATTTAGCAGGTATTTCAAAAACACGTGAATCAAGAGAATTGTATGATGAATTAAGTGGATTATTTCATCCGTTATCTGTTGCAATCGGAGATTTACATCTTCCTTTAATTGGTGAGAAAGATACAATTGAATTATATTCTAAATGGGTTCAGACCCATGATTCTAGATATAAACATACTTTGAAGCGATTGGGAATCCAGGTTGATACTGGTAGGAATTGAATTTTGAAGACTTTTTCTTCATAACCTTTATAACTTCCTATATTGGAAAAGATATTATGGATCCTATAGATGCTGAAAACAGACCTTATTCTTCAAGAATATGGTATGTTTCAAATGATTTTTACACAGGAGAAGATATTTCTAAAATCGTAGAGAGGGAATTCCCTCGTGCTACTCTGCAAGGTTTTTTTAGAGATTATCATGTTAAGCCTGCAATGGCATCTGAACCAAAACCTACTCTAATTATTACAGATGGACGTTGCAAGACAAGACCAGATGAAGAACCATCTGAATCTGTGGGTATTTTCTTTCCAGAAATCATAGATTATGCCAGAGAACATCAGATTCCTGTAGTTTCTCCTAAATTTTGTGGTGTGTATTTACCTAAATTAGTTGAATGTAAATTAAAAATAAAAAATGTACTTTATGGTCTTGATCTTTAGAAAGGCAAAACATTCATTCTCCATAAACTATATCCTAACCATAATATTAAGATTAGATAATACGCACCAAAACCTTTCTTAGCAGGAAAATATCTTGCTAAAACTGAAAACTTTTTGTTATACCATTTCCCACCAAACCAACACATTAAGTTGTAACTAAGCATATCTAATGCTATCAAATAATACAATATTGCTTCTATCATTTAAAATACCTCCACTTGCGGATCTTCATCATCCTTCTTTTCCTGCAAATTCAATAATGCGGAAAAATCTGCTCCTGTGTCTTTCTTCTGAACTTCTTGTTGATTTTGACTCATACCAAATAATTGTGAATCACTACTTTCCTTTACAGGTGTATTGAACATTGTTAATGGAACAGCAGGTTCCTCCTTAACTGGTTCAGAATCAAACATGGACATCATCCCAGCTGTATTCACAGGTTCAGATGAACCTTTTTGTAGTAAGTTTGTCAGCATCTCAAGAACATGTTTCATGTCCTCATGAGAATCTTGTTTTGTATCTATCGTTATTTTCATTTTAGTATCCCTCTTCAAATTTCTTTTTTCTCGCTTCTAATAAATCATGTAAATCTTTTATGAGTATTTCTAATTGTAATGTCCAATGTTCTAAACTAGTGACCATTTCTTCTGCTTTATCCCACTTACCTTTTTCAATTAAGGATTTGATTGAATGATCCTGATTTTCTGCAATTAATGAAAAAAACTTCGCTAAAGACGCTTCACCTAAATCCATTTCTTTTCTGATATCACTAATATCCACTGAAAACTTTGTGTCTTTTGTTAATTCATCTAGGCGTTCTTTGAATTTTTGATATTTTTGATAAACTCTACGCTCAATCCTTCCAATTTTCCTAAGTAATTTATTAGATTTTTTGACATCATGTTCTGAAATAGTGTCCTTTAATTTATCAACTAAGATCTGTTCTCTTATTAACCATTTTTTTTCTACTTCACCAAGATCTTCTACGGAATGAATTCTTTCCATAGTAACGAATGTTTTCCTAATTGCTCTATGTTTAATGAGTTTCAATTCTTCTTTACAATGTTTGAGAACTTTTTCAATATTTTCTAGAGCTAAACGTTCAGGCGTACTTATTCCTGTCTTTTCACGTTTTTTAAGGAATTCTTTTAATTGATCTAAGTATCCATCAATTTGTTTGTCTGAAATAATCGCTTTTTCCTCACTCATGTTATGTCTGTCAGATGTTAAGTTGTCCATAACTGCTGTAAAAATTGATTCTATGTTGTTAAAGAATGTAGCTTTATGGGGCATAACCTCATAACCTAATGATCTTGAAAGTTTATCCAAATCTCCTCCATCGAATGTATTCATTGGATTTAAACCGCCTGTAATAAGACGTGTAGCTAATTCAAAATTTTGAGCATCAAAACTCCATGCCCATTTTGACATAATTGAAACAGGTAAACCCTTTTGAGCAATGTAATCTCTAACTGCTTGGTGAATATCTCCTTCAATTGTAATTAATTTAACTCCAGGAATAGTCTTATTTTTTAATGAATTACCTAGGCCAATTATAACACTCCCTCTAGGTAATTTTAATCTCCCAATAACCCATGTGTCAACAGGGTTTAACGTAACAATTCTATTTGCAATTTTATTAAGAGGAATTAAAATAGCAAATTTTGCTCCAGTCCAAGAATTCATATCATGGTTAGATACTGGAGAATTAAGAGCAAAATGGATACTCTGCCGTGGAAATTTTGTTTTTACTCCCTCATAATTTATCTCATGATTTGCTTTGGTAGTAATAACACCACCCCTAGGAAAATAATCTGTTAAGTGGACTGCAATAATATTATGAAAATTTATTTTATTTTTTAATACACGTCGTTGTGATTGCGCTTTAAGAAGTAATTCTCTACGTCTTTCTTCCCATTTCTCTACATTATCTAGGGCTTCTTTTGCTTGTACTAGTTCTGCTTGCGTTAATGGACCGTTAAACATATACACCTCTTCTTCAAATGTAACACTACTAGTTTAAATAATTTTTCATGAGAACATTTTTAAAAACAAACACCAAAAATACATTTATGGAAGGATTTGATGTAACTAGTCAACAAAAACATATCATTGAGAATAATTTAGAGAAAATGATTGGAACATCTTATGGTCAAATGCATGAATTTCTTGGTAACTTAAGAAAAAGTGATTATGGTGAATATTCCTTACAAGTTTCTTTCTTATATGATGTGGTCACTGGTGATATTCCTTGGTTAGGAAGAAGTGGAGATGAGCAAGCTTTATTTTCTATCATGTCTTCAATAGATTTTGGAAAATTTACCCTTTCATGGAATGATGAAAGATATCGTATAGTGGATGTTGAACTGGGAGAAAGAACAGAATCTTCAGAACTTGTAATAGTCAAATCAATTGTTGAATATAATAAAACTTATGGTTTCTAAGTAAGATAATCTATCAGTTTATATTGTTTATTCTATACTATTATAATGATTAGTTCACATAAATCTATTTAAATCACTTCTATCCACTTCATTACATGAGACCAATAAGAGTAGTAGTAGCAGATTTACAAGGTGGAGATGGCGGTAAAGGAAGAGTCATTGATGATTTTATTACACAAGCTTTAGAGAGAGACGATGGGAAACGTATTTTAAATCCAGTAGCTCAAGGTGGCGACAATGCAGGCCATACAGGTTATGTTGAATTAGAAAGTGGTCTTTTAGTACCATTTGTTACTCATGCAGCCCCAATAGGATTAGCAAGCAATGTTGATGTTGCAATTGGTCCAGATGTTGCGTTCACACCACAATCTTTCCTAAATGAATTAAGTCAAGCAGTTGATTTGTTCGGATATAATGGAAGAATTCTTATTTCAGGAAGAGCTGGAATTTGTTTTGATTATCACAGAAAATTAGATGCATGGCAAGAGTCATTACGTTCAGAGAAGATAGGGACTACAAAATCTGGTATTGGTCCTTTCTATATGGACAATGCACGAAGAGATACAAGAATTACATTCGATGATTATGTTTCAGATAGATTTCCAGATAAATTACGAAAGGTATTAAATTTAAAGAAATTAGAGCTAACTCATGCAGGAATCTTAGCTCCGAAAACATTAAGAGATTCTGTGGATTTTCATGATATAGATTTTACTAAAGTAGAAAATTCTTCTTCAGATTATCTTGAAGAATTAATTGCAACTCATGAACCAATTAGAAAAGAATTACGTCCATATAATGAATTACTTGAATACAGAACGAAAGAATATGTTGATGGTGGACATCACATTGCTGTAGAATTACGTCAGGGTAAAGTTCTTCATGTAACGCAAGGAACACTTCCTGATAACACTTCATCTTACCTTTCACCACTTGATGTATTATCCTCATTATGTTTACGAAGACGTGATTTTAGGATTGTTGGAGTAGAAAAAATCTATCCCACACGAGTTGGGACCGGAAAAATGGCAACAGATACTTCTGATTTAGATGTAGTTGGCGAGAATGCTGGTGAATTTGGAGCAACAACAAAAAGAAAAAGAAGAAAAGGATATCCTGACTGGGTAAATATCTCTCATGCTCATCTATTGTATGATTTAGATGAAATTCATATGACGAGGGCTGATTGCGTTCAAGATGTAGAAATGAAAATTTGTGTAGCGTATGATATTAATGGAAAAAGAACAACAGAATTCCCAATTAAATTAGATGATGTTGAACCAGTTTATGTTGGCAGATATCAATGGAAATTATGGGATGGAGAGAGAAATTTATCAGATCCTGTTAAGGTTCATGAAAAATTAAAACCAATCAGACAATCCTATATTGATGGTGGATTTGAATCTTTACCTCAAGGTTTACGAAATTTTGTAGAAGACCATGATAACTATGTTGGCGTTCCAACAACAGCAATATACATTGGTCCAGCGAGAGGAGAACTTATTAGGCGTTCTGCCTAATTCAAAAACTCAACTTCAATCTGCTGAAGCACAAGACACAATTATTTCTTCCTATCGCTTCTTAAAAAGTAAGCCACAACCCACTGGACAAGTACGGATAAGATATTTAAAGAAATTATTTTCTTAAATAGTTATGTCTTTAATATCAAAAAAGGAAATTGCGCTCAAAAATAAAATTTATGCGATTCGTGGATTACAGGTTATGCTTGATCGTGATTTGGCAGAATTATATGAAGTTCCAACAAAAGTACTTAATCAAGCAGTAAAAAGGAATATAGAAAGATTTCCAAATGATTTTATGTTTCAATTGACTAAAAATGAACTTGAAAACTTGAAGTTCCAAAATGGAACCTCAAGTGATGATTCTTCAATGTCACAAAATGTGACCTTAGAAACTAAACAAGACTTGAGGTCACAAATTGTGACTTCAAAGTATGGTTGGGGTGGAACAAGGAAACTCTCTTATGTATTTACAGAACAAGGAGTGGCTACTCTTTCAGGAGTTTTAAAAAGTAAAAAGGCAATTGAGGTAAATATCAAAATTATGCGTGCTTTTGTTACAATGCGTAGGTTCATCTCCAAGAATGCTGAAATTTTCTATAGGCTAGATTCTCTTGAAAAAAAACAAATTAAATCTGAACTGAAAATAGAACATGTCTTCGCATTAATTGAAAGTAAGGATTTAAAACCAAATAAAGGGATATTTTTTGAAGGACAAATATTTGATGCGTATAAATTCATCTCTGACTTACTTAGAACTGCACATAAATCTATTATTTTAATTGATAATTTTATTGATGATTCAGTTTTAACACTATTTCAAAAATGTAATAAAGAAATTAAAATTATGATTTATACAAAAGATCTTTCAAAGCAGTTAAAATTAGATTTAAAAAAATATAACTCACAATACAATTCAATTGAAGTTAAAGAATTCTCAAAATCTCATGATCGCTTTATAATTATTGATGATAAAGAAGTGTATCATATTGGTGCATCACTTAAAGATTTAGGGAAGAAGTGGTTTGCATTTTCTAAGTTTGATAAAGAAGCATTAAAAATAATAGAAAAATTAGATTAAAATTCTAATTCAAAAAATCTACTTCAATCTCTAACTGATCCGCTGTTGGATATTCTGTAACGATTGCAGGAAATAAATCTATCCCCAAGAAATATGCTTTTTTCTTTTTTACAAGTTTCCTAGAAATCAAGATACGGGGTTTCTCTTCATCTAAATAAATGTCCTCATCTGATAACTTGAACTTCTTCTTAATCCTATCAAACAATGGTTTCAGTTTTATAATATACTTATCTTTGTCAGCCGCTAATAACTTCTTCCTATAATCAAATCCTGGTTTCAAACCATAAAGATACAACGCTCCCCTAGTAAGAAGACCTTCATCATCAACAATATCAAACGCTTTATGATTATGTTCACCTTCACGTTTGATTCTATTCGTTAATTGAATCCCATCTTTTAATTTCGCTGTACAAAGATGAACTGCTAAATCATATTTTTGATCTTCAACATATTTCATTAATTTAAATCCTAATCCTAACGATCCTTTAATCGCGTAACTGTACGTTTCTTTTACTTCCATGCCCATATCAGATAATTTAGATAACGTATTGTCAGCACGTTCTAATTCATTTAAATTAATGAACTGTACTTTATCATGAATTAAATCAATTACTTCTTTCGTTTCTTTTTCTTTTTCAGGAATTAAAGGAAGTTCAACGCCTATGTCCCAATCAAATTTACTTGGTAAACTAATTTTTTTCCAAAATGTTTTATCATCAAAATCAAAATGAAACCGAATTTCATCTAATCCTGCATCATATAATTGTTTCAAAGATTTTTCAGTTGCAAGATTTAATGAAGTGTATAAATGAATGTGGAATTCTTTTCCGAACTTCTGTTTAAGTTTTTTAATAAAATCACATGTTTTATCTAAAGTCATCAATGGATCGCCACCCGTGATTCCTGCACCTTTCGCATCCATATTTTCAGCTTCTTGAATAACATCTGAAAAATCTTCAACCTTCTTTTCATTCGCGAACGTGACATCTTTTCCAAACTTCTCATCAGAAACAGGGCAGAAATAACATTTACGTGGACATTTCCCTGTGATGAATAGAACAATCTTCTCTCCTCTTACACAATACTGACAGCCTACAGGCAGTTCCTTGGTGTTGTACGAGTAAAATTCATTTGATTTAATCATAAGAATTCTATTTAGAGAAGGGTTTTTAAGACTTTTGAATAAAAAAAGAAAAAAAAGAAATTTAATTCTTATCTAATGCAGCCATCATGTGACCCAACAATTTGTATGTTTTAACTCTTATGGATTCTTGCGTTTTCCAACCAGCACGATACCATAACACGTGGTTCGCTAATTGATTCTTAACTTTTCCATTGATGTTATCATCTAAACAAAGAGTTTGTGTTGTTGGGAGACCTTGGTACACATCTAATGCTGCATACACTTGATTTCCAAGCATTCTTTTTGTTAACGCTTCCTGATCTACTGCATTTGCATCGCTTGTGTTAATGAAGTATGTTCCTTCTTGCATTGCATTAATCCTATCTTGTGAAATCATTCCTTTTGCAACATGGGCTTTAACATTCACGGAAACAATATCGCTTGAAGTCATTAGTTCATCTATATCAACAAATTCATGACTTACTTGTTTCTTGCTTGTGCCAGTATATTGGATGTCCATTTCAAAAGCTTCAGCAATTTCAGCAACTCTACTTCCAATTCTTCCTAGGCCAACAATTCCTAATTTCTTGCCACGTAATGTTTCATTGTAGTGTTTTAATTCACTTACATCAATAGCAAGACCTCCTTTGATTGAACGGATTTTTGAAGATGTTGTTGGGCTTACTTTTGAAGAATCATATACGATTGTTTCATTCTCAGCAATGAATTTGTAAAACTCTGCAGAATCTTCGTCTTTTTTACTTTGTCTACGAACATTCATTTTGAATCCTTTGTTAAGAACATTTTCTAGGTAATCACAACTTTGGTCACCAATTATTCCAATTGATTTTCCTTCAATTAATTTTTCTGGAATAATCTCATCTATACTTCTTTCACCAAAATCTCCATAATGTTTTAATGACCTTCCAATTTTATGGAATTGATGTGAAAATTGACCTCTTCGTGTTTTTTTCTCATTAATATGGGATTTCCTATAGTGATCAAATAATCTTCCTACTACACCAATTGTAACATCTTCGTCAGTTTTCCATTTTTCATCTGTAGATTTATTACGCTCAATAAGTTTAATTAATCCATCAAATTCTAATTCAGCAACAGCATCTGTTCCATAATCTGGAACACAATTTGTATGGATTCCTGCCTTTCGTGTTTTATTAACATTCAATCTATGTTCAAATTCATGCGTCCAGGTAATGATCGCTTTAGTTTCTTCATCTACAATCAATTTATCTAATACTTGGTCTGGAATTTCTGTCCAACATGTAAGGATACAATCTGCACCTTGTAATCTGTTGTAAAGATTTTGTGCAGAAACATTATCACGTAATCCTGCTTCTGTCCAACATTGTGCCGTTTTTAGTTTCTGATGAGTTTCGGTTGTTATTCCATCAAAACTTGTCGGTAAACTTGATGGCCATATAACGATGTTTGCATCTTCAGGTAATTTATAATTTACTGGTAAGTTCCATTCGTGTGTTTGCTGATCAAACACTAACGGAACTCTCTCTATTTTTGGTTTTTCAACAAGTTGTTTTAATACTTCCTCATGTTCTGGATAAAAAATAATTGTATCCAACGCCACTACTTTTTTGAATTTTTCCATTTTATTTTACCTCTTGTTTGTTATATCTAAGTAGTAACATGCAAGGTATATCAAGTGTTGTTGTCTTAGAAGTAAAACGACATGTTTAAATAGTCTTAAACTAATCATCCTTAAAATGAATAAATCACTCCTAATTGAGAACTTTGGGCTCACAGAAACTGAAGTAAATATATTCTTATCTTTATTAGAAATGAGTGAATCCACGGCATCTGAGATTGCACATCGTAATAGCTTAAATAGGACTTTTACTTATGATCGGATTGATAAATTAGTCAAAAAAGGATTAGTAAGTTTTTTTATTAAAGATGATAAGAAATACTTTAAAGCAGCAGATCCCCATAATCTTGTCGCAATTTTAAAAGAAAATCAAGAAAAAATTATTTCTGAATTGGAAAGCAAAAGAATAGATATTGAAAATCTTGTCCCGAGTTTATTAAAACTTAGAAAACCAAAAGATGAAATGCCTCATGTTGAACTTTATTCTACAAAAAGAGGGATAAAATCTGTGTTGAATCTTATTCTTAAAGATAAAAAAGAACTTTATATTTATGGTTCATTAGAAAAATTTCAAGAAATTATGACTCATTATTATGAAATCTGGAATAAACAAAGAATAAAAAATAAGATTAAAACAAAAATTCTTACACCCGATAATGTTGAAATAGATAATACAGAAATAGATTATCTTTCTAAAGAACATAAAACAAATACGACAACTTTTACCTTTGGTAATAAAACGGTAGTTATTCTGTGGAGTGCTGTTCCAGTTGCTATATTAACAGAAAGTAAAGAAGTTGCAAAAAGTAATATTCACTTTTTCAATGGACTCTGGGATAGGGATGTAAAGATTTATTCAGGAATTAATGGAATCCGCCAAGCATATTGGGAACTTATTTCAGGAGATGTGAAAGAATTTCGTGGTTATGGTTACTCAAAAATACTTGCTGATGTATACTCCAAGAAATTTAGTGATAGTTGGCATAAGAAACGTATTAAGAAAGGTATTGATAACAAGATCATTTCTTTTGATGATAATGCTTCCATTGATTATTTTAAACCAAGAGCTTCAAAAGTTAAATTATTTGAAGTACGTTTTCTTCCAGAAGAATTGCAAGGTCCTGTTTGTGTGACTTTTTCAGATTATGTGGTTGTTACATTTATTTATACTGAAAAAGAGTTTAAAGTTATTATCAATAAAGATCAAGAAACAATAAATACATACAAAAAACATTTTGAAAAACTTTGGAAAAAGTCAAAAAATCTTTAAATTTTCTCCATTCTCCATAATCCAACATCAATATCCTTTACAGGTTTTTGATGAAATTCATATTTAGCTTTAATCGGAAAATCATATCTCCATGTTTTTGTGATTGTAAATCCAAAATCCTTACTAATTGCTTCTACAAATTTTGCAGTTGAATATTTGTGCATGGAGTAAATAATGTTTGTAGATTTAAATGCTACCTCTAAAAATACTTTATCTGCATGAACTTCTTTTGTTCCAAATGGTGGATTTTGTACAACAACATCCACCTGTTCATCAAAAATTGAAATATCATGTAAAATAAATTCAGCTTCACCAATCTCATATTCTTTTTTTAATGTATTATAATTCTCCATGCAAATTTTCATTGCAGATTCATCTTTTTCTACAAAATATATTTTACGTGCACCCATTAATAATAATCCTAAACCTAAAATCCCTGTACCACATCCAGCATCTAAGATTGTTTTACCAGCAACTTCGCTTCGTTGCGCCATCTCCCAGATCCAATCCGCAGCGATATGTGGTGGCGTTTCATATTGTTCTAATTTAAACTGTGGATCTTCAAATAGTTTTAATTTAGATAGTTCTCTACTCAAGTCACGTTGTGATTTTACCATTTATGAGAAAAATAGATTCTACTTTAATAAACTTCCCACAATCATTTTTTAATCTTCCAGAAAACGCATTATCAAAGAGTTTAGTTTATCTTTATAATACTTTCCTGACCATTCCAAAGTGAAACTATGATCAAAAAACGAAAGGTATTTAAAGCACAAGAATATCTTTTTTTTATCAAGGGGCGTGGTAGAAAAGAGGTGTTGAACACTTCTTCAAATGAAACTATTCAGCTTCAGCTATATTAAAAATGGAATACGAATTTGCAACCATACGACATGCTCTTGAAGAACATTTGTCGTCTATAAATGAAAACACTTCTGAGATACAATCTTTGTTCGATTATCTTCAAGAAATGGAGCAAAAAGTTGAAAAATTAAATTCTAGAATAGAAGAATTACAATTACATCATAACCGTGAAGAAGACGTAAAAATTGCGCCTTTAAATCATTTAGAACGTAAAGTTTTCTTAGCATTATATACTGAAGAAACACCTTTAGCATATGAAGAGTTAGCTGTAAAAACCGATATGCCTGTAGCAATTGTACAGGATTGTATTTCAGCATTAATCAATAAAGGTATCCCATTCCAACGAACATATTTGAATAGTAAATTATTTCTGAAATTAAAACCAGAATTTAAAGAACGTCAAGCAAAAGAGAATCTGATTAATTTAAGTTTGAATAGTTTTATGTGAATTTTTGATTGAATTAATTTAGAATAAGTTACTGGGAGAGGATTGTTTATATTTCTGATCCTTTAGAAAATCGGAGGTTTGTTTATGATAGTAACTTTTTTGATAAAAGAGAAGTTCCCTTCATAATTTTCTGTTGTGTAAGGTGATTCCTTTCCTTTAATGATAATGCTTCACCATTATTCTCATATTGGGCAAAACAAGCTCCAAAAAATCCAGTGTAAATTTTTTGTGCCCGTGTTATTTGATTCTGTTTAATTGATTCAAATAATTCTTCTGATTCGTGAAGTTCATCTGCTAAAGGTGGTTTTCCATATTGGTTATACCTATCTTGACATCCGGTTTCATAGAGATTTACCCGTGAATTTTCAATGGTTCTAAGTGAATATAAATTTTCTTGGTACATATCTCTATTTATTCTATCTTTTAGTTGATCTCCCGTTATTTTTGGTTTAGCAAGATTTTCTAATTTCCCTCTTTTTGGAGAGTAATGTTCTCTCAATCTTGAGATAACCGTTTGCAAACTAAAATAAATCTCCTCAGTTCTTCCGAGACGCTCGGATGCTTCTTCTTCGGATTCGGTAAATTGTTCCCATAATGTGGTTTCATTTCCAATTAATTCACTTAAGTTTGTACTATTATTGTAAATTTTCTCAGATTGCTCAATGTGACGTAATTTGTCTAATGTCTTAACTACTGTGATTTTATCCTGTTCTAATCCATCATAGGGAGCATATTTCATTTTGTTACTTGTTAGTAGTTGGGTCCCCTATTTAAACCTGTGCGGTGTTAATTAACACCACAACCAACAAATTTATATATACAATGCTGTTATTAATCCATATGTACCAAGAAATACTTCAAAAGATGGGGTTGAGTGTTAATGAATCAAAAGTGTATGAAGCTCTTTTAACTTTAGGGATCACAACTGCAAATAAAATAGCATTAGAAGCAAAAATTCAAAGAAGAAATGTTTATGATACTGTTAAACAGCTCAAGGAAAAGAGTTTATGTTCTGAGGTAGTGGAGGAGGGGATTCGTCAATTCAAAGCAATCCATCCTCAAAGATTAATGGATCTAATTAAAGAAAAAGAGTCTATACTACAACAAACCCTTCCTGGAATGGTTAATCGGTTTGAAGCAATTGCCCCTGTAGAACAAACTATTGTTTACAAAGGGATTGAATCAGTAAAAAATGTTTATTGGGATATGATAAAACAAGGGGAAGATCTTTGGGTTTTAGGCGGTAGAGGTAATTGGCTTGATCCAAGATGGAAATTTTTCTTACCTAAATTTGATAGAGATAGACTAAAGAAAGGGATTAAATATCGTCATATCTTTTATAATGAATTGAAAAATTCTAAACATCCGAATCACGCAATTACAAAAATATTAAAGAACAATAAATATAGATTCCTTCCAAAAGACTTTACCTCAACCTGCTCCATAGAAATTTATGGAAATAGGGTGGCCTCAATGTATTGGGGTGAGGAACCAATGGTTGTTGTGATAATTAGTAATAAAATAGCAGAAGGATATAGAAAGTATTTTGAGTTTATGTGGAAACATTGTGAGAAAGGAAACTCTTAAAGAAGTAAACATTCCTCCCTTTTTCAATCAATAGAAAAACTACCTCTAAATAAATGTAAAAAATATACCCCACTAAAAACAAAGGGGACTATTTTTAACAAACCCAAAGAATGCTTTTGAATTGACACTATCTATTACGATACTTTCTCAGCATCATCTGGAACTCAGAAGATCTTCTTTTAAGTTGCCTATAATCTCCAGAAGCGATGATCTTTCCATTCTTAAAGAAATAGATCTGATCAAACAACGGCAATAAATGTAATCTGTGAATAGAACTAATAATAGTTTTATTCTTAAATCTATTAAAGATGTTCTGATAGATTAATAATTCATTCTTACTATCAACACTACTTGTAGGTTCATCCAAGAGAATGATCTCTTTATCTTCTGAAGCTAATAATCCTCTAGATAATGCTAACCTTTGTTTTTCTCCACCTGATAAATTCACACCTTTTTCTACAATAGAAGATTTTAATCCATTTGGTAATTTCTTCACAACATCTGAAAATCTTGCCATATCTGTAAATAATTTAATCTCCAAATCTGTATGTTTTAATCCTAGCGTAATATTTTCTTTAATTGTGGATGAAAAGATTTCAGGGTCTTGAGGGATTAATGAAATGTATGAACTGATTGATTTAAAGCCATCCTTTACAATTTTTCCATCAATATATAGATTCACGTACCTTGGAGAATAAATATCTCTCATGACTTTCAAAAACGTTGTTTTTCCAGATCCTGAATCTCCAATCAATGCAATCTTTTGATTTCGTTTGATTGTTAATGAAACGTTATCAATGTGAGGATGTGCACCTTTTTCTGTATGGTAGGTAAATTCTAACGCTTCAACTTTCATTTCATTCCATCGTTGTAATGGATGTTGTTTAACCTTCTTGATTTTCTTAAATTCATCACTTATTTCTTCAACATTCGTGATCGTTGTTTGTTGTTGTACAATGTCAGAATATTTATATGCAAACCTAAAAAATAAAGAATTAATTCTTCCAACATATTCGTAGAGAACAAAAATTGTTCCAATAAGTACTCCTGATTTGTAATTTGTAAATATGTATGTAAACAATACTAAGAAAGTCATAATTGCAGAACTTAATGAAACAAAAAACCATTTTGTCTCATTGATATTAATATTTTCTTTATACAATGAAAATGGTTTCATGATTTTACTCATAATAGATTTAGATACTAGTTTTCCTACACGAAGAATAATTACTGTGGTAATATTACTAATAGTATCAAAAATCTTTGCAGAAACCGTATTCTCTGCTTTCAACAATTTATTCCATTGTGGAACAAGTTTCTTATCAAATTTTAAGATTAACCAGATTGTTGTTACAATCATAAATAAGACAATATACCCAGCATGTAAATTAAAATATGCAAGTGCAATATAAGAACTAATTAAACGTAAAACACTTTCAATGATAATAAAATTTTCTGAAGAAAATTTATACAATGCATCTGTAGATTTATTGATTTTATCAATCGTATCACCTGAATGGTGGTCTGTATGCCATTGTGCTGGAAGCTCCATTGTTCCATCAATTAAATATTTTTTATATTTTGACCTTACATTAAACGCATTACCTAGCTCAATTACTCTACCTGGTCCGTGGAACGCCCAGAATGCAACATTAAGAATAATAAATCCTGACAATAATAATGTGATAAATCCAATATTCTCTGCATTAATTCCTTGTTCTTGAATAATATTCAAAATCTTCCCTACAATTAATGGATGGAAGAAATCAACAGTGTTTGAAAATAGAAATAATACATAGAATGAAATGACACTTTTCTTCTCCGAAAACTTCCACATTAATTTTGAAAGTGAAATTATAGGATTTGACATGTTAGGAGAAATTTATAATACTTTAAAACACTTGCGAAAACTACAACATATCCAAAGGACTTCTCACTTTCTTCATTTGTTCCTGAGAAACTTTCGTATAAATTTGAGTCGTTTGTAAATTAGAATGTCCTAACAATTCTTGAATGATTCTTATGTCGGTTCCAGCTTCCAATAAATGTGTTGCAAAGGAATGACGTAATTTATGTGGTGTGATGATTTTATTGATTCCAGCTTTCTCTGCAGCTTTTCGTACAATCTTCTGTACATTTCTTGGTGATAATGCGCCATTCTTTCCTTGGAAGACAAATCCCTGTCTTTGAAGGGTGTATTTCCATAATTCATCACACACATCTTCCGACAAAATAAACATCCGATCTTTCCCACCTTTACCACCACGGACCCATCCATACTTCTCCTTCAAATTTAAATCCTTAATTTTGATGTTTAAACATTCAGATAAACGGATGCCGGAAGAATACAAAAGTTTGATAATAATCCTGCTTTTTGTATGTGTCACAGCCTTTAATAATAACTTAACTTCGTCTTTCGTTAATACTTCTGGTAACTTTCGTGCAATCTTTGGTGTTTTCAATGTAACAATATTTTTTCCAAGAATTTCATCATAATAAAATTTCAATGCAGCTTTAGCAAGAGCAACAGAAGACATTTCCATTTGTTTATCTGAAATTAAATATCCAAGATACGATTTAACATCAGCTTCTGTAATATCTGCTTCTTCTTTGTTTATATGTTTGAGAAATAATTTATTTTGTAACAGATATGTTTTTACCGTTTGCTTAGAAAATCCACGTAGCTTAAGTTCGGTAATCAATTGATTCATAGAAGTTATGCGAACTTTGAACTATTTAATTGTTTTGGGTTTGGAAATATTTATAAATATAATCTCTTCCTTATTATATATGCCACACCTTGATGTTGTAGTACAAAGAAGTTGGGATAGAACTCTTTATATTGCTCATACAGGTTATGCTCTTTGTGGTCAAGGAGAAACGATTCCAGATGCAATTGATTCTGCAATTAAAATTGTTGATGCACATTTAAGTTGGTATACACAAAGAAAAAAAGATTTTCCTCCTCATGACAGAGATGCTGCATTCAGTGAAGCTATGCCTCGTTTACTAAGAGGTGCAGGAATAGTTTATGATTCAACACAGGAAGCAGATATTGCTGGTTCTCATTTTTCTGTTAATTCTTACAGAATACATTAATCAAGGAACATATGCTCTAATTCTACGTCCTTCTTCTGCATAAGCTTGACATAAAGCATCATACAAACCGTCAATACCAACATCACTTCTTCCTAATCCACCTAAAATCATAGAATTGTATGTTTCAATTCTTCCTACTAAATGTTCTCTTGGAACTCTTGCAAAATCTTCTAATACACCTCTTGCTAAAGTGTATCTAAAACTACCAAATTCTATAAAATGATCTTCTCCAGATGTAGGATGATAATCAATTTTAATATTTTTATCTTCATATAATGGTTCATCAGTCATATATTTGATTTATCTGATTCAATATTTAAACATATATTTATTTGAATCATTAGTTTTTAGAATCTATTAGATTACAACAAACTATTTATACCTCCTATCTCTAAAATAACCATGCTCAACAAAATCCACCACATAGATGTTCTCAAAGGCTTCAAGAAATTGAAAGACCATTCTGTAGACATCATTATCGCAGATCCTCCATACAACATCGGTAAGGACTTCGGTGTTACGATTAGGAAAGATCTCAAAGAATATTTAACATGGTCAGAAAAATGGATTGCAGAAGCAACACGTGTTTTAAAACCAACAGGAACAATGTACATTTACGGTTTTTCTGAAATTCTTGCACATCTTTCTGTAAGGATACCATTACAAAAGAGATGGTTAATTTGGCATTATACAAATAAAAATATTCCTTCCTTAAACTTCTGGCAGAGATCTCATGAATCCATTATCTGTTGTTGGAAAGATGCTCCCACCTTTAACAGAGATGCTGTTCGCGAACCTTATACAGCTTCCTTTTTGAATAATGCAGCAGGAAAAGTACGGAAAGGAACTGTTGGAAGATTCAGTAAGAATGGCAAAGAAACAATCTACAAAGCACATAAAAGAGGAGCCTTACCAAGAGATGTGTTGAAAGTATCCGCATTAGCAGGAGGTGCAGGTGCATCCGAGAGATGGTTCCTTTGTAGATCTTGTAAAAAAGTCTATGCTTCTAAAGAATTAAAAAATCACAAAGAACATGATGTCTTGAAACATCCGACTCAGAAGCCAATGGAACTTACGAAGAGATTGTTGATGTCTTCTAAAGCAGATAATAGTGTTGTATTAATTCCATTTGCAGGAAGCGGAAGTGAATGTGTTGTTGCAAAGAAATTAGGAATAGATTTTATCGCGTTTGAGTTGAATAAAGAGTATGTGAAGTTAGGGCGAGGGATTCTTCATAAATAAATCCGTCATCCTTCGTTCCAATAATCTTCTTCAAGTTCCCAGAATCAATTTCTTTCTTGAAATGTTCAAAATACTCCTTTGTATAGATCCCAAATCCATTTGGTAAATACATCAACGAATTAAATTTGTTTGTTTCAAGCGCATATGGAAGATTCACATGTATCCCTTCAACTGATTCAACATGTTTATGTTGTGATTTAAAATTTCTATAAAACCAGCTTCTAGAAGTATCAACGAATATGTGGATGTTATATTTCTTTCCATTATATGTAATTTGAAAATCAACACCTCTCTTATCTAATGCAATATCTCGTACAACATCACCAAAGATTTCTTTAGCTAACAAGAATGCTTGATATTCTGTAAGAAATCCAAATTGTGTTCTATATAATCTTGCTTTCAAACCCAATCTGAAATTCTCAATATTTGTAGGATTAAATTTCCGAATTAATTGCTCAGAAAATTTCTGCACATAATACAAATAGAATTCATCAAATCCTAACCATTTTTGTTGTTTAAAGAATAAATCATCTAATACATTCGTCGGATTCAACATGCCTTTAAGATCCATTTCTACTGTCTTTACGCGAAAAAGATCGTTGTCTTTTTCTAATGTTTTAAGGAATGTGATAAAGGAATCTAGTTGCATCTATTGTTTGTAGATTATTGGCTTAAAAAGTTTTCTAGGATTTAAACTAGATAAAAAATAAAATAAAAAAATTACGCATTCCAACCAGAAGAAGCTAGCTTATTCTTTGCAGGTGCTTGTGATCGCCCAAAGCTGCTTCGTCCACTTGAACTGTTGTTTCCTCTGTAACTTCCGCTACTACTTCCACGATGCTGATGGTTCTGTCTGTCACCAAATCGTTTCTTAACACCAGTGTCAAATCTTAAAGGTGGAAAACTCTCTTTTGGAAGCAATACAGCTGGAATGTTGTACCTTCGCATAATCTGATCAAATGTTTCGTGATCACGTTCACTTAATAATGTGAATGCTACTCCTTCTGCACCTGCTCTTGCAGTTCGTCCAACTCTGTGGATGTATTCTTGAGGATCTTGTGAAAGGTCATAATTGAATACATGTGTCACATCTTGGATATCTAATCCTCTTGCAGCAACTGCTGATGCGATTAAAATTTTAGGTCTCCCTTTGTTAAATCCATCAATTACTCTTTGACGTTTATTTTGAGATAATTTTCCATGGATCATTTCTGCTTTGATATTTTGATGTCGTAAATTTTTGTAGACTAATTCAACAGTTGAACGTGAACTACAGAAAATCATAACTCTATCTGTTTCTTCTTTCTTAAGTAAATGAACTAATAAAGAAAACTTTTCCCTATGTGAAATTTCATAGTAATATTGTTTCAATAAATCCTTCTCAACATGTAATGAAGATTCTGCGGTGATTGGATCATTCATGTGTGTGTTTTTAATATGATCAATTTCACTTGAAAGAGTTGCACCGAATAAAATGATTTGTCTATCTTTAGGCATTGGTTGTATAATTCTTTCAATATCTTCAATGAAACCCATCTCAACCATCTTATCAGCTTCATCTAATACAAAGGTATTAATCTGATGAAGTTTTAAGAATCCCTTTTCCATGATATCTAAAACTCTTCCTGGTGTTCCAACCATAATCTCAGAAATTTTTAAATTTTCAATTTGTGGTTCATATGCTACTCCACCATAGACTGTACAAATTTTTAATTCTGTATACTTTGCCCATTTTTGCATCTGACGTGAAATTTGAACTGCTAATTCTCGTGTTGGTGTAAGGATAACTGCTTGTAATCCTTGTGACTTCTGTACTTTTTCTAATACAGGGACTCCGAATGCTGCTGTTTTTCCTGAACCAGTTCGGCTCATTCCAATGACGTCTTTTCCTTCATGTGCTGCAGGAATTGATTGTTCTTGAATGTTGGTAGGATTGTAAATCTTATCATCTTCTAATCCTCGTACTATCTCAGGTTTTACACCTAAATCTGTAAATCGTTTCATATTATTTTCTCCATTGGAGTTCGCTTAATTACTTCTAAATTTTGTAAAGTGAAACAGAATAAGTATGGTGGCTCTCTGTTTCTGCCGATCCAATTAATATCATATATTTAGAGGGGGTGTTTATAAAGGTATCGGAGATAATCTTTCAATAATTTCTATTGTCTTTTTAATAATCTAAATCCTTAAATATTAATAATATTCATTTATGGTTTATGGTAACTACAGAACTAACAGGAGAAAAATTACGAGAACAAATAAAGAGTTGTAAAGGCATTTTAGAAGGATATTTCCAAAATAATCGGGTTCCTTTGTGTTCAACTAATGTGGAAGCATATTTAGATGATTCTGTAACAACTTGTTTATTACAAAACGGACACCCAAAAGAAGAGAATCCGGATTGGCTAGTGAATGATGGTACAAATTATGACTTAGGATTTGTAGCTGAAAAGGCATTAATTGAATTTGAAAAAGAAGGAAAGGTTTTTGAAAGTCCATCTGGAATATTTAAAGTTAGAGCAACTTATGGGCAAAATAGTGATAGATTTTTTGAAGGGTATAGGATATAAATATTTCATTTCTTCATGTAGTATTCTCGCTTCTCTTGACTAAATCTCTCAATCGCATATCGCAACATCGTACGTGGCATTGTTTTGTGATATCTCTTAAGAAATGCTTCTTCAACAGCTTGATCCTTCTTACCAACTTCTCGTAACATCCATCCTACCGCTTTATGAATCAAATCATGTTTATCATTTACAAGAATTTCTGCAATTTTGATCGTATCATTAAATCGATTATTTTTAATGAATCTAAATGTAGATAATATTGAAATTCTTTTCTTCCATAAATTACTGGATTTTGCAAATTCATATAATAAGGATTTATCTTTATCTAATAGATATTCACCAACAACATTTGGTGCAGAACAATCTATCAAGTCCCAGTTGTTAATATTTTTTGTATTTTTAATCCATAACTCATAAATCTTTTTTCTTTCTTCTGGAAACTTTTCAAACTTATAATTTAATAAGAAAAGACCAGTCAACCGATGTTCATGAATTTTTGAATCTAATAATCTTTGAACATCTTCATAAGAAACTTCTTTGAAATATTTCTTTGCGATTTTTCTTTGATCTGGAACCGAAACGCCAAGGAATTGATCCCCTTCACCATACTCCCCTTTTCCACATTTAAAAAAACGTAAATGAAACTCAGCCTTTGAAGGACGTTGTTGTTTTAGAAGGTCTTCTTTGATTTTTGTAAACATAAAAATATTTTAATATTAAAGTATTTAAATAGTTCCATAATCTATCTTTTAAAGTAACCTTTATTAAGTATAAAATAATCTTCAATTAAAAATAAATGAGGTGTTAGTATGAGAATAGTAAGTATTTTGGCGGCAATCTTGGTTTTATTTCTTATTATAGGTTGTACACCAGTTGAAGAGAAAGGAACTTTAGTGATGCAAATCACCGATGCTCCTGCGGATTTAAACATTGAGAAAGCTTTAGTAACAATTTCTGAAGTTCAAGTTCATGTAGCTGGCGAAGATAATGAAGAAGTAGAAGATGCTGTAGAACCTGAGGTGCCTGAAACGTCTGAAGAAACAGAAACTACGGAAGAAGTAGAAGAAGAAACTAAAGCAGGATGGTTTACAGTTGTTGCAGAAGAACAAACTTTTGATTTAATGGAATTAGTTAATGTTGTTGATGTATTAGGACAAGCAGAGTTAGATACAGGAAAATATACACAAGTACGATTAACTCTTAAGGAAGCTAAAGTTACAATTGATGGTGAAGAGCATAACTTAGAAGTTCCGTCTGGAAAAATAAAGTTAGTAAAAGGATTTGATATTCTTGCAGGTGAAACAACAACTTTGACATTAGATTTTGATGCACAACAATCTGTGATTGCAACAGGTAATGGCGAGTATAAATTAAAACCAACCATTAAAATTCTTTCTGAGGAAGAAACCAAGGATAAAATGGCAAAAGCAGATGAGAAAAAACCTGAGGATGCAGGAGCTCAAGAGAAACCAGAAGATGTTGTTCCTGAAGATAAAGGGAAACCAGCTGATGTTGGTCAAGCAGAAAACTAATTTTTTATTTTTATTTTTTTATTTTTTATGATTAGAGCCAACAGCTTCAGAAATATTAGAAAAACCATCTTTCTCCAAAAGAACAACTAATTCTTGATTAATTCTTTTAATCGTTGTAGGACCACCATACACTAATCCTGTCACCAGTTGAATCAGAGAAGCACCAGCTTTTATTTTTGCATATGCATCTTTACCTGTGAAAACACCACCAACGCCAATGATTGTAAACCTACCTTTTGTTTTTTTATGGACATAAGAGATCATTTTGTTTGCATGTTTTTGAACTGGTTTCCCACTCAATCCTCCATGTCCAACTTTAGAAAATTCTTCTAAAGGAATACCTGAGTTTTCACGTTTCTTCAAAAGATTACTAATAATAAAACCTTGAATGTTATGATTCTCTGAAACCGAAATCAAATCATCAACTTGATCTATTGATAGATCTGGTGATACTTTTATGTAACGAGGCTTGTTACTTTCAAATGTATCAAGTTTCTCTAATAATGCATCTAAAAGTTCAGCAGATGTAAACGGCTGACCTCCAAACGCATTTGGACAACTGATGTTTATTGTAATATAATCTGCAAAGGGTTCTAATCTTACAAGAGAAGTATAATAATCTTCAATCGCAGTATCTATATCAACCGTTTCTTTACAATTCGTTTTTGCAATACTAATACCTAATGGAAAATCAAACTTTTTATTTTGAAGTTTTTGTGCAATTGCTTCACATCCTTTATTTTTCAATCCATAATATACAACTAATGATTTATATTTTGGTAATCGCCATAATCGTGGTTTAGGATTCCCTTTACAAGGAAGTGCTGTCACAGATCCTATCTCTTCAAATCCAAATCCAATAGATGGAAGTATTTGTGTCAAATGTGCATCCTTATCAAATCCAGCAGCTAATCCAATTGGATTTTGGTATGTGATTCCATCAACTGTTTGCGTAAGAGAAGAATGTTTATAATTAAGAATAGATGAAACTAATAATCTTGTAACTATAAATTTTCCTAAAATAGAACCAATCTTTGTCATAGATTCATGAATCTTTTCAGGATCTTGTTTGAAAAAGATCGGTTTCAAGATATTTTTGTAAATCATGTTTTTGTGTGAAGAATAACCTCTTATTAAGTTTTTTGTCAAAATGAGGAATCACCACTCCTCAGGAAAAACTTTATAAATAGGTGTCTATTTATAGGTTTAATGGGATTAAAAAAATTATTAGCACACACAATTCTTGCGGCAGGTCTTACAGTTGGAGCTATGGGATGTAGTTATGGTACTACATCAAAACAGCCTACACGAAATATCCCCTCTCATTGTGAAGATCGTGAACGAGCTTCAACAAAGTTAGAATGTGATTATTTAGAACAATTTATGAAGGATTCTCAAGGAAACAATATGGATGCATCTAAATTTAATTCAATAAACCTTTGTAGAAATTTATTAAAAGAAAATGGTGTTCCAGTTGACGAACTACTTACATATGGATCCCATGAAAGTTGTTGGGAAGAATTCGGAATTGAACATTGTGAAACTGTTGATGATTCAGTTCCACATCTATCAATTAAAGGAAGATTAGGTGAAGCAGAGCCATGTTTAATAAATTATACTCCTAAGACATTTTTTGGGAGAATTCCACATGCGCAGTATGCTCTTGCAATGCCTATAAATAGAAATATTGAAGGAGCATCATATACAAAAGATGGTGTAATTAGAATTTCCTATAAAAGTCAAAAACCATATGGGCATGTATTTTTAGAACGTGATTTTCAAAATAATACACTTCATTTTAAACTTCGTGAATTTGATAAAGTCCTTGTTGATCGTGTAATCAAACTTGATTCTCCATTAAATCTTGAAGACCAAAAGATGGTATTTGTTTATCAGAATAAGTTGAGAGATTATCTTATTGACCATGAAGATAAAAAAGATCAAGATAAAGCTTCTTCAGAAAAATTAAAGAAACAAAAAGAATTAAAAGAAGCTAAAAAAGCTTTAGAAGAAAGTAAAAGAAGATCTCATCTTTTAGATCAATTAGTTAATAGCGAATAAAATATCAAAACTAACGTTT
Source organism: Candidatus Woesearchaeota archaeon (assembly GCA_018655525.1). Taxonomy (GTDB): domain Archaea; phylum Nanobdellota; class Nanobdellia; order Woesearchaeales; family GW2011-AR9; genus 1-14-0-10-32-24. Next base: position 158,792 of record JABIJM010000002.1, on the reverse strand, counting down.
CTTACTTTTACAAATTCAACCTATACATTTTAATAGAAACATCCAAAATAACCTTCTATGAAAATCTTGTTAGTATACCTTCCATTTTGTACTCCAGTGAGCCCACCATATTCATTGACTAATCTACATGCTTTCTTAACACATAATTCAACAGAAGAGATTAAAGTCCTAGATTTGAATGTGAAATTTCATTCATTAAAGTTTTCACACGGAAAAAAATATTTTCAATCATCTAATTGGAATAATTATGAAGATTTTGCAAACAAGTATCATCAAGAAACAAAGAAAGTGTATTCAAAAAACAATTGGAAAGTTGTTCATAATGAATCCCCAGAATACTTTGATGAATTATTACAACAAATTAAAGATGAAAAACCAGATGTTGTAGCATTTAGTGTAGTTTATTCTTCACAAGCATTCTATGCACATGCATTATTGAAATCATTGAAAAATATTACAACAGTTATAGGTGGTCCTGCTGTTAGTGAGAAATTAATGACATTAGCAGATCATCACTTCAAAAATGAATTGGAATTTCTGAATTTTATTGAAAAGAAGGAACATAAGGATTTAGTATTTGACTTCCCCTTAGATTTTTCAATCTATAACCTTGAAGAATATTTCACACCAGAAACTGTAATACCATTAAAAACATCTACAACATGTTATTATCAACAATGTACGTTCTGTGCACATTATGCAAATGTTCCGTATAAAGAATATCCTTTAGAAAACATTCAAAATACAGTTGTTAAATCTAAGATGAAACATTTCTTTCTTATTGATGACATGATTCCTGTGAAACGTTTGCTTGCATTAGGAGAAATGTTTTCAAAGAATGGCGCAAAATGGGGATGTCAGTTACGTCCAACAAAAGAATTTACTGAAGAAGTAATGAAAACGTTGTATGATTGTGGATTAACATTCGTATTGTGGGGTGTAGAATCAGGATGTCAGAAAACATTGGATGCAATTAAGAAAGGAACGAACGTTGAAGATGTTGAATCTGTTTTAAAGAATAGTTTTACTGCTGGTGTAAAGAATGTCTGTTATATTATGTTTGGCTTCCCTGGAGAAACAGAAGAAGATTTCATTGAAACAATTGAATTTTTAAAATCTAATAATAAAAATATAGATCTAATTTCAACAAGTATCTTTGGCTTACAACCAGGAACAAATGTTTATCAAAATTCTCAGAAATTTGGAATCACTTCAATTGAAGAAAGTAAAAGAACTGTTTTAGAACCCAAAATATCATATTCTGTAAAAGAAGGTTTATCTAACGAAGACGCAAAGAAATTACGTAAAAAATACCTGTCTACAATAGATGAAATTAATTCATATCCAAAGACAATGAATTTCTTCAGAGAACATATGTTCTTTATGAAAAAATGAACCTCATCTTTATAAAGAAACTTCTTTTTTTCATTTAAAATAATGATCAAAAATACATTAGATTATCATGTAAGAGGACATCCAGATCTTGGGACTATTCAAATTCCTAGAGATACACCAACTCATGCCGATAATTTACTTACTACTGCGATCACTGCTGATTTACTCGGAGACCCAAAATATTTGTCTAAAAATAATCTCTCTCAAAATGATGGGTTAATGGAAGTATTAATGGATTATGCAGAAAGAAAAGTGCCTGTAGTTTTAGCTGAACCTCTTGTTACGTTAAGTGTTGCAAAGAAATTAGCAAATGACAATCCTGAATTTTCTAATCTTTTACCAAATATTGTTAAAGCTCAAAGAACGTATCAGCATCATTTTAAAACTGTTTTTAGTTAATGGAACAAAAATCGCTTAAATCATATTTATTTCCGGTTAACCTTTCAGATCCTAATTTTGATTGTTCAGCATTTGCTGTATAGAAATTTACCAAGCAATCACTTTCTCTTGTAAGTACAAATTCATCTTTTGGAGAAAGAGATTGTGCAAGAAAATTTCCAAATTTCTTTGAGAATCCTCCTGAAGAACCTATTACTACATATGGTTCTCCAAAAACATTGATTTGATCTCCAAGATTAAGAGATTTAAATAATTTAATATATGGTTGATTTACTGTAAAATCATCTTGTCCAGGGATTGTAAAATATGCGTTAATTGTCATAATACGCTATTTAAACTGTTTCTTTAAAAAACATTCTATCTTTTCCCACCAAATAGTCATAAATAATCAGAAGGTTTATAAACTCCCCTCCTAAATTCTATATTATGACAGATTTTAAAGATTTAGGTTTATCAAGTACCATACTAAAAGCACTAGAAAAGAAAGGTTATACTACTGCTACAGAGATTCAAGAAAAAACAATTCCTTTATTATTAAAAGGTAAAGATGTGATTGGTGAATCTCAAACAGGTTCAGGAAAAACAGCATCATTTGCACTTCCAATTATTGAACAAGTTGACACAACTTCTAAAAAAGTTCAAGCAATAATCTTAGCTCCTACACGTGAATTAGCAATGCAAGTTGCAAAGGAATTTGAATCCTTACGAGGAGATAAAAAAGTATTTTCACTTGCAGTATATGGTGGATCTTCAATCAGAGAACAATTAAGTGCAATCAAACGAGGTGTTCAAGTTATTGTAGGAACACCAGGAAGAACACTTGACTTAATCAAACGAAGAGCATTAGACCTTAGTAACGTAAAATTTGCAGTATTAGATGAAGCAGATGAAATGTTGAATATGGGTTTCATTGAAGATATTGAAACCATTCTTAGCAATACACCTAAAGGAAAAAAAATGATCTTATTCTCTGCAACCATGCCTCGTGCTATTATTGGTATTGCAAAGAAATTCATGCGTGATCCTGTTCATATAAAATTAGAACGAAAACAAGAAACTCTTCAAATTGAAGAATTTTATTATAGTGTAATGGCACGCGATAGATATCAAGTAGTAAGACGTGTTATTGATATGAATGAAGATTTCTATGGAATCATCTTTTGTAATACAAAAGCAGATGTAGATTCTGTTACACATCAACTAGTACATTCAGATTACAGAGCAGCAGCACTTCATGGAGACATTTCACAACCACAACGTGAAAAAATCTTATTACAATTAAGAAATAAACAAATTACAATTTTAGTTGCAACTGATGTAGCAGCACGAGGAATTGATGTTAATGATTTAACTCATGTTGTAAACTTTTCATTGCCTCAAAGTCCTGAATCTTATACACATAGAATCGGAAGAACAGCACGAGCTGGTAAGAAAGGTATTGCAATCACATTATTAACACCTTCAGATAAACGAAAATTGAAGTTTGTTGAAAGAATCACAAACCGTGTAATAGAAAAAAGAGAAATTCCTTCAGCTGAATTAATTGTTGAAGCACGTAAAGCAAAAATGATTACAAAAGTTCATTCATTAATTGAAGCTGGAAAATCTAAAAAATATGAAGGCTTTGCAGAAGATTTAATCGCAAACCATGATCCAAAAGCAATCGTAAGCGCATTATTAAAAGAAGCATTTAGAGGAGTATTAGATGAAAAGAAATATCAACCTCTGAAAAAAGTTTCAGGTGGTTCCGATAGAGGCGATCGTAGAGGAGGTTTTCGTGGTAACCGTAGAAAATCTAATGATCGTGGTTTAAGTGACAGAGACACACGTGGCAGAGGAAGATCCCGAGATACAGGAAGATCTTTTGGACGTAGAGATTCAGGAAGTAAAGAAGGATCAAGCCGTGACCGCTCAAAAAAACCATCTCATAGAGGCGATTCTAATAAAGGAAGTTTTTCTAAACGAAGCCCCGGTGCTTACGGAAAACGGAAACCTGTAAAAAGAAGGTAATTTTCCATTACATTTATATTTACAATTAATAAATTTTAAGTTATGGATAGGATGCAAGAATAATAAACTAAATTCTACCTACGTGTAGATTGACGACGTTGATTCCCGCCTCTTTTCTTTTTGCCCTTATAGGTTTTTGTGAATGGTCTTTTACTTCCATTTCCACTGCCACCTTTATTCTCATTATTATTTCGTGGTTTAGAACTTCTATTACGCTGTCCTCTCCTTTGTTTCTTTGGAGGTCTTGCTGCTTCACCAACAGCATATTCAGCCTTCTCAGAATGATATTTATGTTTGATTACTTCAAGCTCTTGCTTAATTAACTTTACAATGCTACGAAGATAATCTCGTTCCTCAGCTGAGCAAAATGAAAATGCAGCGCCATCAGTTCCAGCTCGCGCGGTTCTTCCAATTCTGTGAACATAACTTTCTGCTTCATTAGGAAGTTCATAATTAATTACATGTGAAATATTATCGATGTCAATTCCTCTAGCTGCAATATCTGTAGCTACTAAAACTTTAACTTCTCCACTTTTAAAATTTTTAATTGCTCTCGTTCTTGCACCTTGTGATTTATTTCCATGGATTGCTTCTGCTGGAATTTTATTTTTATTTAGAAAAACAGCAACCTTATTGGCTTTATGTTTCGTTCTCGTAAATACTAAAATACTTGTAAGATGATCTTCTTCTAAAAGTTCAAGTAATAATTTATCTTTAGACTTCTGATCAACAAAATAAACTTCTTGAGTGATACGTTCAACAGTTGTTGCTTGTGGCGTAACCTCTACGTGAATAGGATCTCTTAGAAGGCTCCGTGCAAGTGTATTAACCTGAGGTGACATTGTTGCTGAAAAAAATAATGATTGTCTTCTATGTGGTAATTTCGCAATGACTTTTCTGATATCATGAATAAAGCCCATGTCAAGCATTCTATCAGCTTCATCAAGTACAAAGAACTCAACTTCTTTCAAAGATAATTTACCTTGATTTAATAAATCCATTAATCTACCTGGTGTTGCAACAAGAATGTCAACACCTTTTTTTAACGCTTCAACTTGTCTTCCTTGTTTCACACCACCAAAAATAGTGGTATGTTTAAACTTAAGAAATTCTCCATACTTCGCAAAACTTTCGCCGATTTGCGCTGCGAGTTCTCTTGTTGGTGCAATTACTAATGTTTTAATTTTCCTTGGATATTCTTCTTTCATTTGATGAAGAATTGGAAGTGTGAATGCTGCTGTCTTACCAGTACCTGTTTGCGCAATACCAATTAAATCATTTCCTTTCATTAATCCTGGAATTGCTTGTAATTGGATTGGAGTAGGAGTTACATAATGTAATTTAGATAATGCTTTTTCTAGTTCTGGTTTTAAATTTAAATCTTTGAAATCTGTCATATAGGTTCAAATATACAGGTTAGTTATAAAGGTGTGTGTGAAATAAGTATAAAGTTATTTATTTTTAGATTGATATCCTAAATTTCATTAAGTTTATTAATCATTACTCTTCAAAGATATTATGCAATTAAATAATAGATATAAAAATGTTTTCGGAAAAATTCCAATTTTAGGAATGATTCATTTGGCAGGAAATGAACCTGTAAAGAGAGCATTAGACGAATTAACTTTATTTGAAGAAGAAGGTATTGACGGTGCCATTGTTGAAAATTATCATGGTTCTGTTGATGATGTCATTCAAACATTGCAAGCAACATCAAGACTTGATACAAATGTTGTTATTGGAATCAATGTTTTACCTAATGAATTTAATCAAGCATTTCAATTAGCTGCACAATATGGCGCTGATTTTATTCAATTAGACCATGTTTCTGGAAAATATCGTTCTGGTGAAATAAATTTTTCTGCATATGCTTCACAAAAAGAAAGATTTCCAAATGTAATGGTTCTTGGTGGCGTATGGCCAAAATATTATCGTCCACTTGACGGATCTAATTTAGAAGCAGATGTTAGGCTTGGAACGGAAAGAGCAGAAGCAATTGTAGTAACAGGCCCAGGAACCGGAAAAGAAACTCCATTTGATAAAATTAGAAGATTTCGTGAAATAACGGGTGAGCATCCTCTTGTTATTGGGGCAGGTTTAACTCCAGAAAACGCATATGACCAATTATGTATTACTGATGGTGCTATTGTTGGAACTTGTTTGAAAGTTGGAAACAATACATCTAATCCTGTTGATAGAGGAAGAGTAAGAGAGTTTATGTCAGCTGTTAAAGAAGCGAGAGCATATCAAGATAGTCTTATTCAATATTAAAGTATTTCTGATCATTATATCCCACACCCCACACTAGACAAGTCCACGCAATCTATATAAACTTCTAACACCAAATTTATTCTATGAATATCCATCGTATCAAATACAAAGATATTGAACAGACTCCTAAACTTAAAGTTAAAAAGAATTTCAAACAACAATTCCAAGGATCTGCACCAGCTCCATTCATAGGAAGGTTTGGATATCCGCACGTAAACATCGGATTCTTATCCCCACAATTCTCTGGAGATACTTCTTACTATGATTCTCCGAAACTTTGGAGTTCAGGAAACTTCAAAATGAATCAGATTGCAAATATGAGATATGGGCTTGTAAATAGCAGACAGAAATGGAAAGTTAAGGATTTACATTCTGGTGGAAATATGTTGAATATCATTCAAGAAGTTGGAATGGCAAAACGTCCAGCAGAATTAGATGTCACGCTCAAAAAAGCACCTTCTTTAAACTTAAAAGGAGAATCTGAAGTTACACCCTGGGGTCCAGCTTCAGGTGTTCAGAGAGCTCGTATAACATCAAATACAAAAGTAGATCATAAAGTTGAAAAAGTTGTGTTTGATACAGATCTTAAAGCAGCTGGTGGTATGTTAAAACTTTACAAAAAAGGATTTGAGGAAGGTGTCTTAAGCAAACTTATTTCTGTAGGAAATTTAGGAATAAAAAAAAATCGTAAACTTGTACCAACACGATGGAGTATCACAGCTGCAGATTCTACGATTTGTAAACAACTTACAAAAGAAGTCAAAGATTATCCTGTTGGAGATTTCCAACTACATTTTGGAGGAAATTGGGGGAATTATTATCTTCTTTTATATTATCCAGAAGTCTGGGGATATGAATTATTTGAAACATATCTTAAAAATCCTGTAAATCCTTGGAGTAAGCAAGGCTATGCCTATTCTACAGATCATGAATCCTATGGTGGACGAAAAACATATCCTGAAGAAACTGCAGGCGGCTATTTTGCAGCACAATTACCCGTGCTAGAAAAAATGAAGAAAGATAAACGACAATATAGATGTATTGCTCTTAGATTTATCACAGATGAATATAAAGTCCCATTAGGTGTATGGGTATGTAGGGAATCAGCGCGAAAATCTGCAAACACAAAGCCACTTAGATTTGCTTCTGAGAAATTAATGTTAGATTACGCAAAAGAATTTGTAAAAAATAAATTTGGATTTAACCTAAATGTTTTATTAGATGAAAGTAAACTTCTGAAAGAAAATAAAACGCAATTAAAATTAACCAATTTTTAATAAAAACGATTTCTGCTTAGATGTTTTTAACAAATTATGTTTTCCGTTTCGGTGACAACTTTCTTTTACTTCTGGAAGTGAATCAACAACTTTTATAAAGGATTAATGAATCCATAAATTGTTGTGAATCACAGTGATTCGCGCGTGGGAGGTGGTGTATAATGATAAGAGATGTCGACGGAGAATTTGAGGAATTTGTTATGAAACATTACAAAAAATTAACAGATAACCAAAAGAAGATTTGTAAGAAATTGGGTATAAATGTACCTAATTAATCTTCTCTTTCTAATATTTTTTAAAAGGAATTTTACTTGTTCTAAATAAATACGCTGCAAGTATTAACGAAATTCCAAGAATCAATGATGCAGGTACAAAGTTATTTTGTTTATACACAATTTCATCTGGATATGCATGACATTCATAATCAGAACCACAATATGCATTTTCTGCACAATCCGTATTATTATTACAATCTCTTAATGCAAATGTTGTTAACATATATCCTAAAATGACTAATGCCAAAATGATTGCAATAAGCGCAATATTACCTTTTTTATTTTTAAACATTGAACTTTCATTTGTGAAGGTTTTGTTTTTAAATCTTGCGAAAGAATAGAGTGAAATTTGTTAAATATAAAAATGAAGGTCTTAAGTTTTGAAGAAATAGTGAATTAAAACAACAATAACCTCACATATTTTTTAAAATAGCTTTATGAATTGTTGTTGTATCTTTTCCTTGAAGTAAATATGCTTCAGTTAATAGCCACATTTTATGTGGACCTGTTTCATCTACTTCTTTGGGTATTTTATCTCCCAATACACCAAGCAACTTTGCAGCAAATTCATAATCACCATCTGGGACAACAATATTTAGATTAATGCCTAAATAAGCATCCATAATATAATCTATTGCTTCATCTATTTGATCTTCTGTACAATTATATCTCTGAACAGCTTTAAATTCGCTTCTGTTTAATTCTCCATTTTTGGATTTATATACATCAAATGTAATTGAATCAATACTCATTTATAATTCCCTCACTAATCATAACACATCAGAATCAACTCTTTTAACTAAAAAATATTGCTGATTTATAAGATTTTCTCTAAAAAATAATAAAAAAGTTATTCAATCAAAATATTCTACATCATTAGAAGTGATATACGTAACTTTAGGTTCACGTTTCTCCATCTGTCTCTGTTTCTTAACAGGAGCCGGCTGAAACTGAGAAGATGATGGTTTTGGTTGATCTTTCATGGTAACATCTTTCATTTCCATTGCTTTATTGTAATTCATGTTCCCACAATCAATACAGTTGAAGTACGCACCAAACTTTCCTACTAGTTGTTCTAACCATTTCCCGCATGTACACTTGATTTCTTCCATCTTGGAAGCAGTATGTTGATGACAGACATCTAAACCCTGTTCATTCTTTTGCGTTGCTTGACGCTCACAAAAAGGGCAAGTTGCAACTTTGTATTCACCATACGTTTTCTTTTTCTTCCAGGAATTTCCTTTCATGCTTCAAATAAAAAATTAGGGTTTTATATAGCTTTCTTAAAAAGTTTTAAATACCTCAAATTATTCTTTTCATATATGAAGGTGTATGAAAGAAGTCTATGGAAAAAAGTATTTGGTGCTAAACCACCAAAGAAAAAAGTAGATTCTCTTAAAGATATCCAAGCAATTATTGAATTCTTAGAACATGCACAAGACGATCCAAAAGCATTATTAGAAGATTTACACAAACTTGAAGAACTTGAAAAGGAACGTAAAGTTGCATCAAAGAAACTTGTTCCTGTGAATCTAGAAGCACAAGAAGAAATTTTAGATTCTATCATACAACGATATGAATTCTTCCAGAATGATGTTGATATCAACGGATTACGTGTGAAACAAATTGCAGGAGAATTCTTGAAACATGCATCACATGAAAAAATGAAGTCCATTGTAAAAGAGAAAAAGAAAGATCCACGATGGAAGTTTCAGTGGTAATCTATTTAACAAAAATGTTATACTTTTCTTTACCTTGAATCTCAGACATAATTCTTTTTACAACAATCTGTTTAGGATCTGGTAATAATTTCACACGTGCTTTCAAATCTTCAAAACTTATGAAAGGTTTACCTTTACGTTCGTTAATAACTTCCCACATGTGTTTCTTTCCTAATCCTGGAAGTAATTCAAGCTGGTGCATTCTCATACTTAACGGTGCAGCTTTGTTAAAGAATTCAACAAATCGTGATTCATCTTTACCAACAGCTGCTTCAACTGCATGTTTCAATTCTTTTTCAGCTGTACTTGTAAGTTTATCATGTTCAATTTTACCTTTAATGTGATGAATTTCATCCCTTTTACCTTCACCAATGTATACCTCTTGATGTGGTTGTAAATGAACTTCTTTTTTAGGAATTAATTCTAATAATGTTAAATGACCAACTCCAAGACCTTGTGCTATAGGCTGTTTCATCGTTCCTTGATCTGTAGAATAGCCATGTGGCAGATAATCTAGGACAATTGCGTTCTCTTCTCTGATGATTTTTTCGGTTGGTTGATTCATGTTATATTAGTAGTATTTTTTTTATCTTAATAAAAGTTGCTCTTTTTGAAGGCAATTTAAGAAAAATTATGCGAATCCCTTCACAGCGCCAACGATCGCTTCTTGATCTTTTTTCGGCATACTTAATGGATATGCTTGAAGAACAGATCTCAAGTCATCAACCGTGGTTGGAAGGAAGTCAATGATTTTTTTCATATGTTCTTCTCGTAACCTTGTGAGACCAAGACCTTTGAGTTTTTCAAGCAACTCATCTTTTTGTTTTTCATTTAAAGAATTAGCAAAGTTTTCAACGAATTCCTTTGCTTTGTTTGAACGATAATTTAATTCTGTATCTCTTTTAGCTACTTTGTTTAGGATTGACTTTACCTCTTGTAAAGATAATGTGTTCTCTTCCACAAATATTGGGTTTGCCATTTTTTTATTTTTTTAAGTGAATTGGGTGAATAAATAATGCTTTTGTTTTTCCACCATCTTTGATAATTACTTCGTAACATTGACCTTTCATTTTTCCTGTGATATTTCCTGTTAAACCATGAAATCGTGGGAAAAATCGTCCTTTTTGTACTGAAGGATGTATTTTTAAGTTTGCTTTATCTCCTACTGCAAATTCTTGGAAATACTGACGTATTGAAATTTTACCTTTTTTTCTATAAGGTTGGCTTAATTTATGCCGTGTTTTCCGTTGTTTTGTACCTATTCTAGTAACCATAGGAGGGTAGAGAAAGGGTTCATTTATAAACTTTCCGTACAAAGTTAGGAAAGTCCAAAATGTAAATTTTGATAGGTTTCAATGAGAAAATTTCAATCTTCCTCAACAACACCAACTTGAACTGTTACTTCTGGCGCTGGTTCATTAAATTGTATTCGTAACTTTGCTTCTAAGTCATCTATGGAAAGATCTGTATCACTATGAACTGCTCTTTCTGACCTTCTAGGGCCTGATCCTGTTACCCGCAAAGATGTTACAACTGGATGTGCTGTTGTTTTATCTGGTTCTTCTAATTCAAGTGCTTTATAACAACTTGAAAGTGCAACTAACTTTGAACTTGTTGGATCACTTTTTTCTTCTGTTCCTTTTTTAAGAAGACTCATGACTAAACCTAATTTATTTCTACTATGGGCATATTCAAGAAGTTTCAATGCTTTATCATCTTCACCAGCATATTTTGAAACGAGTGAATCTAACTCAAATTGTTTGATTTCTGTTCCTAAAGAAGCTAAAGAATCAGAATTATAAGAGGGGGGAACAAGAGTATATAACCGTTCACGTCTTTCATTTATAGGAACGACAAGAGCCTCTTTTGATTCTGATCGCGGTAAATAAATTAAATCTTCATTTGAATTATATCCAGGATTACGTAGAAATACCTTCAACAAAGAAGTACCCCTATCCTCAAATTTTAAAGTTGTAACATCAATTAATCTTCTATCTGGAGCTAATGCTAATCTAATTGTTTGTTCATCAAAAAGTGGCACCTTTGCACCAGAAGGTAATATCTCTCCATCAATTTCTACATCCTCAAAAGCTTCATAACAAAGAACATTATCCCATGAAAATTGACCTAAGGGAACATTAGCTTCATAATTATTTACTCTAACATCTGAAAATAATTCTGTACCCACAGTAAGTACATCAAGACCTGAATTTTGACGCGTAACATATGTAAATGGAAAATGATTCTTCTCCCATTCTTCCGTTGGCTCTATTCCTGAGTTAAGGAAATAGACTTTAAACATCAAATGTTTATAGACTTCTTGCTTTAATTCTGACATATTTAATGAATTTTGTATAGTCTTATAAAAGTATTTTGTGTGTTTTAAGAAGAAGCTTTATAAATACGTCACTTTCTAGTTATGAATAGGATGAGTTTAATATCTAAATTAATTGAAGGTACTGCAGGATATATAGTTCCAGTAGCTTGTGGTTTATTAGCTACACAAGTTGATGCAGAATCATTAGCATCATTAGGTACCATTGGAGTTATGGTTCCAACCATAGAAAGAACGGCCTATAAAATTACATCTCATTTTCAAACATATGGATATACGGCATTTACCTCAGATTCTACGCAAGATGAAAATAGATTTGCGACCAAAATATTATATTTTGATGCTTTTGTTGGTGGGGTTCTTACTGGAGCAATGAAAGGCACAGTATTATTTGCAGCTAGTTATAATTTAACAAAATTAATACAATGACATTTTACGAAGATATCATCCCTGTACTCAAAGACGATTCATTTGATATGAAAAAATGGACGACTAAAAAGATGGAAATTGCAAATACACATAGTCTCAAAACAATTCCATCAAACATCGATATCCTTCTTCACATCCCAGATGATCAAGTTTCTTTAGTAAAGGCAAAGTTACTTACGAAACCTACAAGAACTATTTCAGGAGTTTCTCCAGTCGCAATTATGACTGCACCAAGCAGATGTCCTCATGGAAAGTGTACATACTGTCCAGGTGGTATTAACAGCCCATGGGGAGATGTGCCACAATCATATACAGGACATGAACCAGCTACAATGCGTGGGATGAGAAACGATTATGATGCGTATCTTCAAGTATTCAACAGATTAGAACAATATGTTTTACTCGGTCACACATTTGATAAAATTGAAATCATTGTTATGGGTGGAACGTTTACAGCAGCAGCTCAAGAATATCAAGAAGAATTTATTCTTGGAACGTTCAAAGCAATGAACGATTTCTCAGATACATTCTTTGAAAATGGAAAATTTGATTTTCCGAAATTCAAAAGGTTCTTTGAATTGCCAGGAGAAATGTATAGCAAAGAAAGAGCTTCAAACATAAAATCAAAATTATTAGAAATGAAACCAAAAAATATTATTTCATTAGAAGAAGAACAATTACGTAACGAATCATCCCATGTTCGATGTGTTGCATTATGTATTGAAACAAAACCTGATTGGGGATTACTCAAAGAAGGAAATGAAATGTTACGTCAAGGATGCACAAGAGTAGAATTAGGAATCCAATCTGTGTATAATGATGTTTTAAAAGAAGTCCATAGAGGACATGATTCAGCTATTTCAATCAAATCAATTCAAGTTCTACGTGACTTAGGATTCAAAATTAATTTCCATTACATGCCAGGACTTCCATTAACAGATGAAGAACGAGATGTAAAAGGAATGCGCGAATTATTTTTCAATCCAGATTACAAACCAGATATGATTAAATTTTATCCATGTATGGTTGCAGAAGGAACTCCTTTATATCACAAATTCAAAAAAGGAGAATTTCAACCAATCACGACAGATGAAGCTGCGAAAAGAATCGCAGAAATTATCCCAGACATTCCAGAATATTGTAGGATTCAACGTGTACAACGAGATGTTCCAACAAAATATTGGGAAGCAGGTGTGGATAGAACCAACCTTAGACAATATATGGATCAAACATATGGCGTTAAGAGCAGAGATATTAGAGCAAGAGAACCAAAAGGAAGAATAATCAATTGGGATAAAGTAGAATTAAAAATCATAGAATTTAACGCATCTGGAAGTAAAGAATTTTTCATTGCAGCAGAAGATGTTAGCCAAGATATTATTATAGGATTTTGTAGATTACGATTTCCTAAAGAATTATTACGTGAAGAAATTACAAAAGATTCAGCGTTAATCCGTGAATTACATGTGTATGGAACCGCTACAGCTCTTGGTAATAAAGGGCAAGTCCAACATAAAGGATGGGGACAAAAATTAATGCAGAAAGCAGAAGAAATTTCAAAAGAACATGGAAAGAAAAAGATTGTGGTGATCAGTGGTGTAGGTGTTCGTAAATATTACGAACAAAAATTAAGATATACCAAGGAGGGACCATATATGGTCAAAAAACTATGACATTAGCAAGAATATTACCACACCCACAACAACATTTAAGGTTAGTAGAACCTGAAGAAGAAACACAATTAGCACAACGAATTAATACGTCTCATCTTGAAGATAGAATTGATTGGATGAGAGAAATTATTGCAAAAAAAGTTTCTTATGATCATGGAATATGTAACCTAAGAACGTATGAAAGAATTAATGATTGTTATGATCTTATAGAAGAAATTGCAAGCGTACCAATGCGAAGATTATATCAAGAGCATGGAGCATCAACTGGAAGAATTGGAGAGATAAGATTATATGATTCAACAAATATCTTTTTAGAAAAAATTCAAAATTCAAAAGAAGGGTTAACCGCATGCGTAGTTTTACAAGGAACACCAACTCTTGAATATAAGAATAATGGCATGCATGTACCTGTAGAACTTACTGAAGGAAACATTTTTATCTGGGATTCATCTGTTCAAGTAGGGTTTGACGATATGAAGGATGCACGAATCGTTGTGTATGGGATTAAATAATGACATTATACATCATAGGATTAGGATTGAACGGACCAGAAGACATTACAGTCAAAGGATTAGAACTAGTCAAATCATGTGATGAAGTTTACCTAGAACGATATACATCATTACTACAATGTTCATTCCATGATTTAGCAAAATTCTATGATAGAGAAATCACATTAGCTGATAGAAACACATCTGAACAAGGTATGGAAAAAATTGTTGCGCAAGCAAAAACAGAAAATGTTGCATTCCTTGTAATTGGAGATCCATTCTCAGCAACCACACATACAGCATTATTTAAAATTGCAAAAGATGAAGGCGTTAAAGTAGATGTGATTCACAATGCCTCAATTCTCACTGCAATTGGTCAAACAGGATTACAATTATACAAATTCGGAAAAACAACATCCATTCCTTTCCTAGATGATTTCCCACAACTAGAAACACCTTATAGAATCCTACAACAGAATCAAAAGATCGGTGCACACACTTTGTTGTTATTAGACATAAAAGTTGAACAGGAACGATTTATGACTGTTAAACAAGCAATTGAAGTTATGGAAGATATTGAATCACGAGTTTCTGAGAATGTGATTTCAGATGATACATTTGCCATTGGTTGTGCAAGATTAGGATGCAGTGATTTCAAAATTATTTCAGGAACCTTGAAGCAATTGAAAGAAGTAGATTTTGGTAAACCACTACATAGTTTGATTATTCCTGGTAAAATGCATTTCTCTGAAGAAGAAATTGTTGATATGTGGAAATAGAATTAATTCTTAACATTATAATCAACATCTCGTGTAATTCCATGGACAATTTCAAAGTATGCCAACATATGATTATTCTGACCAGCAGTTAACCATGTCGAAAAACGTTTTCGTGCATTAATATCAACATCCACCTGTTGACCCATAACAGTTGCATATTGCACATCTTTAACTGTAATTTCTGCTTCATCATCATTCATGGTTTCAGCAAGTTCCATCTCTTGTTTTGTTTGTGCTTCATAGAACCCATCCTCTTCAGAACCGAAATGAGATTTATCATTACCGTACATCACATCTGAATAACTTACAGGTGAAGAATCAGCATAAGAGATACCTTCAAAATTTTCTTTGTTTCCGTATGTTACTTTAATATCATCCTTAGATATCTCTAAAATGTCATCGTCACTTTCAACTTTAACTTCTTTTTCTTCTTTCTTTTTGATTTTAACTTTTTTAAGAATCTTTTTTAATTTTTGATCAATCGGTTTTTTAGATTTTTTAATCTCTTTCTGAACTTGTTCAATAGAATTTCTAAGAGAATCTGCTAATGCTTTCCCCATAAGAATATGATTTTGATTTTCATCAATTTTCTGTTCTAAATTTTCTTTCACAGCATAATTTTATCTTGATGATATATAAAGTTTATGACATTACTGTGCTGTCCAGAAAATTTCTATTTTGTATACTACCTGCAATAGGCACATTTTTTCTTTTTCTAGAAAAAATAATCGTGCCGGCACGTAGTATACATTTTTGTAACCTTCTAGACAGAGTTGACATTACTTTAAAACTCTAGAAACAAATCCTTCATCCTTTGCAACAAGTTTAATGTATTTAATCTCTTCCTTTATAACATCATTAAAGAAAAGAGGTTTTCGTTTAACTTTAATCTCTTGCATTTCCCATGCAATTTGATCATCATTACTCACAAATACCTGGACATACTTCTTTGTTTTAGGAATTAACTCTTTTGTCATTGGATCCATAGTATATTCATCTCGCCATGTATCGGGAATTGCGATTGCCCATCCATCTTTCTCTTCAATCAATTTTTCATGAGTGTGACCAAAAACATATAGCCTATAGTCCCTCATCTTATTTTTTTTCTTTCGTTTAAAATTATCTGTAATGTCTTCAATATCCCAATTTCCATTTCTAAATCTCGTATAAAATTCCATCACGAAATCTCGTGGCATACGGTATGTTGGATCCCTAAAAAATCGTAAAGGATAATAAAGAAAACTTTTCAATGCATATTCTAATGCACCTCGTGATATTTTTCTAATTACAACTTTGTGATGTTTGAATAATAAAGGGTATGGTTTTATCCGTTCCATAAAAGGATGTTCTTCCTTCATGATTAAAGCCCTACTAATAACACCAAAAGAAACCCACGGGTAATTCAATATTTTTTTTCCAAGATACCAATCAAACGGTTTTTTATGATTTGTTTTATTTAAGAAATCATGTTGATGACCATGTTCTACCCATACGCTATGTTGTTTATAACGTAATGGGAAATATACACCTTTCTTTTTGTTAATCAATCGCTTGATTGCTTTTTGAACGCCTTTAAAATACAAATCATGATCGTGATTTCCAATCACAAAATAAATTTTGTTTTTATCAGGTCTTCCAAATTCTTTCAATGCATCAAAAACTAATGAATGAGCATCATAAACTGTTTGTAATTTTACCAAAGAAATTTCTTCAGAAACATGCCGCGGATAAGAATATTTCTCGTTTTGAATATAAGGACATTTCAAAAAATCTATGATGTCTCCATTTAAAATTAAATCAACTGGATGATTACGTCCTTTTAATGATTTTATAAATTTTGCAAGTGTTTTATCGCTAATAAAATCATCCGTAAGATTTCCTGCGCCTAGTTCAATATCACTTAAAACAATAATCTCTTTTTTCATATGAGTTAGAAATGCCCTTGAACTTATTAATCTTTTTGTACATTTTTTAAAATAGATGTTACAAAACAGTTATAAAGGAAAATAGTTTTTTAATCAAGATGGCAAAGTATACATGGGTGAAACAAGTTACAAACATCAAAGAAACCATTGAAGCACACCATAACCCTATCAAAGAATGGCATCAAGATCCTAAAGGATATTTTTTAATCAAAGTAAATCATAAGAAAAAACTGATTGAAGCAGGTTACGTTACAGGTAAACATGTTATCTCTAAAATGGTTACAGGAAAAAATGCTATGGATCTTTATCATACCGTAATCCGTGAGAAACTTGTTTCTAGGATGGAACATGCAGCTTATCTTGGAAAAGAATTCTATAAAGCAGAACTTGCTCTTAGATATGGAAAGAAGTATGTGCAGGAAGCACCACTAAATTTTAAAGACAAAACAGTTGTAAGTTTAAAGGTTAAAAGTTAAGTATTGCCAATTTTCCACAACGTTTATATATCTTTTAACACCTCTTAATTCTATAGATGAGGTGATTATGATGGCAAATATCATTCTAGGTGAAAAACGAGAAGAAGTTAAAGATGGCGACAACATTAGAGCAGCCTGTGAAGAATTAGGTGTTCCTTTTGGATGTAAAAAAGGAGTTTGCGGAGCTTGTAAAATTATTATTGAAGAAGGAGAAGATAATTTAGGTCCATTAACAGCAAAAGAAGAAGAAATGGAAGATCGTGATGAAACACATCGATTAGCGTGTCAAGCAACAATTAAATCTGGAACTGTGACTATTAAAGTAGAAACAGTCGATGATGAAGAAGATAAAGAGATTGATGAACATTATCTAGATGAAGAAACTTCTGAAGATTAAATATTTTTATTATTATTTTTTCAGAATTTAAAAAATTAAAAAAAAAAGAAAAAAATTAAGCTGAAATTATTATAAATTAAGTATGATTCTTATTATTAATTTGCTAATTCAACGTTAACTGCTTTTGGACCACGGTCTCCTTCTTCTACATCAAAGGTTACTGCGTCGTTATCTCTGATTCTTACTCCTTCTTTCAATCCAGTTTGATGCACAAAAAACTCTTTGCCATCTTCTGATTGAATGAAGCCGAATCCTTTACTCTCGTTAAAAAATTTTACTGTTCCATTCATTTTATGTTCTCCTAAAAAATGTTTGTTTGAAAATTTTCATTTTCTTACTCACATTTTACTATTTTTGTAACAAACTTAGTAAACTAAATCTGTTAACGGGTAGAAAAAAGATGCCCTTTATAAACTTATGCTAAAAGTTAGCATTATTAACTAAAATAAAAAGATTTATATACTAAATAAGCTTACTATCAATAATGGTTATTAATAGGAGATTCACACCTCAACGACAGATTATACTCGAACACCTGCAATCGGTTAAAACACATCCAACCGCCGAACAAGTTTTTAATGTGGTAAAACACAAATTTCCCAACATCACATTAGCAACCGTGTATCGTAATTTACATATTCTTACAGAAGAAAAAAAAGCTAAGAAGCTAGAAATCAATGGAAAATATCATTTTGATGGAGATCTGATGCCACATCTTCATTTTATTTGCGAGAATTGTAAAATAATTAAAGATTTATTTTTAGATGATTTAAACAAATATTTAGAAAAAAAATTAGCAAAATCAAACTTAGCAATCACAAAATATAACATTCAATGTGAAGGTATTTGTAAAACTTGCACATAAGGAGGAAAAAATGGAAACAAATAAATTAGAAATAAATGGTGAAGCACCAGCATTTGAAGCGCAGGCGTTTCATGAAGAACAAATAAAAACAGTGAAATTATCCGATTATAAAGGGAAATGGGTTGTATTATTCTTTTATCCAGCAGACTTTACATTCATCTGTCCAACAGAACTTGGAGATTTAGCAGATAAATATGCAGAATTGCAAGAATTAAATTGCGAAGTTCTTTCTGTAAGTACAGACACAGCGTTTGTTCATAAAGCATGGCATGACGCTTCTGAAACAATTAAAAAAATTACATTCCCAATGGTTGCAGACCCTGCAGGGCAAATTTGTAATGCATATGGAACAATGATTCCAATGGAAGGATTATCATTACGTGGAACGTTCATAATTGATCCTGACGGAGTTTTAAAATCATTTGAATTAAATGATAATTCTATCGGGAGAAGTTCAGCTGAATTGATTAGAAAAGTAAAAGCTGCACAATTCGTTCGTGAGAATGGCGGAGAAGTATGTCCAGCTAATTGGCAACCTGGTGAAAAAACCTTAAAACCAGGATTAGATTTAGTGGGGAAAATATAAGATGGAATTTGAATTAAAAAAATTACCCTATGCATACGATGCATTAGAACCATATTATGATAAAGAAACATTAGAAATCCACCATGGTAAACATCATGCAGGATATGTGAAAGGATTGAATAATGCAACAAAGAAGTTAGCAGAAGCAAGAGAAACAGGAGACTTCTCATTAATTAAACATTGGGAACGAGAATCTGCATTTCATGGCGCAGGCCATTTTTTTCATGAAATGTTCTGGGAGAGCATGCAACCAGGAAAAGAAGACAACAAAGCTTCAGGAGACCTATTAGAAGCGATTGAAAAATGGTTTGGATCTTGGGATAAATTTGTTGCACAATTCAAAGCAGCAACCGCAGCAGTAGAAGGAAGTGGATGGGGAGTTCTCGCAAAATGTCCACAAGGAAGTTTACACATCTTTGCTGTTGAGAACCATCAGAAATCTTTTCCACCAGGATTACGACCAATCTTACTTTGTGATGTGTGGGAACATGCATACTACAAAAAATGGGGACCTGATCGCGTTAGCTGGATTGAAAGTTTTTGGAAAATCATAAACTGGGATAAAGTAGCTAAACGTTATGAGAAAGTTAAAACTGCTTAATTTTTATTTTTTTAATCCATTTTTTGACCAAAGTTGCTTTTTTATTTGTTAATTTTGTTGTGTGAATATTTTCTAAGAATATTTTAACATAATTCTTTTTGTAAATTCTAAGATGATAACACTTTTTTCTATAAGATCCATCTCTCCCAACATAAGATTTTTGTTCAGAATACCTTGCATCAATTCCAAGATTTTCTTTAAGAATTAGTTTAATTACTTCAAGAATCTTAAAGTCTGTATTTGTAAAATCAAGACAAATTTTTGGTATTTTTCTTGTTTTTTCTTTAATTATTTTGACACAGCCTTCAGCATCAAAGAAACCTTCAACAAAAAAAATAGATGATAAATGTTTTTCTTTATTAATCATTTTTTTAAGAAAATCATTATTTTCACGCGATTTTTTAAAAAGAGTAAACAATTCATAATTATTAGATCTTACAAACCAAACATTTTTACTTCTGTCAATATATGGTTTATCAATTTTTTTAATACAAGAAGCAAGTTTATTTGAATATTTTGTTGTAAAATTATTATCACCTACAAGAATAACATAATTATTTGTAATTTTCCATTGGTATGGACAACCATCCCCTAAAAGTGCTCCTAAAACATAAAACAATTCTGGTACATAAACAACATTATCTTTCCTTCCATAAGGTTTATTCCCCGAATACCATGAATATAATGTTCCAATTGAAATTTTATAATTATCATAAGTTAAATCAATAATTTTTTTTCTTGAAATGCCTTGTTTTTTAAGTTTGATTAAATGATCATATGTTCTTAACCGTAAATCATGATTTTTTCTTATATCCATCTTTCCTTAAATTTTAGATATTTGTCAGTTATAAGTTCTCTCTGTGGTTGTCTAGTGGGGAAGTAATAGAATTAAAATGATTGAAACTAATGATTTTTGATATTTCAAGCGTTTTCACACTAGACAACTGATCAAAGATTTTTGTCGAGTGGCTAGTCAATTGGGACAAAGTTTCTGAAAGGTATTCTTGTTGCAAGAAGAAAATGGAATAATTTTTTATTTTTTTAATTTATTCTAATCTGGTTAAAATTACTTCACAAACATCACCTAATTCAAAATCAGGATTGAGTTCAATCACTTCAGAATTTCCTTCTAATTCAAAATCTACAGATGCATTTAAAATTTCTACATGAGGTGTTCTTCTTAACTCATATCTTCCTGCATATAAATCATTTAAATCTTTAGTTGTAAGGCTATATGTTATGGGAACAGCATCTTTATTTCGTGGTGGTACAACAAAAGAAATTGCAATCCCCTTATAATTTCCAGAACCTAATGTTCCTATAAAATTAATAGATCTAGAAAGACAACTTCTTTCATGTAAAAGACCAATTATTGACCCTTGCGGACTTATTACGAGCTCTCCATTAAAACGATCTTCTATTCTGCCAAAGATCTTAGCAGCATTATTTATTCCTCCTCTGAGGGAATATCTTTCCATTTGATCATTTTGTAGAGAGTTATTTAAAAAAGTTTTGTGAACATTCTTGAGAAAATCTTTATAAAAAACACCTTATTCAAACACAAAATGGTAGAAATTAGATTAACAGGGATATTAATTGAGAAAGGATTTTCCACACAAGTATTACATGGTATGGCAGCAAGTTTAGGTTACGATTCAGTTATTGCAAGAGATTCTCAAGTCGAGTTACTTGCCCCTGATGGTTCAACCCCTACCTTTGCTGGAGCGGTTTACCATATGAGTCAAGGAGACAAATATGCAGCTTTGATTGTTTCTGGTAAAGGAGAAAATAAACAGAGAGCACTATATGATTGTGAATTGATAGCATCAGGCCCAAAAGGAAAAAAGAAATTTAAACAAACAATGAGTTATGTAGTTCCCCACGATAGCATTCTGCCATCAGAAAAACCTTCTGAATTAGAGTTAGCTTTGCAAGAACATTTTCAGTCAAAACCAGTTTCTTCACAAGCTACAACTCAGAAGATTAGAGTAAGAATTTTAACAGCATGATTATTCAACTTGCTTAATCATATCCTTAATCACGTCAAACCCTTTCTGCCAAAAAGCTTCAGAAGTAATATCAGCACCCACAATCTTTGCAATCTTCACAGGCTCACAACTTCCACCTGCTTCTAACATATGAATAACTTTACGTGCGAATGAAGGACCTTTTTCTTTATACATCTCATAAATTGCAAGTGTCAACAAATTTCCAAATGCGTAAGCGTAACAATAAAACGGTGTGTGAAAAATATGTGGGATGTATGCCCATTCATATTTGTAAATATCATCTACTTCAACTTTAGGACCTAATTGTTTCTTTAACATCTTAAGATACACATCAGACATCTCATCAATTGTTTTACCTTCTTTCATCATTTCATGTGCTTGAATTTCAAACCGTACAAATCCAGCTTGACGGATGATTGAAGCATACAAATCATCTAACTTTGTAAACAACATATTTTTTGCAGCCTTAGGATTATCTTTCATCACTTTCTCTGATAATAACATCTCTGAAAAGATTGAAGCAGTTTCTGCTAATGGTAAACACGCATCAGCTGTAAATTCAGTTTGTTTCATATTTGCAAGCGACATATGGATCCCGTGACCTAACTCATGTGCAAGCGTTGATACATCTCTATATTTTCCTGTATAAGACAATAAAACGTATGGAGAGTGTTGGGTTGTGGTTGGACAACAAAACGCGCCTGAACGCTTTCCTTTCTGTACATTAGAATGTATGTGATTCTGATTAATAATGTTTGACGCAGCTGCATGGAACTCAGGTGCAAATCCTTCAAACGTTTCAAGTACCATATTTACAGCTTTGTTGTAAGAAATTGTTTCTTTTTCTTCTTTTAATGGAGCATAGATATCAAACCTTCTCAGCTTCTGCAATTTTAATTTCTTACGTTTAATTTCAAAGAATTTATGAAACATTTTTTCATTTTTTGCACAAACATTCAACAAAGCTTGAATCGCCTTATCTGGAATATCATTTACAGAATTTCTAACATTAATTGGATCTTTGTAACCACGTAAATTTACGGATTCTTCACGCCAATCATTAATAAGATTCTTATAGATTTCACCAATCAAATCCTTGTGTTCTTGATACGGCTTAAATAATGTCAGATATGCTTCTTTTCTCGTCTTAGAAGATGAAGATCTTACAAATGTAACCATCTCTTCTTGCGTGCGTTTTTCTCCTTGAAAATCATATTCAAATTTGCTTGTTAATATGTTATAGATATTGGTTAATGCAGATGCACCTGTTGTATCTTTAATGTTAATAATTTTTTCTTCATTTTCTTCTAAAGTATGTTTTTTTCTTTTTCTTAACATCTCAAAATGATAATGATACTTTCCAGAAGCAGCAATTAATTGTTTAGCCTTTTTATCGGATAATTTTTTGAACCATAAACTAAAGAATATCAGTTTATTTCCTTGTTTTGTCAAAAAATTTTCAACTTTACTAGCAAGTGCAGCGGCTTTTTGATCTTCAGCATTTGCAGACCATGCAAGGTGTGCTGATATCCCTAATTTAGCGGAGATAATACGTAGATTTTCTAGTTGTTTAACAATATCTAAGAACGTTTTTGTAGAGATAGAATTTGTTAATAATTTTTTTTTCTTAACAATATTATTTGTATGTCGTTCTATGGTCTTAAATGTTTTATTAATATCCTTAGGTGTGATCTCTGAAAGATCCCAAGGAGCTGTTTTATATTCCATGAAAGAATATTATTATTGTGGTTTTTAAGTATTTGGTACTTTGAAAGAGTAGTTGTTTGAATTCTGAAAGTTTTAATCGGAACCAGATAGTTTTAGCGGAGGTGTTAAAAAAGAATTGAAAAAGAAAGGAGCCAAAAACCAAAGAATCGCTTAAAACATTTAACGCAGAAAATATTAATCAAAGAGTTTAAGTTTTATTTTCTATAATACTCAATAAATTCATAAGGAAAAATAGATCGCTCCAATCCCGCTCTTCTCAAAAAATTTCGCCCAGACAAGTAGCCCCCTTTATTCTGAAAAGAATCCCCTTCATCCAATAAATGATCCGCAATGCATGCGTTTCCCCTTAATGCGTCGGCAACGCCATCGAACCAAGGAGTATCAATAAAAGAATGCAAGATAATCCCACTCGAATTATAAACTGCAGGATTTGGAAAAGGAGAACAAACATCCAAATAAACCTTTAATTTTCTTTCAAGAGGCAATTTATTCCAATTTTCTTCAGGCATTTAATTAGTCAGTGTTGTTTTTTTATAAAATTTGTTAAAAAACGCCTCAAAAATTCTTAGACTTCGCATAATATACATTATGCGCCGTTTATTTTAAAGATTTGTGAAGGGAATGAGTTAGAAGGCAAGATCTTGTTTGAAAAGGCAGGTCTTTTTGATAAAATAGCCCATTTTAAGTTCCTAATTTTCGGTGAATTGATAAAAGAAATAAAGAATAAAATATTTAAGCGAACGCAAAAGGTTTTGTTTCAAAAAGAACTAGACTTTACAAGGTTTGATTAAATAGTTTAACTACCAAATGTTTGACAAGAAAGGGAACCTCAAACTAAAACCTCAAATAAATGATTAAATAGTTTAGAAATAATAATTAGATAATTAAATTGATGAAAAAAATTAAAAAAAGAATTAATTACATGAAAAAAATAAAAAACTAACCAACATAGCTTAAGTGTTTATCATCTTGTACTTCTTCTGCTTTTTGTTGTTGTTTCATAATGCCTTTTAATTTTTGTTCAAACATCTGTGCTTGTTTCAATAAAGGCTTAGGATCTATTTTTAATCCAGTGTAAGAATCTAATGCTTGAATAATATGTGCAGCTGCTTTACTATCTGGCAATCCGCTTCTTGCTTCTGCAAATAATGCAGTCAAAGGAACTTTAGTAGATTTAGCCAATAATGCTCCAGTAACCCCTACAATAATCCCTTCCATCAAAGGATTTGCGACACCTTCCATTCGCTTAGAGATATTATTTTTTGAAGAATAATAAAATACTCTTCCAGCTTCTGCAGTTGGCGAACCAACACCTTCTAAAGAGATTATTTCTTTAGCAGACAATTCTTTTGCTAAATTTGCAATCACTTCTGCTACTTTCCAGCCCATTTTTTTACCAATGTTAATTGCATGAACTAATACAATATTATTAGCTTTATTGTAATGAATAGAAATTGGTTCAATGACCTTATTCTGATGAATTGCTACCATTGCAGGAATGTCGTCTATCTCGACAATTCCAATTTTTTCTGTATCTAAATGTTCCAATAAAAATTCTGTTGCAATTGTACCGATTAAACCAAATCCGGGGAATCCTTCAATGATTGTTACATTTTTTGGTTTTTTTGTGAGAATTAATTTCATTATTATCACCTTTCTTTTTTTAGTTTAAGAATTGTTTTTGGTATATAAGTGTTTTGATAATGATCTGCCCCACCTGTTAGGGTGTGTTTTTTAATGAGGGTAAAATGGATTATTTATATGTTTGAAAAACGGAGAAAGGTTTAAAAAAGAACTACGCGATCAGTGATTAAGTGTGGTTTCTTAGGTGTTTTGTAAAATAATGAGATAAATTAAATAAATGGGAAGACCAAAAGGATTATTATACTTAGAACATATAACTGAAGAAGAGCTTGATTTACTTAAAGTCACAGTACATAATTATGGATATGAAACACAGCATAGACTTGCCCAGGCTATTTGTATAGGAAGACCAACTATTCAAAAAATATATTCTGGAGAAAGAAAGATCAGGGAAGAGTTAGTAGGGAGATTATTGGAAGCTTGCAATTATGACCCTAGATTAGATTTTTTAAATTCAAAAAAAAAGGGTTCATCCCATATGATATTCCCTCCTTCCGTTACTGTGCGTGAAGCACAAGATCTCCTATACTCTGCCCAAATTTCAGAATTGAGAACAGTTTATGAGAGTTTAAGGGACACAAATAAAACAAGATTTCTTGCTGACATTTTCGAAGTTGTCGATAGATATAGAAAATAAACAACCTCCCCAAGCTAAATATTTTTATAGAGGCATCCCTCTTCTAAATTAATGAAACTCACAAAGACTCAACGTTTCATATTATTTGCATTAGGTCAGTTCTACCATCAGCTGAATCAACCCCTTATTGCGAAGCCAATTAAAGTGAGAACATCTAAGATTGCATTCATAACATTCCTGTCCCATTCTTCCATTGTGATTAAACAACAAAGAGCGTTGTATAAGAATCTTGAAACATTAGAAAACAAGGAATTGATTAGTTATGGTGGAAGCATGATTACGTTTACACCCATTGGTTTAGAAATCTTGGATAAAATCAATAAAGAAGTGAATCAATTTCTGAAATTAAAGGAGTTTTTTAAGGATAGAAAAAGTAAGAAGGAGATCCAGACAATCATTAAAGAATCATAAAAATTTGTAAAAACGGTCCGCCCCACATTAAAGGCAGACACGAAGGAACGTTTTTCTGGATTACGAATTTTTAGGATGCCAAAAATTTCAAATGAAATTTTAGTGCATAAGATTCTTCAGTTTTGAACTTCTCTCATGGAAAACTTTATAAACAAATCATCAATTTAGGGATTATAATGGAATTTAACGTTAAAGAAGAAAGTAAAACAAAACTTGTTTTTGAACTTAAAGACGAAACACACACATTCTGTAATCTTTTAAAGAGATCTTTACAAGAAGTAAAGGGTGTCGAAACGGTAAGTTATAAAATTGATCATCCTTTAATTGGAGTCCCTACCTTTATTCTTGAAACAAAAGGAACTGACCCTAGAAAAGCTTTGAAAGAAGCTTTAAAATCCATGAAAAGTCAAGCTAAAGATTTCGCAAAAGAAGTTAAAAGTTTGTAAAATGTCGCTTTTATTTAATCATTCTCAAAGAATTAAGTACGAGGTAGAAAAATCTACTGAATTAATGGAGAGGTTGAGAGAATATTTTTTATTATCTAAAAAAAATCAAAGAAAAGATATAGAAAATCCATTCCATTTCGTAGCCAGTAAGGCTGACATTTCACTTTGTTTAGTAGGCGAAATTGGCCTAGGAAAATATTTTGCTATCCAAGAATGGAATTCTACCCTTGGTGAGCCCCAGAGAGCATACATAGAGGCATTTTCAAGATGCATAGATTTGTTATGTAACAGAGGATACACCACTCTTGACTTTTGCATTGGCATTAACTTCAAAAGAGGTTTAAATGAGGAGAGGGTCGCCCTTTTAATCCCAGATCTTACATTGAACCAAAAACACACTCCTATTTTTAAAGCAACAAAAGGGCCATTAGAAGCAAGAATTTACAATATTGGGGAGTCGGACATCATCACAGATGTTAATGAACGCCTTCGTTTGAATTATGGAGACCCTAGATTTACGGCACCTGAAGCTATGATACTAATCAATCCATAAACTATATTAACCAGATAACCTTCTAAATTACATGCTCACCAAAAGCACGCTTCTAAAGTACTATAAACGTGAAGATATTCAAAACGAGATTATCAAACATGCCCGCGATAAAGAGGTTGGCACAAGGTTTGATACATTTTTTGGAAAAAGACCAGATGTATTAAATTATCCTCGTGATGTATTTGATTTTGCTAAAAGAGGTTTAACGTCGCTACATGCCTCCGAGGAACGATGGCAAAATCCTTTGAACATTCACTCCGATATGAGGCGGAAGGAGATGAATGAAGAGAGAATCGGATGGGATTTAGTGTTAGATATCGATTGCCCATTTATGGATTATAGTAAGATTTGTGCTGATTTAATTATTAAATTTCTTAGATTTAACCACGTGAAAGAAGACGCCATTAGCTGTAAGTTTTCAGGAAATAAGGGGTTCCATATTGGTGTGCCTTTTGAAGCGTTTCCAGAAAGGGTAGGTGAGATTATAACAAGCGAACAGTTTCCTGAATTTCCTAAAAAGATTGCATTATATATCCGAGATCATATTGACGAGGAACTAGGAAGAAGAATTATGGAATTAGAGGGTAGTTTTGGAAAAATTAAAGAAAAAGTGGGGCTAAAAGAAGAAGAAATTATTCGTTATTCTACCAACCCCATGGGCGACAAAATATCAAAACTTAACGTCGACAAATTTTTGGAGATTGACACTGTATTAATTTCATCAAGACACCTCTATCGTATGCCTTATTCATTACATGAGAAATCTGGATTAGCAAGTCTCCCAATTGATCCTTCTAAAGTGATGGAATTTGAAAAGCCTATGGCTCACCCAGATAAAATAATCCCTTCTGAGTTTACATTTCTAGGTCGTGAGGTTTCTGATGAAAGTGGGACTAGGATTCTTAAAAATGCATTAGATTATGCTGCAAAAATAGATGAAAAAAGACAGATTGAAACAGAAAAACAATTTCAAGAAGTAAAACTGGAAAATCCAATTCAAGAGATCTTTTTTCCTCCTTGCATTAAGAAAGCATTACTTGGTATTGAAGACGGTAAGAAAAGGACATTATTTGCAATGATGAATTATCTTGGTAAAGTTGGATGGAGTAAACCTGAAGTTGAGAAGTATTTGATGGTGTGGAACTCTAAGAATCCAGAGCCATTACGAGAAGGCTATATTCGCGGTCAGATGCATCATTATAAAGCAGGTGAAAAGTTACCTCCAAATTGCGATAATGCAGCGTATTACGTAGATATGGGCATATGTGAGAAAGATATGTTGTGTAGCCATATCAAGAACCCTGTTAATTATACTATGAATCGTTGGAAGCGACATTTACGTGATTTAAAGATGCAAGAAGATGGTCGGAAAAAGAAGAAAGTCATTGTAGATAAGGAACATGGCTCTGAGGTTTCAATTGAACCAAAGAAAGAAGGGGATAAGGAAGAAAACCAACAAAATCCACAGATTAAGCCATCCTAAAGGAAAGCTAACAAAAAACAAGGTTTTTCCGATAGCAACAAAACTAATGTTTTGAGCTTTCTAAAAGCAAAGCTTTATAAACAACCTGCTTCTCTTTCGTATATTCAGCCCGAGTTCACGCGTATAGGGTAGGTAAATGTGAATTCTCTGAAAATTATAAAATGGTAGAAAATCAAAATAATTTCAAACATATTGTACGTGTTGCAAACGTAGATGTACCTGGGGAAAAGGCAGTAAAAATTGCGTTAACTAAAATTAAAGGTGTTGGTATGCAGTTTGCAGGTATTGTATGTACTTTAGCAAATGTTGAAAAAAACCAAAAAGTAGGTAACCTTTCTGATACAGAAATCCAAAAATTAAATGAGATTGTTAAAAATCCACAATCAGCAGGTATGCCGGTATGGATGCTTAATAGACGTAAGGATTACGAAACTGGAGAAAACAAACATATTTTAACAGGAGATTTAGTTTTTACTCAAGATAACGATTTAAAACGATTGAAAAAAATCAAATCATTACGTGGAGTACGTCATGGGAAGAAATTACCAGTACGTGGTCAACGAACACGATCAAACTTCAGAAAAACCAAAGGAAAGGTTGTTGGAGTTAAAAGGAAAGGTAAATAATAATAAAAATGGGAGATCCAAAAAAATTACGAAAAAAGTACGCAACTCCGCGACATCCGTGGATTAAATCTGCTATTGATGAAGAAAAAGTGATCACAAAAGAATTTGGATTACGAAAAAAGCAGGAAATTATGATTGCGAACTCTTTCTTAAAGAAATATAAAAATATTGCAAAAAGATTAATTGCATCACAAACAGAACAATCAGAAAAAGAAGAAAGTCAAGTTCTTGGAAAATTACAAGGGTTAGGATTATTAAACGCAGGTGCAGAGTTAGATCAAATTCTTGCATTAAATGTTGAGAGTGTTTTAGAACGAAGAATACAAAGTGTTGTATTTAGAAAAGGTTTAGCACGATCAATGAATCAAGCACGTCAATTTATTGTACACAGACATATTGCAATTGGTGACAAAGAGATCACATTCCCTTCATGCTTAATTTCATTAGAAGAAGAATCAAAATTAAATTTTAGAGGAAAATCAGCATTATTTAACGAAGATCACCCTGAAAGGAAAAATGAAGCTAAAGAGATTCATAAAGAAGCTGAAGCTGTTAAACCTATTAAGGAAGAAAAATCTGAAGAAGCTCCAGTAGAAGAGGTTTCTGAAACCCCTAAAGAAGAAAAGGAAGTCTCTGAAGTTAAAGAAGACACACCAAAAGAGGTTAAAGAAGAATGAGCCCACCACCACAAAATAATAGTAGAGGACCTCCACGAAGGAGACCAGATCAAAATAGAGCTCCAAGAACCTTCCATAAAAACATGAGATGGGGCGTTGCACACATTTATTCTTCATACAACAATACAATTATTACAGTTACAGATATCACAGGAACAGAAACTATTGCACGATCATCTGGTGGACAAGTTGTAAAAGCTGACAGATTAGAAAGTTCACCTTCTGCTGCAATGGGTGCGGCTAGAAAAGTTGCAGAAATTTGTAAAGAAAAAGGAATTAACGGTTTATATATCAAAGTTAGAGCTAAAGGTGGTCACAATGGTCCTAAAAGTCCAGGTCCTGGAGCTCAAGCAGCAATTAGAACATTCTCACGTATTGGTTTACGAATTGGAAAAATTGAAGAAGTAACACCAGAACCACACAATGGCTGTAGAGCTAAAGGTGGACGTAGAGGACGTAGAGTTTAGAATATGAAATTAGAAAAACTTCAAGATAAGAAAAAGGACGGAAAGTTAACCTTCTTAATGAAAGGTACAAACGAAGTGTTTGCAAACACTGTACGTAGACTAGTCTTAGAAGAAGTTCCTACATTAGCTGCAGAAGATCTTGAAATTAAAGAGAACGGATCAGCATTATTTGATGAAATGTTAGCATTACGAATTGGATTATTACCTATCAAAACAGATTTAAAAAGTTACAGACTTCCTGAAAATGAAGATGAAGTAACTGAGAAAAGTGCACGATGTACACTTCAAATCAAATTAAAATCATCTAAAAAAGGAAATGTCTTAGCTGGAGAAGCTGAAAGTAGCGATCCAAAATGTACATTTGTATATGAAGACACTCCTGTTGTACGATTATTAGCAAAACAAAAGCTTGATATTACAATGACTGCAGTAATGGGTCAAGGTAAAGATCATGTGAAATGGGCACCAGGTTGGGCATTTTATAGAAAATCAGGTAGTATCAAAGTTGGAAATGTAAATGCAGAAGCATTAGAAAAAATCAACGCTGACGGTGTTTTCAAAATTAGTGGCGGAAAAGTTACCGTTAATGAAGAAAAAGTTTATCAGAGTTATTTATTAGAACAATATGATGCATTAGAAGGAATTGATGTAACATACTCAGATGACATTGTATTCAACTTAGAAAGTTGGGGCCAATTAAGTTGTAGAGAAATTTTATCACAATCAGCAGAAATCTTACTTAATAAAGTTGAAGAAATGGAGAAGTTAATTTAATGAAAGGTACAACTAACTATGAATTAATTGAACTTTTAAAAGCTCTAGAACCTAAAATAGTTGAGAGCCCATTTTGGAGACGTGTTGTAAAGGATTTAACAAAATCATCTCGTCAACGAAGAAGCGTAAATGTTTACAAAATTGACAAATATGCGAGAGAAGGAGAAATGGTTTTAGTTCCTGGAAAAGTATTAAGTTTAGGTGAAATGAGTAAAAAAGTTGATGTTGCAGCATTCAATTTCTCAGCAGAAGCTAAGAAAAAAATTGAACAAGCAAATGGAAAAATTATGACAATCAAAGAATTATTAGAACAAAATCCGGAAGGAAAAAAAGTGAGGATTTTAGGATAAAATGAAAGTTTACAACGGTGAAGGAATGTTACTTGGACGTCTTGCAACACGTATTGCAAAAGATGCTCTCTTAGGAGAAGAAGTTAATGTTGTAAATTGTGATAAAATGATTATCAGTGGTAAGAAAGTAGCAACTTTAAATAATGAAAAAGTACGAAGAGCACGTAAAGGATATCCTTTAAAAAGTGCAAAACGTATTCGTTTATCTGATAGATATGTTCGTAGAGTAATCAGAGGAATGTTACCATGGGATACAACTCGTGGAAGAGAAGCATACAAAAGAGTTATGTGTTACACTTCAATTCCAGCTGAACTTGAAGGAAAGGAGTTAATCACTGTTGAAGACGCATCAGTTAAAAAATTACCAACTTTAAAATATATTACAGTTGGACATTTAATTAAACATTTATTAGGCGGTAATGAAGAATGAAAGTAATTCACACTCAAGGAAAACGAAAACAAGCAATTGCACGTGCAACATTACGTGATGGTAAGGGAAACGTAAGAATCAATGGACAGTACTTAGACAATTATAGTACAGAAATTTCACGATTACGAATCAAAGAGCCTTTAGTATTAGTTGGCGATGTTGCAAAGAAAGTAAACATTGATGTTACAGTTATTGGTGGCGGAGAAAATGGTCAGGCTGATGCAGCAAGGTTAGCTATGGCAAGAGCTTTAGTAATTTACGATAATAAGTTTAAGAAAACCTTTGATGACTACGATAGGTTATTATTGGTTGCAGATGTACGAAGAAAGGAAGTTTGTAAACCAAACGATTCCAAAGCACGTGCAAAAAGACAGAAATCATATAGATGATTTCTGATCATTCCTAACGGAATAAGACAGAAGTCATACCCAAAATGGAGATAAAAACAAAATGATTATACCAATTAGATGCTTTACATGTGGAAAACCAGTTGCTCATTTATGGGAACAATATAACAATCAGTTAGAGAAAGGTGATTCCGCGAAAAAAGCTATGGATGATGCAGGTTTAGAACGATACTGTTGCCGAGGATTATTCATGGGTCATGTAGATTTAATTGATACTGCTGGTGCTTTTAAGAAATCTTAATTTTATTGTTTTAGTTTATTCTTTTCTTAGTTATTTTTTGGTATATATTAGTTCATTTTTAAGAAACATATAAAAACGATAAAGAATTAATATGTAGTATGAATAAAAGAGGACAGGTTACGGTGTTTATAATTATAGGAATAATTCTGTTATTTGTTACTGCTTTGATTATTTTACTTGTTAAATCTTCATCAATAGAAGAATTACCTACTGATGTTCAATTTAATATAGATTCTGTTGAATTGTTTGTAAGTTCATGTCTTGAAAAAAGTCTTACTGAATCAACATCAATTGTATTAAATAATGGAGGATATACCACCATTGGTTCTTCTTTAGCAGGATTCACATATAATGAAGGTTCAGATAAATTAATCGTACCATTCTATTTACATAAAAGTAATAAAATGTTTCCTTCACTATCAACATTTTCCGAGAGTATTTCATCTATAAGTGAAACAAAATTTCTTGAATGTATTAATAATTTCAAATCTTTTGAAAAAGAAGGTTATAAATTTAATATCGGAGTTCCTTTAATTAGATCAGAATTTACAAACACAAAATTAATGACACATTTAACATTTCCTTTTAAAGTAAGCTTAGGATCAAAAAATGCGGAACGGAGAGTCTTTGAAACGTCAATTCCTCTAAAATTTATTGGACCTTATGCAAAAGTAAATTCATTTATAAAAACTCAATCTATGAAGGAAGAATTATTATTAAGTTCTCTATCAGAATCTTTGTCTTACGAGGGGATCCAAGTTCAATTTCAAAATTATGGTATAAATGGAGAAAATATTCTTTTTGAAATTATTTTAAATGAAGATAACGGACAAAATCCTTTTATATGGAATTTTGCTCTTGGATTTGACTGGACGTTTGATGAAGAAAAAGTAATAGAAATCCCACCAGTAAAAGATATTTTATTTTATGAATTTTTTGGATTAAATGAAATTCCAACATGGAAAATTTCTACGCATGGAATTAAAATATTAAAAGTTCCTTCATTCGGCGAAGGATTACAATTTGAATTAGATACTGATACATTTTCTATTGATAGCTCTGGTGTGATTTCATTAGATCCTGTCAAATTAGGTAATGACGAATATTTACATTATGTAAAAGTCATTGATCCTTTTGGAAATGAAAAAGTAGCCCCATTACGAATTTCAATTAATATCGAAGATGAATTATCTCCAAAAATGAATAAAATTGAAAAACAAGTTGCACATGTTGGCACAAACTTTTCTTTAAAAGTTAATGCAGAACGTGCTTTATCTTTTTCATCAGGAACATACCTTTTTGAAATAAATAATAAGACTGGAGAAATGTATTTTACTCCTTCACCTGAAAATGTAGGAATACATTATATTAGAGTAGATGCAATTAATAATTATGGTTCAACATGGCAACGGTGGGAGTTAGAAGTCAAATGAAAAAAGTTATAACAATAATAATGATTTGTATGATTTTAGCAGTGATTAGTTATGCCGCTAATACCTATGTTCCACCACCTTTAAATCAAGGCCAAACAGCTGATGTTGCTGGTTCAGGGACACAAGTTACTCCTGTAACAATTGATTATAACCAAATGAATGGACCTGATTTGGCTGCCGCAATTGAATCCGGACAAGTCACAAATTTTGGAGAAATAAGTACAGTCAATCTTGTAAATGCTATGCAATCCAACCCTTCTATTGCAGTTAAAATTGATGATGTGAATTTTCTAAGAGCAACTTCATCTGATCCTAATTTGCTTGATAATGATGAACTTTTTAAAAATATGAATATAAGGATAGAAAAAACTCCAACATTAATTAATGATAAACCTGAAGTAAAAAAGAAATGGTTTGGGAAATATGGTATAGAAGATAATGGTGGAAAAATAAAAGATTTTAAAGATGGTAAAGTTTTAACAGATGGAGAAAAACCAACTGGGTTTAATATTGCTGACTTCCCTAATTCAAAGGTTTTAGAGGATGGTTCATTAGTTCTAAAGGAAGGTGTTTCTATGTATGGAACCGTTGGTGCAGGTAAAGCTGATGGAGTTTTAACAACAGTAGGTGGAATTGTTGATGTAAAATCTAATGAGGAAAGTGGAAAATTACCAGATTTAGATTTTAAGGTAAAAACATTAAATATTCCCGCGGGTGATGGCGAAGTTTTATTTGGAGCTATGGTTATTGAACAAGAAGGTGTTAAAATTAAATATGTTGGTGAATTTACATATGATAATTTAATGGTTTCAGGAACGTCATTCAATAGATTTGCAACTGAAGATGAAACAGATGAAGGATATATAAATCCGACAGGTTATACAATTACAGGAACAATTATTGATGGAAATGCGGATAAAGATGATCCACGTTTACTAAGAGATAAATTTACAATTTTAGCTAAGAAAGGAGAAGAGTTCAAAATGACAAGTTTTATCATGGGACGTAATGGAATTATTGCAGGAACAACTTCAAGTTTTTCTTTGGTAAATGAAGAAGATCAAAAAATATTTTATTCAGAAGAAAAAACAAATACCGGAAGTAAAGCGCGTGATTATTGTGCATTTAAACCATGTATTGTAAATTCAATAGGGGCAAATGCAGACCCTCCATACCGTGAAGAATTAGGTTTTTATGAATTTAATAAATTAAAAAAAATTGATTTCACATCTAGAGCCTATTTTGATAAAATAAATGTTGAGGGATTATCACAAGGTGAGATCTCAATTGACAGTATTTCAATGGATCTTACTGAAAAAGATAAAAGAAGAATACGTAAACTTAATTTGAATGATGCTAGAAGAGAATTACGAAA
This sequence comes from Candidatus Woesearchaeota archaeon, assembly GCA_018655525.1. Taxonomy (GTDB): domain Archaea; phylum Nanobdellota; class Nanobdellia; order Woesearchaeales; family GW2011-AR9; genus 1-14-0-10-32-24. The sequence goes on along the minus strand of JABIJM010000002.1, from coordinate 123,196 downwards.
ATTACAAAAAAGTTCAACAGTCACTTTCTCCCCTAATGGTGAAATTACAACAAAAGGAGATTTAAATAAATTTAGAGCTGGAAAAATTGATTATGCTTATGAATCTGACAAAGTAATTTCAAGTTCAACTTATATTTCAAAAAATCCTGGTTCAAGGACTGCTGCACAAGAATTAGCAAAAAAACAAGGAGTAATACTTCCTCCTAAAAAGAATCAAAATGTTAATACAAAACCACAGTTACCAAATTCATTAGATATTAATGGAGTAGAAGGAAAATTAGTATTTACAAAAAAATATGGTTGGGATTATGTTGATGGAAGGGGGAAACATATTCCTATTCCTTCACGAGGCCAATCAACAATGACTGTCAAAACAGAGAAAGTTATTGTTGATAAATTACCTTATGTTAAACATTGGTCTTCAAGTACAACTCAACCTAAAGCTGTTGAAAATTATTTTTCTAAACCATATCAATCTTCATCTGGAAGTTGGTCACGAAAAAAAAGAAATAGTTTTGTTACATGCGCTCCAAGTGAATGTGAATATGAATATGCAAAAGCATATGGGAAAGTAATTCCTCCTGCTGGTAAAAGCCAAGCTGATGTGGGAAAAACATGGACGCCAAAAACAACAATAATAATGGCAGGAGAAAATCCCGATACTGCTCAATTACTTGAGAGTAGATGCCGTATTGAGGGATGTATTGTTGTAAATAGTAGAGATTCACCTCCAAGTACAAAAAGTGAAAATATTGTTGTAACAGGGCATTTCTTTAAAGATAGTGATTATTTTTTTAGAGAAGCTCCAACAAAATTATCCAGTCTTGCTCCAGCAGAAGTTTTAGATAACCCTGATTATAATCCTATTGATACTTTTAATATTGTTAACATGCCTGAGGGTAATGTGAAAAATGTATATTTTAGTGCTTGTAATTCACTAACGAGTCCTGAAGTAGATGAAGGACCTCCATTAGTTGATGTAGAATCTCCAAAAAATGAGATTTCTGATTCTAAAGAGATACAACAAAAAATAAGAGAACATTCCAGTATAGGTGCAAAACGGTTACTTGACAAATATCCTAATCTTCAAACTATTCAAGGATATGATGGAAAAGCCCCTTATTATGAACAACAATTTGCACTTACAAATTCTTTTGATGATATGACAGAAAATGTTTATTCAAAATTAAAAACAGTTCATGGAGAACGAACATTAAATCAAAGGTCGTGGTATAAAAAAGTAGGGAATGAATGGTATTATACAACAACAGGAATTAATTGTGTTGCTGTTTCATCAGGAAAAGAAACTGCATGTGAAAATGTTAAGAAACAAGTTATCGCTTAATGATTATTTCAGTTTTAGGTTTTCCTTTATAACATCCAGTGAATGTAAATTTATAAACTTCATCCATAGCTCTATTATTTAATGAAGCACAACCATGTGTCCAATCTTGATAAAATCGTCCGCCACCAGCACCATGAATTTCTACCAGAGATCCTAAATTTGTTCTTGGAGGTTCACGACATTCATCTTGAGCTTTCAAAATTTGTGTATATTGTCTTTTTGTTATAATTCCCTTTTTTAATCCACGTATTGCATCTTCTTTACCAGGATAACTTATTACAATTGCTTTATGCCATCTACTATTAGGGTTCTTACGAGCAGCATAAAAATGTCCTTCAGGTGTCTTAAGATCTCCTTTTCTTTGTTTAGGCCCAGATTGATGTCGTCTACTTAATGAAATCCCATAAGATTTAATTAGTTCATCACCAACGTATATCTGTAATTCTCTTGCAGATTTATCAATTACAATTTTTCGTTGACCTGTATGTCCTTCCAATAAATCTTCTAAATCCTCATTTTGATTGTGATATCTTTCATTAAATACTGGACGACCAAATGAAAGTGTTCCTTTAGGTTTAGTTACTGATTCTGGTACAATTTTGGGCATCCTTGGTTTAACCACTTTTTCAACAACTGTATGAGAAGTTGAACTTTTTGGTTGAAGTGATTCATCAATATGATATTCAATGACACTTTGTGAGGAAGTACATGAATTAAAAGTAGTACAACCTGATAATGCAATGATTGTTGCTATCAAAGGAGAATATTTATGTGTCATTTTATACTAAAATTAGAATAATACTTTATAAATTTTTTGTTACTTTTGAGTGACAAGGCGTGAGGTATTGAATCTCAACCAACTAATAAACATAAATGTAAGAACAGAATTCAAAAACATTGTTAATACTGGTTGATAGGATAATGTGAATCTGAATGGAAGTAAAACCAGAGAGAGGATTATAGCCACAATTGTTGCGATGAGGAAGAGTTTAGATATTTGTTTGATCTGTTTGCGCATGATATGATAAGATTTCTCTACAGCCCTTAAAACACGTAATTCAGATGTGAATGATGCAAAGGTTATGAAAAGTAAGATTAAGTATAAGATCATTCCTAAAACATTGATATATAATGTGCTTATGTCAATTAATGATTGTGGATATACACCAGATCCAATTATAGAGTTGTAAGATGTGTTCCCTATGAATTTGACAATCTCTAATAAGATAATTCTAACAATAAAGAAAGCAAAGAAATAGATTGTTGAAGGAATAATCAATTCTAATGCTAATAAAAACCATTTGTAGAATGGAACCCATTTTTTGTGTAATGTTTTCCATACAAATGAACGTGAGAATGTGATTGCCAATAAGGTGAGAATCATGAAAATGATGATTCCTGCGAAAAAAGTAACTAAATCTGATTGAAAGTCCTGTACTTGCCCAATTGGTGCTGTTAATAAGAAGTTTTGTAATCCTTCTACTGATTGACCTTGTAATACTGAAGAGACTTTAGAGATCCAGAAAGTGCTTGATGCAAGGAAGATGAGGATCAATCCCCAGAATGTCACAAAATCTATGGCAAAGATTTTGAAAAATGTTTTGTCCAGTTTAAAATAGGATTTTATATTTACCATGATGAACTTATTGTAACTTCTCCATTGTTTACAGAAGCTGATTCTGCTGCAGTGTCAGATGTGAATATAACATTTCCAATTTCTGCTTTTTTGATTGTGTAGCAAATATCTTTAACGGGTTCTGTTCCACTATTTCCAAATCCACGACTATATGTTATAGGTGCTTTTTTCCACTTGATACATACTTGAACATTTTCATAATCATTATTACTGTAATGTGTAATCAGATTATTATCAGTTTCACCATTTTTCAGTTTGATTGTTTTATCATTTAATCTTTTATCACCTAATTTTAAATCAAACTCTACAGCTGATGATTCATCTCCATATGGTGTGAATGCTAAATCTGAAGGTGCTGTAACTCCCCAGCTGATTTTATAAAAATATGCTTTAACTGGTGTTTCGTCATCTTCATTTTCATAACAGAAACTGTCATCTGGGTTGCAATATAAATTATTTGGACAGACAAATTCATCTTCTGCTTCTTCATCTAAATTATGCATACATAATAAAGGTGTTTTCTCTTCAAACATTTCTGCTTGAATCGCAGCAACTGGTACGAAGTCTGTGCCAGTAATTCCACCCGGACGTTCAATGAATGCAAATCCGTCATTCTGTGTGTCTACAGGCGTTTCATAACATACTGATGATTCCCAATATTCTTCTGAGAGTATAGAACCTGCAAACCATCTGTCAATATCTGATGCAAGTTCATTTGCGTAAAGATCACCAACTAACGCATTTGAGATTCCACTCCATCCATTAAATCCATTAAGAATCTGTGCTCCTGCTTGTTGCCATTCTTGTTTACCTGCAAAGAATAGTTGTGTTGATCTATCGGAGTTTGTTTCTTGAATACCTTCAATACAAGCTTTATCATAACCACAAACTGATTGGTGCCATTTTGGTTCTTTTTCAGAAGCCAATTTTCCATCCTCTAAAACCACTGAACCCAAAGCTGCACCTTGTTCATCTAAATCCACACCATTTTCACTTGTACATTTAGGTGTTGTACAAACATAATCATTATCAGAACTAAAGTAAAAGTTTTTACCACATTGTTTTGTAGCTTTATTACAACCTACACCAACACCATTTGGAATTTGTCCAAATAATCCTTGGCTTCGTTCATAGTGAGTTCTTTCTCCTGTTGTGTAATCTGTTGAATGTGAAGTATAATCTGCTGTAAATAATTTATATCCTACTTGTCTTTCATCTGATTCTATTCCTGCATCACAATCTTTATTACATTCTTGATCTACATTGATTTCAACAAGTTTACCATCAATCATGATTTGATAACTTAATGTTCGTTCAATGTTATCTCCTTTACCAAATTCTTCAACCGTAAATGGAACGGGATCATAATCATTTTCAGAAGCTTGTAAATGCGCACGTCCTGCAAATTCTCCAGAAGTTGCTCTTAGACAGGCAGTTCCTTTTGTACATGAACCCGTTTTCTTATCCCATGTTGCAGGATCTGGATTAAAGGAAATACCACTTTCATGATTTACTTTTGTGATATCATTTCCTTTTGCATCTTTTGTTGTAATTTGTGTATAAACCTTTTTTCCATTTTTATCAATAAATTCTGTTGTTTCCGAGATTGGTTTTCCTTTTTCTACTTTTTTTTCTGTGAATTTGGTTCCTAACACACCATTTGTTTCCCACGTACGTGTGATGAGATCACCGTTTTCTCCTTTGAGTTCAGAAGTTACTTTACCTGCACTTGATGTTACAAGTTTAAATCCACCATTTAATAACTTAGATTTTTCTGCAGCTGTAATGCCAACAGTTGCAATACTTGTAATTGGTGGGAGTTGACTATTTTTACTAGTTTTTCCTAAATTTCCTAAGTCTCCTTCTCCCTTTTTATTCTTTTTAACAGTTGCTGGTGCTCTTCCTTCAGCATCTTTTCGTATCTCAGCATTTGTTTTATGATCTAATACATCATTTGAAGTGCAAACTCCATTTGCTGTTGTACCAATGCAAGGCGAATCACAATTTTTTCCATTTGTACAATGATTTGCAATCCAACTAGATTTATATTTTTTTACTCCTGTAATATCAGCGTCTGTAATTCCTACAGCTGCTGCACAATAAGAATCATCTCCTCCTAATTTACAAGATGTAGCATAATGTTCCATAGCTTTATTTTTATTCACAGTATAACCAAGACCTTTTTGATAATTGTATCCTAAAGAAGCACAAGCATTTGCATTCCCTGTATTACAACTAATTTCAAAAAGATTATTAGCTTTATCATAATCAGATGGAACTCCATCCCCATGATAATAATTTTGTGCGAGATTATTACATGAAACTGCGTTACCATTTTCACAACCTTTCTTAAAAAGTTCATTAGCTTTAGCTTGGTTCTTGGTGATACCTTCACCGGCTTGATAATTTGCACCTAAATAATTACATGCAATAGCAGTACCATCATCACATGCTTTCTTGAATAAACTATTAGCTTTGACTTGATCTTTCGGAATTTCAGCGGAACCAGAACCATATAAATTACCTAAATTTGCACAGGAAGCGCCATTTCCTTTGTCACAAGCTTCTTCAAACTTTTTAACAGCTTCTTTAATTTTTCCCCTTTTATAGAGATCTTTTCCTTCCTTCAAAAGTTTTTCATTAACTTTATCGTGAGTAGGAGCTGGAGTTTGACCACCTGCTTGTGAAATTTTTTTCGCTTTTTCTCCTGAAGTAGGTTTAGTTGGATCACCGCCAGTCGCAGCTTTTTTCTTAGCTTCTAAAGTTGCCTTTACATCTTTCTTAGCTTCATCTCGTAATTCTGGTGCAGTTACTGTTTCATCTATACTATCACTTTTAATTGTATCCTGAACTTTCTTAAAAGCAGACGGACTTTTTACCATCATGTCCTTAAATTCATCAAAATCTGTTCTTTGTTCTCCTTCGAGTTTATTATAATCATCTCCAGGAATAAATTTGACTGAACCATCAGGTTGCTTTTCAAAACTTCCAAGGTCTCCAGTTCCATCATAGGCACCCCATAACATTTTTTTAGTAGCATCAACAACTATTTTATCTCCATCAAGACGAACACCATTTACAGTAATATCACCTTGTGTAGCAGTAATTTTAGCATTATTTTTCAAAATATCAGCCCCACCAGCTCCATTACTTTTAATTGAGATCTGTTTTGCTGAATCAGTTAGTTGTGGTGTTGCTGCTTCTACTTGTGCAGGTGATATTTGAGTTGGAGTTTGAGGAGCAGGTGTAGGTACTGCTGAAGATGGGGGAACTGGTGAAGGAGTTGGTGTTGCTGCTCCAGGTTCAGCAAAGTTAGCGGTTTGTACATCTGCTTTCATTGCAGCGACTGTTTCACCAGTCAATTCTCCATTTGATTTACATTTACCGCTTGAAATTATTCCAATACACGTTGTTCCTGTCGGACATACTCCATCAGGGCATTTTTGAGTGATCCATTTGTCTTGATATGTTTTGATACTTGGTTTGTTCTCATAATCAACACCTAATGCACTAGAACAAGCTATACCACCAGATTCAAATAAACAAGATTTTCTAAATAATTGTTTGGATTTAGGAATATTTTTATCAACACCTGAAACTCCAAATTCATATTTTACACCTAAATTAAAACAAGCGTTCGCATCATCATTATTACATTTAGTTTCAAGATCCTTTATTACTTGAGGAACGGGGGTAGGTGCAGCTGGTGCTGTAGGTGATACAACAACCGGTGCAGAAGTTGCAGGAACTCCTGTCACTCCAGCCTTCTTTGCAACAAGGATATTAACTGCTCCTGTAACTTTAGTATGATCTGTTGTTCCTTTAGATTTATCATAAGTAATATCTTTTCCTTTGATGCTTGTTACTGGATTAAAGTTTCCTTCAGCATCTTTGTATAATATATTAAAAGATTCACCCGCTGAAACTCTACATAATCCTTTTTGAGATGTTGGTTGACAAAGTGAAAGAGCTCCTGAATTTTTTACTTCAGATTTAATTTTAGCAGGAACAATTATTGGAGCGGATACAGATTGGGAGGTTGGAGTTTTTGTTAGAGGTGGAACAACAATTGGTGAAGGTGTAGATGATTTAGGTGGTAAACTCGCAGTATTTGAATTTTGACTGAGATATTTATTCACAACTTGATCTAAATCCTTCCCCTTATCAACATCATCATCTAAATCACGAGTATAAGGAATTTTAACTTGTGTTCCATCTTTTTTTGTGATTGTTATTTGACCTGTTGTCACACCATTTAATGTTGAGGATTGTACTTTAACATCCTTCACATCATAATTCTTTTTTACTTGTGATTCAAATTTTACAGAAGGCCAAATGTTTCTATAAGTATTATAATCACCGGGAGTATTATCTGGAAATTTAGCTTTATATTGGTCTTTGGTTAATGGAGTCTTCGTATTGTAATCATTAGGAGTTAATTGAACGGAATCTTTATTCAACGTTGCACCTTGTGGTTGATCAGGTTGAGTTGGTTGCGGTGGTGAAACTGGAACATCTTCTAATGTAGGCATATAACCATTATCTCCTACTTTTTTCATTAAAGCTAGAACATCAGTTTTTTGCCCAGGAGTTTCAGGAATAATTACAATAAGGGTTTTATATAACTTATTCTTGTCATCCTTAAAATTTTGATTTGGAGCTATTGATTTAAAATTAGATTCCCCTGTTGCTTCTGCCATTTGTTGTTTTGCATTGTCGATTGCTGCTTTTCTTGCAAGATCAACAATTCCTCTATTTTTAGCAACACCAACAACATATAACTTTCCATCTTTACCTTTATAAATTCCAGCAGGTTTATTTTGCCAACCATCTGGAACAACTCCAGCAAAACCAACTAAATTCTCGCTTCTATCAAACCAACTCATTCCAGCACGATTCTCTGCATCCCCAACTAAGAAGCATTTCAAGCTTCCCCAGAATCCATCGCAATTATTTGTTTCTACTTCTTCTGCAGCGTAGACTACACTAGATAACATAAGCAAAAGTACAATTATTAAGGTTAGTTTTTTCATTTTTAGCTGAGGAAACTAGTTCCTGTTTCTCCTATTCTTGAGCAGTAATCTTGACTGATGGTAGGGTATGATTGTACTAATCCAATAACATTTTCAATGGTATCAACTGCTAATACTCCAATTCCAACATAATCACAGAAGGCTGTGCCGGTTCCTGATGTAACGCAACTTGCCGAACAACCTAATGTTAATCCTGCACGGACTAAACCAACTGGGTTTGTTAATGCTGCCTTAATCATATCTTTTACTCCTTTTGTTAATCCGGTCATTGGGATAAACATACCAACTAATTCTCCGGTAAAATATTTACATGTTAAGATGTCATTTATCTTTTCACAGCTTGATACTGTTGCTGCTCCTGATGGAACAACGTTTTGTAAACAATCTATCTGGATGCATTGAATTTGTCTCCATTTTTCTAAATTGTGAATTACGCCTGGAATACATAATCCTGCCGATGATAAATAAATATTATCATATAAACTTGTATCTTGTTTCATACCAAGACTTTTATAGGCATTAAAAAAATTTAAGACATTTTTTTGATATTTTCCATACCATGTTGTTGGTGCAGGTCCTGGGTTACATGATAATACTTGTAAAGTTACATCAAAAACTGCAAATCCTTCCCACAATCCTTTTTGGATTACATTTTCGGTTGCTGTACAGGAACTAATTGCAGCTGCAGGACCATAAACAGGAATGGAAGTTCTAACTTCATCCATATTTCCATTGGCTAAGTTAAAAAAAACATTGAGACTTTTCAAGACACTTACAATCGGACCAATATATCTTACAATTTTCAACACGTCATTAACAACTGCTAATCTATCTGGAATTTTAAACCATATGTCATCTTTGATATCTTGTATTTTGTTGTCAATATTTTCATCAACTGCACCTAGTTTAGAAAATGCAAATGGCACAGTTACATCAATTTCTTGAATCTCTGCTGCTTTTAATGCAGAATTTCCAACTTGTGAGAATAATCTAAATTGACATGTAAATTCTACTTCTGCTTTTGTAAATTCATCTTCTTCACCAATATTAAACATTTCATGACCATCAAATGGTTGGAATTCCATGATTAATTTTGTGGATGTTGGTGATACATCTCCTCCTGGAAAGTTCTTTCCAGTTATTAATGTACGGCTTAATTGAAGACTTGAAGCTTCTTCTGAAGGATTTTCTGTCAAAGGTACATCTTCTCCTGAACCTTTTTCTGTAATCTTAACACTTCCTTTAGAGATAGCTGGACTTTCACCCTTAGGCTTACATCCTACAATATCTAAAGATAACATTTTTGCTTTTTTACTTTTAAATTGAACATTAAATGGAATTCTGGTACGTGTTAATTTGGTTGTATCTAAATCTACAAATTTTACTAAAGGTACAGCAGATAACTTTTCCCAATAATTTGGATTTGCTTCACTATCTAATCCAAGTAACTTAATTCTATAATTTCCTTTATCACCAGATTCTACATTAAGGGGTTTTTTCGCCCATTCTTCTGCATTATTTCCTGCAGTATCATGAACTGCTACTTGCAAATTAAATATGTCTGGTCCTGATTTAATGGTGTCCGTTACAAATTCACAATTCCATTCGGTTTCACCATCTTGACGTGTACATTGTTCTTCTGTAAATAATTTCCATCCTTTTTCAGAGATCTCAGTTGCAGGGTAAAGAGTTTCTGCATCCATCACGACATCATTTAGGTTTACAAGAACTTGTAATCCATTTTCTTCGGCAATCTTAACTTTGATTTTTAATTGATCATTACTTTGAAAGAATGTTTTATCTCCACCATAGATTTCTATTTTTCCAACTTTGGGTTCTGAGATGTCAGAAAACAATTCTACTTCTTTTAAATCTCCTTCATTTCCTGCAATATCTTTAAACTGTGATAATCCAATACGAATAATTTCATCAGAACTAAATATTTTAGATTGTTCCCAAACACAAATCGTATCTTTTCCATCTTGATAACAAGCATCTGGGGATATACTTAAATCTCCCCCAATGCCTTTTAGATTAGCACGAATAGATTTAAAATCTACACCGGAACCAACATCGCTTGCAATTAAAATAATTTTGTTTTCACCGGATTTAATAAAACTTTTCCCATTATATGTTTGTGTTGTTCCTAAGAATTTTACAGTTGGTGAGGATGCATCTTTACTTAATGTCTTTGTAATTGTTTTTATATCCTGATTACCTGCTGAATCTACGGCTTTCACTTGTAATGACACTGTATTACTCTCTGAAAATACTTTCACGTTCTTAAACGTACAATGCCATAAATCTACAACGGTTAAATCATCTTCACATTCTGCAGAAGTTGTAATTTTAGCTTCTTCTGATAATGCGGTAACAAGAGGAATTGTTTTTTCTTTAACACTTACAGAAATATCTGTTGTTGATTCAAATTGACCGATAAATTTTCCTAAATCTACTAATTCAAGTGAATCTTCTATAATAACAGGCGGAACGAAGTCTCCTGAGAAAGAAACAACATTAGAAACAGATACATGGCCAAGATTATCTTCTGCACGTACTTTCACATACTGTTGCCCTTCACCTTGTAGTTCTATTTTTCCGTCTTCTGCATTATATGTATAGGTTTTTGTATTCGCAGGAATTTCTTTCGTAAATAATACTTCACTTGATTTTGCATTTAAAATTTCTATTTTTTTGATTCCAGACCCATCAACATCTTCAATAACTGTAAATGTCATTAATACAACACCTTCTTGTTGAAATGCATTAACTGTTGAAATTGTTGGTCCAGATCCATCTGATGTAATAATACTAGAATCTGAAGCTAATTCTGCGCCTCCTGCTGGTTGATAGATTACTTGGAATGGATGTGACCCTTCTTTCACACCACCAGATAATGGGCTTTCATATTTACATAATTTTCCTAATGTATCATCACCACATGAATTGAATTTTGCAGAATTTGTGCCAATTTGTAAGATTAAATCTTCAGGTTGCACATCTGTGGGTGGACTTGTAACTAATGCTTGCACAGTCCATGTATCTCCGGTTGCATCAATGAATCCATCAACACCAGCTAATCCGGTGTTTGTATTTATTTGTACATTCACTGCAAGAACTTGTGCAGAATAGATTGGTAAAACTAAGATGAGGAAAATCATCAGTACAGACACACCTTTTTTTTGTTTACTCATTATTCTATCTAAATATAATGTCTAAAGCTTTCCTAATTTCAGGAGTAGCGGAAGCTTTTGCAACATTTTCTACGATTTGTAAATCTTCAGTAATCCTATTGTTTAATGGAACGCCTTGAAGATTTAATGAAGGTAATGTAATAATTATTTCTTGTGAGGTATATAATTGTTCTGGCGTGATGGTAATGTAAGTTTCTGGTGTTTTCCACGAAACTCGTCCCGCAATAAATTCTTTTAATTCAGTATCTGGGAACATTACACAACATCCATCAAGATCTACACAGGCAATTGCTTCTAAGACACCAGGTGTACATCGTTCACTTTCTGGGATATAAATTCCTAATTCATCTGTAAGGTATGCAGTAACTTCATAAATCCCTGGCACAATTTTTAATCTTGCAACGTTGTTCCCTTGTACATTTACAACTGTGGAAAAATCATCTTCAATAATATTATTATTCAAGCCTGATACACGTTTTAGGATTACTGCTGCTGTTTCATCATCTTCAAGATTTTTTGCTAAATCTATAAAGGACCATCCATGGGTTTCCTCTAACATTTCTGGATCATAAGAGATTTGTTTCTCAGATTTTTCTGAGAATAATCCTTGTGAAAAGCATGTTTCATCACCATCTTCGTCTGTCACACATTTTTCAAAAGATTTTTTTTGAACACGGAAATTGACGTCATGTAATTTATGTAATTGAATAACTGGCTGATTTAATCCTTCAACAGCATATCCAACAATAGCTTCTTGATCTTTATAATTATACGTATTTACAGGCATAATCCCAGACAAATAATTTGATTTTACCAAATCAATATTTCCACCATAAACTGCAGGATATTTTGCATCTAATGTTCCTTGCGTATTTGTTTCACCTATATCACAATATTCTTGATTTGGGACATCAAAACCAATTTTTACTAAATCTAAAGGTTCTTTTGTAAAACTGTCAACAACAACAGTCCTAATTAGTTCTGTATCCCTTTTATTTTTATCACAAACCATTGAGGGGCTTAGACTTTGAATAACTGCAGGTTGAATATAATCTGCAACTGCTGCTCTATTATTTACAATATTTGATTCTAAAGCAAAATTGAATGTATATCCTTCTCCGCTAAATGCTTTAGGGTCTCTAACTGAAACCAGAACGGGATATGATAAATCGTAAGTGTTGTGATATCTTTGGAAATTAAAATTAAAGGGGATTACGGGAAGTGGGCTTTTAATAATGTTATTTTCTGGTTCAATTGTTTCTTCGCCCCCATTGATATCTAAATAAGGTTCCCACCCATAATAATCAAAAGAAACTTCTACACCTTTTGCTTTTGTAATTGGAAGAATCATATTATCATAGGATTTCTGAATTAATTTTTGATTATCAGATTCTGGAAACTCAAATCTGTAAAAATCTACACTACTCTGATATCTGATTAATGGAACATTTGAAGTTAACATATTTTTGATATCTTCTTTCACTAATGGCGTACTCCATGAATTTGTACTAACTGCCGCAAAAGTCACAGTATTTGTAGGAGGTAATTTGGAAGTGTCTGCTAATGTATATGTTTGCAAATTATTTAATCCAATATTTTCTAAATATTGTTGATTTAATTCTTGTTCTGTTAAATCAGATGCGACTTCATAAAAATGTTTTAAACGTAACGGGATTTTAATGAAATATTGATTCATTTCATGACGAGCGCTCCCTTTCTCTGCAGAGATATCTTGTTTCACCCAAAAATTGACTGTATCTGTTGCTACTTTCACAGTTACGTCATCTATTTTATCTGTTTCAATAAGAAAACCCTGGGATTTAAATGAATCAAATGTTGAATAACAAGAATCTAAATTTGCTTCAACATAATCAGCTAATTGTACTTCAATACTAAAATCAGGATCATCTTTTGCATATAATTTAGGTTGTTTAGATGTGAACACAACAGTGGATGCTGAAGAAGGTTTACTATTGTAATGCCAATAAGGAACTTTCAAAGGTTCAAGATTTAAACCATCTGATTCAGTTGGTTCTGATGCTGAGAACTTTCCTTTTGGAGAGATGTACCCTCCTTGTTCACCAAGCGTAATTAATCCTTTCTTAGCTGTATCTTGTACACATCCTTCTATAAATTGTTGTAATGGACGGAATTCTTGAGGAGCATCTTCAATGATTGGATCACCAGAAGCAGTTAATCCTGCATCAGAAGCAGACTGAGTTATGAATATAATTCCAGCAGTAACAAAGACTAAAATGATTCCAATTATGATGAAAACCGTAACCTGACCTTTCTTAGAATTAGCTTTGCGAGTAGTACGACTAAAAACGTCTATTTTGTTCACCATCTTTTATGTCCTTAGAAAAGTGATTTATGTTTATAAAGGTTTGGTTATATGAGAATAAGGATATTAGCGTACAGTTGCACCATCTTTAACACCAGAAACACTAACTTTCTGCAATTGTTTTCCATCGTAGAAAATTTTTCCACTTTTTGCAACTAATTTAATTTTAACAAATTCGTCAAATGTAATTTCTTTTTCTGAATTTTTTAATTCTTTAAATTGTACTTCTTGACCTACTTCTGCTTCTGGAGTTAACCAGGAAAGATTTCCATCATCATCTTCTGCAATCATACTCATACCTTGTGACAATTCACCACGTAATTTTGCTGGTTTTAAGTTTACGCAAAAGACTGCTTTGGTTCCAACCAATTCTTCAGGCGTAAAATGTTTCTTTAATCCAGCCACGATTTGTCGTTTTTCGGATTTAAAATCTACTTTCATGACGCATAATTTGTCAGCATTAGGATGATCTTTAACTTCCATAATTTCTCCGACTTTCATTTGAATTGGAAAATCATTGGAAACAGGTAAGGTTTCAATTTTTTGTACAAGTTGTTCTGGTTTTTGTAATACGCCAGTCCAATTGAATTTGATGTCGCTCCATGTCAATTTTTCTTCCGATAAGGTTGATTGAACTTTCTTTGATAAAATAGGAATAATTGGTTGTACAAGGATTGATAAGTTCCGTGCTAGGTTCACGCAAAATCCAACTGCTGCTTTTGATTCTTCGGAATCTTTGTCAGACCAAGGTTGTGCTTTCTGAAAATATTGATTCCCGATGTCTGAAATTCTTAAGATCTTTTTGACAGCATTTTTGAAATCAAACGTGTTGTAATGTTCTTTAATTTCATTAATTAAGATTGTAATTTCTTTTTCCAATTCTTTTTCTTCAGAAACAGTTTCAATTGTGAGATAATTCTTTTGTGCGAAAACTAAGGTTCTGTAACAAAAGTTCCCTAAGTTTCCCATTAAGACATTATTAATAACTGCTTGGAAATCTTTGAAGTCGAGATTTATATCTACAACTTTGTTATCAAGGTGTGATGCATAGTAAAATCTCAGAGATTCTGCATCGTATAATTTAAGGAAGTCATCTGCTGTGAAGAAGGTACCACGAGACTTACTCATTTTTTTACCACTCACGGTAATAAATCCATGTGTTTGGATTTTTGGTAATGAAAAATCAACTGCCATCAACATTGCTGGCCAGAATAGGTAATGGAAATACACAATATCTTTTCCAAGTATGTGCGTGATTTCTCCACCCTTCCAATAATCTTCCCAATTCAGATTATGTTGATCTGTGTAATTTTTTGTTGAAGAGATGTATCCAATTGGTGCATCAAGCCAAACATAAAAGAATTTCTTAGATCCTGTTTCTTCTTCAGAACCTGGAATTTCAAATCCGAAGTACGGTTCATCTCTTGAGATACACCAATCTTCCAATCCTTCATTCATCCAATTCTGTAACCAATTCTTTATTTCAGATTGAAAATTACTTGCGTCAATCCATTCTTTAAGTTTTGTTGAAAATTTAGCTAACTCAATGAAATAATGTTTTGATGTTTTGAGAACAGGTGTTGTTTGCGTAATAACACTAAGAGGATTAATTAAATCCTTAGGATTGTAAATGGTTCCACAAGATTCACAAATGTCCCCATATTGATCTTCTGCTTTACACTTAGGACAGGTTCCTTTCACATATCTATCTGGAAGAAAACGTTGTGCTTTCTCATCATACATTTGTTCCATTTCTTTAATTTTAACAAAGCCTTTTTCTTTTAAGGTTTTGAAGAAGAGATGTGCGAATTCTTTGTTTTCAGGAGAATGTGTTTTATAAAAATTATCATATTCAATTAAATAATCTTTAAAATTTTGTATATGTTCTTTTCTAAAGTTTTCTGCAAACTTTTCTACGGGGATACCATGCTTCGCTGCGTTAAGCTCCACAGGTGTTCCATGCATATCTGAACCACCTATGAATAAGACTTCTTTTCCAATAAGTCTTAGAAATCGCGCATAAATGTCCCCTTGAATATGTTCCAGCATGTGACCTATATGTAATTTGCCGTTTGCGTATGGAAGCGCACATGTTACTAAGGATTTTGCCATAGGATGAGGGAGGATAATTGATTTATATAAAGTTTCCGACAGGAAATCTCAAAACGGTAGTTTTGTTGAGTTACTTTAGAAATACTAAAAACATCACAAAACTCTTAAATAAGCTTCACTCAAATATATAAAATGTTTAAATTCCTTAAAAAATTGTTTGTAACTGATGAACCTAGAAAGAAGGATGTTCCATTCAATGATTTACAGAGATGGTTAGAACATGAAATGTCTAAACATGAGTTTAAAGGATATGTTGCAAAATATTTTTCTAAAATTAGCGAATTAAAAAATGAGATTAATGAAAAAAATAAGATATTAGAAACGCAAGAGATCCCTGATAAACATAAGAATGTTGAAGCAAGAGTTCAAAATATTGTTGTGGGACATAGAGATAATTATGTTAAGGAAGTTTTTCGGTTTTTAGAGAATCTAGAAGTAATTGAAAATCCAAATTTTGTAAAGTCAATTGATTTTAATAATTCATTAAATGATATGATCGAGGAGCTAGCTAAAAGAACCGGTAAGAGTCATGAGGCTACGGAACATTTGTTTGGAAAAGATGTTGAACCTATATTCAAATCCATTGGAGAATTAAATATTTTAGTTAAAAAGTTTTCAGAAGACATTATTAAATTAAATATTCATGAAATATTAAAAATTCAAGAATTAATTACAGAATTACATGAAAATGAAGATAAGAAAAAAGAATTCAGCGTATTAATAGAAGAGTCAAAACAAGAAAAACAGAAATTACAAAGTAATTTAGAAATATTAAACAAAAAATTAACAACGCTTAATGAAAGTGAGGAATTAAAAGAATCTCAGAAACTCCAAGAGCAAGAAGAAAATCTATCAAAAGATCAAAAAAGGTTAGATTACGAGATTCATTCTTATTTTTCTAGGTTACAAAAACCTTTTAGGAAATATGAACGACTTTCCCCACATAATAAAACATTAAAATTATATCTTGAAGATAGTACTATTGCATTTAAGAAAGATAAAGACTTAAACATATTATTAATTTTAAATGCATTAAAAACTAACATTAATATTTTTAATTTTGATGAAAGACAAGAAACAAATTTTTTAGAAATGATTGAAGACGGTAATGCAGCATATTTTAAAATCCTACACAATAGAGAACAAAGTTTATTAGAGAAAAAACAACAATTGGATGAAACTATGAAAGAGATTACTGTAATTAATAATATTAAGAGTGTCAATGATGACATCCATAAATTAGAAGTAGACCTTGAGTCTTCTAATGAAGCATCTGGAAAATTAGAGTCTAAGTCAAATCAATTAAATACAGATGTAATTAAAAATGACATTGTTGCAAGATCAAAAGAATTGTTGAATGTTGAGTTGACTATTTCTTGCTGATTAAGCAAGATTAAAAATTAGAATTATTTCTTCTTGGCCTTAGATTTCTTTTTCTTAGGCTTTTTCATCTTTTTTGTGATCGCAATTTTCTCATTACAATGTTGACACACAATAATAAAAGAAGGGACACCTTGATAACTTTTACGTGTGTATAAAGTTGTTCCTTCACCTTCCTTTCCACAATGAGGACAGGTGTATGTTGCTTCCATGGTTAAGGACCCTTCATGTTCAGCTTTTTCTTCTGTATATTCACATGAAGGACAAACGTATTCTTTTGCACGAATTTTAACTTTCCCTTTTACAACAGGTTTTCCCATTTTAGCTTTTTTACATTTAGGACATTCTTTTTTATGTACCCATGCTAGAATTTGACCTTCTGGATCTAAAGATCTATTTGTAAAGTATAAACAATCGTCCATTGATTCGGGAACTTCTAATGCCATTTATTTCTTCTTTGATTTAGTCTTTATATGTTTTTCTACTGCTTTCAATCTTTTGAGCTCAATTGAAATAGCATCTTGATTTAATCGGATGTATCTTGGACAAGTGGTGTATTCTAATTCGTTGTCTTTACAGTATTTAATAATATATTTTTTCTCTTCTTCTTCATAAAAGTTTACCACTACAACAAATCCTAAATCTTCAGGATGTACAACATCATATTCAACTAAATCAAACACCACTTTTTCTCGTACTTCTTCAAGATAAATAATCCGTTTTTGTAATTGATGAAATGATTTTAATATTTTAGTCAAAGAGGTTTTATCTTTTAATCTCTCAATTTTAGATAAATCAAAAATATTACTTGAAATAAATCCACCTACATCCGCATCTACTAATTTCCATTTTCTGAAACTTGCAACCATAATATCTGCATATCGTCCGTCACATAAATCTGTTCCAATACCTCCAGAAACATCCATAATGACAAGACAATTATTTTTTTTACAAATGTCATAAATCTTTTTCATAGGTTGGTCTGCAAAATAACCTCCTGGATTTTGGTAAAGAAGTGCACTTGCAGATTTAGATTTTTTTTTTAAATCTTCAAGATTAAGTTTTGCAAGATGACATTTGACTATTTGAGATTTTAAACCTAATTTTTGCGGGAGTTTTTTATAACTCAACCACCCTCCTTCTTCTGGGATAAGAATGGTTCCTTTTTCAACAGCACATAATGCAGATGCAATTGCGACATCGCCACGTTCTGTGATTGTAATATTTTGGTGATCTGTTAATTTTTGAATGATTTCTGTAATTTTTTTCGTTGACATTTTAGTTAGAAAGAGGTTTACCTTTTTATGTTTTTTCCAAAAGCCATACCTAAAACTAGCTGATTCTGAATTGATTTTGCAGTTACAATTCCAACAACTTTACCTTTTTCAACAACAGGAATTGCAGATAGTTTTTGAAGTGCAATTTTTCTGAATGCTTGGTATGCTGTTTCATTTTTAGATAATGTTTTGATTTGTGATAAGGGACGCGAGATTTGTTCTAATTTTACAACTTGTTGTAATGTTGAGGGTAAAGTTTCTAAAGCTTGCAAATCTAATATTCCTTTGAATCCTTTTCCTTGTACTATATATGATTCTTTTTCAGGATTACTTTTCATAAATGTATCTAATTTCATTTTTGGTGAAAGTGTCTTAAATTTCTTATTCATGAGTTTTGATACTTTAATTTTAGATAAGACTTGACGTACAAGAACTTGTTGATAACTTACACCTGCAATAAAATAAAGGAAACCTCCGATTAATATGAACCATAATCCTCCACCTTGGTTTGAAAAGATGCCAACAACTCCAATGATTATTAAAAAAGCTGCAAATATTTTTCCTACAGTTGATGCGATTTTGGTAGCTTTTCTAAGATCTTTATAATATGCATAAAGAATTGCACGGAATGCTCGTCCTCCATCAAGTGGGAAGCCAGGTACAAGATTAAATGCTGCTAAGATAAAATTAAGTTGATAAAGATATTGAGTGATAGCTGAAACGATACCGTTTCCATTATAAGTGTGAATCAAAAAGAAAATAACTCCTAAGAATAATGAAAATAAAGGACCTGCAATCGCCATCAAAAATTCTGATGAAGGTTTCATATCTTCTTTTGTAATTCCTGCAACACCACCAAAAAAGAAGAGCGTTATTGATTCCACTTTAATGTTCTTTGCACGTGCAACCATGGAATGTGATAATTCATGTAATAGTACTGAAAGAAAAAGAAGTACTGCTGCAGAAAGTCCCATTAACCAATATGTTAAACTTGATGCGTCTTGATAAAATTCTGGGAAGTAGGCCGTAGCTAAACTCCACGTTAATAATAGAAATATAAACCACCATGAATAATGTAATCGTACGTCAATTCCAAAAATACGTAAAACTTTCAATGATTTTGCCATTTAAGTTTATATAAAAATAAAGGTATAAAAGGATTTGTTGTAATTTTGTAATGAAAAAGAAATAAAAAAAATTTATTCAACATCAATTCGCATGGTTTGTGTTGTCATAAATCCATCAACAACAACACAGGTTTGTGGTTCAAAGAATGCATATTCAAATTCTTCACCATTTGAAAATGCTGCGCTTTTCATCTTCGCACAACTTCGTGTTCCAATCACCATTGATTTTACTTTACCACGTACATTTTTGAAGACAACGGATTCACCAACACCTATTTTAAGTGTTCTTGGACTAAATCCTGATTTCGTCATTTCAACAACATTCTCTTCAATTTCTACTTCTTGGATATCTTTGATGACTTCAATTTTTTCTTCTTTAACTTCTTCAGGGATGACTTCTTCTTTAGGTGGCGTACTTTCTACACCTTTTGTCGTTTCTGGAGTTTCTTCAGAATCAAATGATGCTAATAATCTCACAAAGAATGAAGACATTCCAAATTTGATTTTGTTAAAAAAGCCTACTGCTTTATAGGTAACTTCTTTTGTTTCAATGCCTTCTTTTAATACAAGCATTGGGTTTGATGAAGATGCCATTTTCTGAATGAATGCTTCAGATACGTAAATGTTTAAACTTGGTTTTGTTACTGCTTTTGTAGATACTTCAGTTACTTTTCCATTCTCTGTAACTAAGCTAATGACAAGATCTGAATCTTTGATATTGATATTGATTCTTTCATCACCAAACAATTTGTCAAATGGTTTTGGAATTTCTTGTGATTCAAAATCTGCTTCTATAGTTCCAAGCTCTGCATCTAAACTTGCAGCAGAGATAGAAGTAGATAATAGTAATAGAATTGTTAATAATGTTAAATATTTCTTCATTGTATTGCCTCCTGATAGATATTAGAAAAAATAATCATATTAAAATGTTGTGGAATTGGTCAGGGAATGATATACAAATGAGAAAGTTTACTTAGAAAATTAAGGTGTCTACAAATAGATGTATAGACACCCTACTTTTGATATAGAAATGGAGGAATTTCTTTATTTCTTGTATTGACTTATTAAAAACTTCAATGTAGATTTTATATCATTCTTTTGATCAAATGACTGTAAACATTTATAGTACCTCCCACGATCCTGTAAATGTATATTAATTGGTGGATATTTCTGTTGTAACAACACATAATTTAACAATAATCTTCCAACTCTTCCGTTTCCATCTTGGAATGGATGAATTTTCTCAAATTGGTTGTGCATAACAGCTGCAAGAAGTAATGCAGGATATTTTTTATTATGTTTTGCATACCACTTACATAGTTCTTCAAGTAATTCTTTTAGTTTATTTATTGGAGCTCCTTCATGAACGATTTTTCCATTAGCATTCCGAATTATGACATTTACATTTCTTAAATTACCTGCAAATGACTTAGTTCCTTTAAAACAAATATAATGAAGATTTTTTATAAAATCAAGAGTAATCTTATCTTTACTATTTTTAATATATTCAACAGCTTTTGCAACATTAAGTGTTTCTATATCTTCAACATTATGAGGTTTTTCTTCTCCACGTAATAAATCTTTAACTTCAGATAAAGCTATAGTTGAACCCTCTATTGCATTTGTGTTATATGTAAAACTTTCTGTGAAACGTTTCCAATTTAATGTTTGTAAATGTTTTATTTCAAGATTTTTGTCATATTTTCTATATTCTTCTATTTCCTTATGTGATAATTCAAATTCTAAAATATTTTTTTCTTTAATTTCTTCAAGAATTTGTTGTTCAGCTATTTTCTTCAATTCATTTAATTTCTTCTCAGAAAGGTTTGAACCAAGATAACGAGATATTCTTTTAACATGATTGTTTTCTCTATAAGTATGAATAAAATAATATTTTTTACTCTTTCCTTTTTCTCTAATTTCTAAGAACATAGGATATAAAAGGTGTCTACATATTTAAAACTATCGTTTTTGTAGACACCTAGGATGTTGAATATTATAAAAAACACTAATTCAAAAAATTCACCCTTTAACATTACCAATAGGTTTCAATGCAACTACTCTTCTTGTGATACCTGCTGCTTCCAAAGAATCTACAACAGTTTCAATATCTTTATACGCTTTTCCAGCTTCTTCAGCTAATCCTTTCATAGAAGTTCCGTGAACATAGATCCCACGTTTCTCCATATCTTTCTGAAGTTCTGCACCGTCAATTTGACGTTTTGCTGCTGCACGTGACATCGTTCTTCCTGCTCCATGTGCAGTTGATGCAAAAGTTTCATCAGCACCATCAGTTCCTACTAAAAGGTATGACCCTGTTTCCATGGATCCACCAAGAATGATTGGTTGTCCTACTTTTTTATATGCTTCTGGTAATTCTGCATGTCGTGAAGGTCCAAAGGCACGAGTTGCACCTTTTCTATGAACGAGTAATTCTTTTTCTACTCCATCAACTTTATGTTTTTCTAATTTTGCAATGTTGTGTGCTACGTCATATACAAGTTTCATGTCCATTTCTTCTGCTGTTTTGTTGAATATTCTAGAGAAGACTTCACGGATTCTGTGAGTGATAACTTGTCTGTTTGCGAATGCCATATTTGCAGCACACGCCATTGCTTTATAGTAATCTTGACCTTCAGGAGAATTGAATGGTGCGCATGCTAATTCCCTATCAACAATTTCAATTCCATATTTTGGCATGACGTCAAGAAATAGTTTAAGATAATCTGTTCCAATTTGATGTCCAAAACCACGGCTTCCACAGTGAACCATGATGACAACTTGTCCTGGTCCTGTGATTCCGAATGCTTTTGCTGCTTCTTCATCAAAGATGTTTCCATCTCTAACAACTTGAATTTCTAAATAATGATTTCCTGATCCGAGAGTTCCAATTTGATTCAATCCTCGCTTGATTGCTTTCTCTGAAACTTTTGTAATATCTGCTTGTGGAATTCGTCCATTAGATTCAATGTTTTCTACATCTGATGGCCAGCCCATTCCTTTATCTACAGCCCATTGTGCACCTTTCAGCATAACTTCATTAAATTCTTCTTTCTCTATTTGTACAAATCCTTTACAGCCAACCCCTGCTGGCACTTTCATGTATAATGCGTCAACCAATTCTTTGATTTTTGGCATGACTTCATCTACGTGTAAGTTTGTACGAATAAGTCTCATTCCACAATTAATGTCAAATCCAATACCACCGGGTGAGATGATTCCACCTTTTGCAGGATCAAATGCAGCAACGCCACCGATTGGAAAACCATAAAGGGCTGAATAAGGTTGTCCTTACTCAGAATCCCCAATGCCCGTCTGCCATGCAGAAAGCATATCGTTGGATTCCAGGAAGTGTTGCAACGTTTGTAATCTGATTAAAAACTCCTTCATCCATTGCAGCCATTAACTCCTTATTTGCAATTACTCTTGCAGGAACATGCATGCCTTGTTTGAATGACGTTGGAATTTCCGTAGTTACATCATCTATTTCTATTGCTTGTGGAGGAGGACCCAATTTACGTTCTTTGAATTGTTTCATAGGTTACTCCTTGATGAATTTAAGTTACGTCAAACCTTTTTAAAGGTTTCTTTTGATTTACTTTAAAACATATGAATTTAGTGCTTCTTGAAGCTTCTTTTTCTTAGAAGGATGTAAAAAATTAACCTGTTTCTGAAATATTTTTAGATTCTCTTTTCCACAAATAGTTATTCTCCAAATAGTTCTACCTTTTCGTTTCTTAATTGATGATTTTATGTTTAGTTTCATTAAAGCTTCTTGGATTTGGAACAAACCTTTTTCATTACAACAATCTAAACCAATTAAACGACTTTTTCTAGGATAGTTTTCAACCCAAGCTTCTGCATCAAAAAATGACCTTAGCCAATATTTAGAATTTTTTACAGAGATCTTTGGGAATTCCCATTCATATGAATAATAAGAATAATTTTTGGTTAATTTGAAATAGATATCTTTATTTTGAATTCTACATCTTCCTTCATTGGTAAGATGAGGTTTTAAACCAAATACTTTTTCAAACCTTTTTTGATAATCTTCAAGAAGTGTTTGATTAAAATTTCTAAAACCAATGTGATAATATTTATGTTTTTGAGTTTCTGGATTTTTAATTACATATCCATCACTGCAAAGGTAACCATGTATTGCGGATAAATTAGGATCAAATTTCATTCATGAGATATTATGAAAGTTATCCTTTATAACTGCTACGCGAGGTTGTCGAGTGTGGGGTGTGGTGAAATAAATGTAAAATAATTTAGAAATCTTTATAAAAAAATAGAGTTCAAACCTCAATATGAAGAACGATAATATAACAACAGGTTTAGCATACATGAGTGGCAAATCTGCAGCAAGGGTAGATGAACTTAAACAACATAGTGTATATATTCAAGCTGCAGCCTATATTTCAGCTAACGGAAGAGATGGAGCTATGGAAATTGCAGAATCATTACGTATACCAGAGAATGCAACTGTATCTGAATGGAATTCTCTTGATGCACAGGTTCTTGCAATCTCAGAATTGAATGGCGATTTGAGAATCAGATATTTCGTGCAGTAAGATATTAATTATTCATTTTTTCTGAAAGAAATTCTTTTACAATCTCCTCACAATCTTCAAAGGTTTGATATGACTCTAAAATAAAGTTTTGTTTTTTATTCGTTGTAATAACTAAAAGTCCAGATTGAAATACACTATTTTTTTTCTTCATAACAATGTTACTTATTTCTGAATACATAATATGATCATTTTTCTTATTTAAAGATAACATTTCTTCATTAGACAAATTAATAAATTTCTCTATTATATTATGTTTTTTTCTTAGTTTATTTTTTTTATTTTGAAAGAACTTTAGATAGATATAAGATCCAAGTAATCCAATCAAGAAAAGAATCAATCCAAATCCACCTGCGAATCCAAACATGAAAGCAACAAAGATAAGATATTTTCTTCTTATTCTAACTAATACAATCCTATCTTTTTTAAAAATCATTGCAAATTGCATTTTAAAAAATAACTTTGCATTATCAACAATTAAGTATTTTAGATTATTTTCCATTTTATTACGCTCGTTCATAGATGGACGTAGCCAATTATTTCACAAGGTCTTCTCATTTCTGATTCTAATAATGATGCTGTATCTTGTCCAACACCACATAGCTTATAAAGGTTTCGTTACTTTTTAGTGACACTTGCCGCGAATTTAAAGAAAAAGCAAATATCAACGTCAACATTTTTTTCCACAATGCTTATATTAAATCAACCTAAATCACATCTATGTTAACTCAACGTGAATTTGGTAGGCAGATTATCCATATGCTTATGGGATTTGTAATTGTTGCGTTGATTCATTTCAATATATTCAATTCACGAATTCTGTTTTTATGTATTATTATTGGAATATTGTTAAGCTTCATTTGTAAACATACACGAATTCCAATCGTTTCTCATTTCTTAGATTGGTTTGAACGTGATTCTGCAACATTTCCAGGAAAGGGTATGATTTTCTTTTTTATTGGAACGTTACTTGTTGTTCAATTATTTCCAAAAGATATTGCACTTGCTTCTGTAATGGTTCTTGCAATGGGTGATTCATGGAGTCACATCATTGGTGCTAGAATTGGGAAGATGAAAAACATCTTTAATGGCAATAGTAAGAAGTTGTTTGAAGGAACAGTTGCTGGCACGTTAATGGGAACGTTTGGTGCTTTGTTATTTGTACCACTTCCTGAAGCTTTTCTTGGTGCGTCCATTGCGATGATTGCAGAAGTTGCTGAGATTCATTTGAACAAGAACGAGTTGGATGATAATATTGTTGTTCCTTTAGTTGCGGGAACTGTGATGTTGATTGTGACAAGATTTATATAGTTATAATTCTCATTCTGGTTAGGTGATAATGATGACAGAAGAAGAAAGAAAGGAACAAGATGAAACTCAAAATCCGGCTGAAGAGCAAGGAATAGAAAAAGACCAAAGCAGTGAAGAAGTTTCACAAGATATGGAACATGGCGATAAGGATGAAGATGTTTATTCTAAGGAAGGACGTGAGAAACTAGAAGAAGATGGTGAAATTGAACCATGGGAAGAAGGTTTCATGCAAGGTGCTGCTCAAGCTGGCCAATTAGGAAAGGATGCGTTAACTGGCGAATCTTTAATGGATGTTGAAGATGTTGTTGAAACAGAAATTGATGGAAAGATTTACAGATTTGTTTCGCAAGAGAATGCTGAGAAGTTTCGGAAGAAGATGGGTAAGTAGTTTTTTGATTTTGATTTTTTGAGAATTGTCCCCTTGTTTTTTTATAGGGTGAATTGTTTAGATTATTTTGGGGTAGTTTTTTCATATTATTGAAAAAGGGAGGTATGTTTAAGGAGCATATCCTTGAATTGTAAAACATCTATGTGGAGAATAATTGTGATCAACATCCTCCATTTTTGTAATAACAATCCTTGTTGGCATTGTGTCATACCGTTCTATAAATTTAGTTTTAAATCTTTCAATAGCAGTTATAGCTGCCCTAAAATCCCAAGTTTTCAACCTTTTCTCTGTAGGTTTCCCCATTAAACCACCAGGCCTAAATAAATCCTCATCCGCAAGAGGGTAACACATCTTTCCAATATCTACTCCATCTTCTAAATTATAAGTTTCTAACTCAGGAATACCATTATTGACTTTTTCTTTATATTCATTAACATACCTTTTGGTTTCTTTCAATTCTTCTTCTAATCTAATTAATTTTCCAAATCCCGGAACAAGTAGATCTACATCTTCCATTGTATCCCTATAAACTTCAGCTGCAGTGGGTTTTACTTTTACTTGTGTTGGTTTTTGGGAACAACCACCCGTTAAAGCTCCAGCTACTACAACTGTTCCTGCTGCTAATAACACTCTTCGAACTAAATCCATTTTACTAATTACCAGAAACCGCCTCTAACTATTAAAAACATTTTATTTTTTATAAAACTAACCTCCCTTTTTACGAACAATCCCCTATTTATTCATGCTATAAACAAAACACCTCCCTAAATAATAAACAATCTACCCCTCCCGTGATTTTTTTAATTTTAATCTTATCCTAGCTCACTTATTTTTTGCAATTTTTTCTTGATTTCTACTAAACTTTCCTCAATAAAAATGTCTGTTAGCAGAGCTCTCGCTCTTACATAATCTGCTAAAGAGGAGAAACCTTTTCGCTTTGAGTTTTCTAAAACTTCTTCATATTCCTTTTTAGTTACCCAACAAACCAATCTTCGGTTCTTTACCATCTACATTCCTCTATAGGTTGGTATTGGGTTAAATTTGCTGGTTGTGGGAAATTGCTACACCTACATTGACTTAAATTTGGTTCGTCTAATGTAGTATTTGATTGCATCGATTTCTATGATCCATCACCCCCTCAAAATCCACCACTCTTTTTGGCATAGCTACTTCTAATCTGTGCCAATATCGTTTTAGGCACACTGTTTTCTGCCATTTTTTGTCTGTTTTTACTGTCATTTTAACTATCTACTAGTAGAGGGAAACACTTATATATATACTCACTCATTGAATTCTTTGCAATGTTATCAGATTCATACCCTCAAAGCGACAACTTAACAAAAAAGTTAGACGAGTTTGACCGCTTTATCCTCTATAAATTAGTACAAAATGGGAGAATCCCTTATTCTCATATAGCTAGAGACATGAAAAAATCAGTACAATTCGTTCAATTTCGTGTTAAAAGGATGCACAGATGGGGTTTTTATCTTGGTGATGTGTTAATGTTAGACATGTCTAAGTTAGGGTATAGGACATATCACCTTTATTTGCAAGTTAGACAACATACTGGGAAAGAATCCGATTTAATACAGCAAGTTGTCCAATACTTCTCAGATCATTGTGGAACTGCCGCAATCCAGAAAATGATAGGAAGATACCAAGTGTATATGGCAATTACCGCCCACAATATTCAAGAAGTAGAAACTATGCTGATTGGTGCAGTTGACAAGTTTAGAAATGTTATCACAGAATATAGGATTATGAATCTATATAGAGGCTATTCACTTGCTCACAATTTTCTATTTCCGGACAAAGAATTGATTTATCAGAATGAGACTTTGTTTGCCTCACCCAAAATAGATCTTTCAGATAAAGATATGAAAATGATCAAAGCATTAAACGAAAATCCCCGTATGACATTTAGTGCATTAGGGAAGAAAATTAAGAGCCAACGTGATACGGTAAAAAGAATGTATAAGCGATTAGTTCGGGAGAAAGTTATTCTCCGTATACGACCTTCTATAAATCCCGCTACAGTTGGATATATTGACAAACATATCAAATTTAAGATTAAATTTAGAGGTCTGGATAAATTAAAAGAAATTAGAGATCATTTGATTAGTTTGCGTGAAACTAAATTTTTAGTTTTCACCTTTGGAAATTATGATTTGTCGCTTAATATAATTTTTAACAACATACATGAATTGGAATCTTTCCAAAGAGAATTTGATAGAAAATTTGGAGACATCATTTCCCACATCAGTTATCACGATTATTATGAAGAAGTCAAATTTAAGTATAATTTAGACACTTTGATATAATCCTCCCCCCCTGAGATAGGGGAGTGAATTATTATTTTTGAAGGGGTGTTTTGTTTATTGGTAGAAAAACGGAGGGTTGTTCATGACTCCTATTAACACTTAATTAATCTTAATTTTTTTTAATAATTTATATCCAGGATCAATCGTATTTTCATTAAGAAGATTAATAAGATTGTCTTTGTCCCCCATTGGATTAAAGAAAATATCATACGCATTTACAACACGCTTCCATTGTATTATTCTATTGGCTTTAAAAATACCTGATCCCCATGATTCTATAACATCTCCTTTTGGCTCTGTACCACAAGTATACTTGTATAGGAAACCTTTCTTAATACCATAGGCCCCAGTTAGTTTATTGTATTCTTGATTTCTTTTCTCACATTCTTTGTTATATAAAATTGCTAATTCATACGCAGAAATCGTCTTGTCAGAAAATTTAATAGTATTAAATGAACCATGAGCAAAAATTGCAATACTTTGTATTTCATCATTAAAACAAAGGTTGATAAAATCCATGATAGTAGCATTTTTGATGAACACATTTGCTTTGTAACCAACTGCAAGTTCGCACCTATATCGAATCCCCTCAGCAAAATAAGGTAATGAAATTAAAGGTAAATTGTCTGTTATAAGGATAGCTAATCCATCCTTTTTTTTCCAAGGTAACCTCAAAGATAAAATTTTAAGAGTCATAAAGAGAGAAAACCATACACCTCCTAAAGCTGGAATAGAAGCCTTTGCATAAAAAGCACCAGCTGCCATGACCTTAAGAAATTTTCTTCTGGTCATTTGGGAAGTAGATAATCTATCCTTAACTTGTAACACTAAACCAGAAAGCGTATTTTCTAATTCAGTGAGTAATTCTTTCTCCCTATCCAGTAAAGTAATAATATTAAGAACGTCTTCTTCTGTGAGTTTTCTCTTTCTAATAAATGGTTGTAGATTCTCACAGATTGCAAGTAAATTATTTAGAATAAGCAAATAAGCTTCTTTTATTGCGGGGAGATCATTCTCTACCTTTTTATGATTTATATCTCTTCTAAGTACAGCATTTTTCTCTAGGACACTGTCTAATAATTCACTATGAAAGTACTCACTGCCTGTAAGCACCTTTGCAATAGAAGGAATTTCCTCAACAACTCGCTTTGCTCTTTTTAATTCTCTTACTTGTTTCCTGATTCTTGCTTTAAGAAGCGTTTGGAGATCAATTGCTCTTTTTTCTGAAAATTTTCTACCTAAAATTATTTTAGAAGCAGCTAATAGCTCTTTATTCTGTTCTTCTAAATCATGGAAATAAAATCTTTCCTGATCCAAAAGCTTTGATAACTTTCTTTTCTTCATCCAAAAATTAAAAGACATGAAGAAGACATAGATTTAAGAGATATATTAAATTAACTAATTAAACAGAATTTTTGAAGTAAAAACATTCCTCCCATTATAACAACATACCCAAAATGGGGCTTAAAGTCAAATAATCCTCCCCCACCCTCTTTTAGATGATTTTTACTATTTTTTGAATTTTGAGATTCAAGATAGAATTTTAGTCAAGTAGGGGGAGGTTTTTCAAAAAAGGGGGATTTATTGGGATTTGTAAAAAAAGGCACCTTTTTTCAAAATCTTAAAAAACTGCTAAAAACTACCCCCTATCAGAATTGTAAACTAATTCATTAAAATCTCAAACTAAAAAATTGGAGGTTATTTTATTCTTTATTGATAATATGTTCATTATTTAGAATATATTTAGGTGGATTATTTGAATTTTTTTTCTATTATCGCATATATGCTCGGAGAATAATTAAAATAATTTTTTTCCATATTGGAATAATAATATAATGATTCAAGCAACTCATATTTTTTTTCTTTATTTAACTTTAAAAATAATTCTTCTATTAATTTTGGCATATGAAAAAAACCTTCATTGTTTTCTTTTTCCCATTTACATAAGTCAATTATTTCTGCGTATTTTCTAATTTCCATAGCCTCTTTGAAATATCTTTCTAATTTTCCAACGCCTATGGCAGATTTTAAAATTAATAAATAATCATTCTTCTTTTTTCCATAAATCAGTAATTTGTTTAATCCCACAGAATCTCTACATAGTAAATATATCTCAACAAGAATATGTGCTTGATCCGCTGAAAGAACAAAATTTTCTAATTCCTCTAATTTTTGATTGTTCTTAGTAGCATAGTAGCAACTAACTGCTATTGCTATAAATATATAAATAAATTCATTTTCATTTGCTTTTCTTAGTTTTGAAAAAGAGAGTTCACCTAATTTTTCATACAAATCCATACTTTTAGTTAAAGTTAATACCTCAAGAGTACGTTTTAAATCTTCCTTACCCATGTAGAATTTTGCCGCTTCATTTAACTGATTATTAGAGAGAGGTTTCTTAATTTGATTCATAAATCTGAAAGCAAAATACCACTTACCTGCTTGAAAACAATAGCTCACAAATTTATCAATTATTTCTTCATCATTAAAATAATAGTAACTTAAAGCAACGGCCTTTAATTCTTCCATAGGTGAGGGAGTATTTGCTTCACACAATAATTCTTTATCTTGTTGTAATTGGCTTAGGATATAATCGCCTATTTCAGCAACTTTTTTGAGCATCCCTAATTCTTTATACCAAACAATTACCTTATGGATTCGTTGAATTTGACCTCCAAATTTTTTGTACTGTTCAAAAATATTTTCAGCTGATTTTTGTGATTCTGTGATATATTCTTTTTCTGAATGTGTTTCTAGAAAGTAATTTTTTTCAATCTCAATATCTTTTTCTATCCTTGGAATGTTTAAATCTTCAATGAGATTATTGCCCCTCTTATTGACTGTAAGAATATTTAGGTTTTCGTAAAGCCATACTATTTCAATATTATCCATTCGTGATGTCATAAGGAGAATCAAAACCCTATATTTATAAAACTTTTGTCTCTCTTTAGTAAAAAAAACTCCAAATAATTGTATCTTTATTTATCGTTGATTTTTCTCTGAGGGTATTTTTAAAAACAAAGGCACCTTTTTAACGGACTAAAAACGGGGGATTTTTTGTAAATATACCTATTGGCTCAGAAACGTCAAGTGTAAAAAACTCCAGATGGTGACTTTTATTCATCTTCTTGTTTTTGGATTCACTAAAAAGAGACGAAAGAGTTATAAATAAAAAGGGATATTTGTTAATATGGCATATATTAGACTTAAACTATGGGATGTTGAATACATTCCACCTGGAAGTATAGTAGATACTGGAACTTTAGGACCCAGTGTGGGTATAATTATACATGATAAACAAATACAAGCAGCTTATGCTGGTCATTTTGTTGATGCTAATATTGATGGATTAGAAGGTATGGTGAAAGATGCTTTATTAAGGTTTCAAAAACCAGATTATTTAGATGTATATGTTGCTGGTAATTCAGTTGATGATGACGATGAAGATAGAGATTACTTTTTAGAAGATAGAGAATTTGTGCCTGCTTTACTAAAAAAATACGGGTTTCTTGATTCTAATACTCATATTAGATGGAGTCCACCCTCAACTGATGCCCATTTAAAATTAGATGTGGATACCGCAGAAAATGAACTTGAGATTCTAAATGGTTATGGAGATTCTACTAGGGTTGTATATAGAGGAGATATCCGAAAAGCTCCAAATCTTATAATATAGTCCGAATAAATTAGATTTAATATTTTGTTAATTTTTTCTAGCACCTTTGTTTATAGAAAAACGGTGACTTTTCATGCCCTAAAAACAGGTGATTGTTTACAGATATACCTCTTGAGAAAGACTAGCCGTAAACAAAGATGTGTTTATTTGGAGGATTATTTGTTTCTAAAATATATCCGGTCCCACTATCTCTCCATCAACAAGTTTTGCAAGTTTCTTTATTTCATCAATTATGTCTCTACTAAAGACTAACGCTTCTCCACCACTTCTAGCATTTGACCAAAAAAATATAACATCATTAAACAAAAACAGATTGTAACCAAATCCACCTTCATATTCCCTATTTCGCCAAAAATCAGTTTTTTCTATATAATCTTTATACCACTCCTCACCTTTATCACATTTTGGAAGATGTAAATCTTTTCCATTAATATCAAAAACAATTTCTGTCATGTAAAGAGCTTGCTTGTACCAATCATCAGGGCAATTTTCATATAAACAATTTTTTAATGTTTCTTGAGTGATTTCTTTTTTAATATGAAAAAGATCGTGAAAATCTAATACTGGGACCTTAACTTTAGATCCTAAAAAATCAACCTCCAAATAATTGAGATTCTTTGAATGTCTTGGTGATTTTACATATTTATTACACCATGAAACAATTTTTTTGAATTTTTCTAAGTCTAAAGAACCAATTTTTATGTATACATGAAATTTAGTAGTCATTTTATCTTAAATAATTAAGTGTTTTTATAAACATTCCTCCGAAAAATGATTAGAATGAGTTTTGTCCATTCTTGTGATAGGGTATATTCATAAAAATATACACTTTTTAATGCCCTAAAACCCCCTTTTGTTTATGAATAAAGGTAGTTTCCAATTATTCATTAGAATGAAAAACTCCAGATGGGGAGGAATGTTTACTAATAGAAATTCTTTTAAGCGTTCTTCCTTTACTAAAATATGTATGCATGTAAGGAATAATATTTGGAAATTTGGTGTTTATTCTTTTATAGACCATATCCGATTAATTTGGATGATTTATACTCTTTATTATTTGGGATTAGGTTTTTCTTTTACAAATATTGGAATTCATGAGATGATATTTGCCCTTGTTGTTGTGGTATTAGAATTACCCACTGGAGCAATTGCTGACTTAATTGGTAGAAAAAAAGCATTAATTTATGGTTGTGTTTTAAATGCAGTTGTTTTTATATCCATTGGGTTAATGGATTTGCCAATTCATTTTTACATTATTGCTGTGGTTGCTGGTCTTGCATTCTCATTCATATCAGGGGCAGATGTTGCCCTTTTATATGATTCTGTAAAAAAAGTAGGAAGAAAAAAAGAATATAAAAAAATTAGAGGGAAAATTAATACGTTTAATCAAATTGCCTCTATTATTGGAGTTTTTCTAGGGCCAATAATTTATCTAATTAATCCACGACTAGGTTTTATAATCACTGGAGGGATATATTTGATTGCAGCTATTGTAATCTCAACAATGGTTGAGCCTTATAAGCAACGTAAAAAATTAAATATTAGAACTCACTGGAAACAAACTGTAAAGGGGTTCAATTTTACCATAAACCATAAACAAATCATGTGGCTTATAGCTTTCTTTTTTCTTTCAGGAATTGGAATCGAATTCTTCTTTGATTTTTGGCAACAGCCCTTATTAATATCTAATGGCTTTGATGTAAAATTTTTTGGGATTATTTTGGCAGGTATGATGGCTATTCGGGGATTGATTTCTTGGTTTACTCATAAAATCGAAGAAAAAATAAAAGAAAAAACTTCATTAATATTGATTTTATTATCACAGGCAGTTGTATTTGTTCTTTTTGGATTAGATAACCCCCTAACTTTACTAATCTCTTTTGGTATCTTTTATGCAATGATGGCATTTAAAGAAATAATATTGGAAGATTATGTTAACAGCCATATCTCTTCATCTAATAGAGCAACAGTTCTTTCTGTAAAAAGTTTAATCTATAACTTAATCACAGCGGGATTATATGTAGGTTTAGGACAATTCATGGATTTGTATCCTCTCAATAAAGTATTAATCGGAATGGCAGTCTTCATATTTGTTGGAACAATTATATTGTTTCTGTTTAAGAATGGCTCTGTATATAATTCTTCAACCACATAGCTTGGATTCTATAAACATTCCTCCATTTTTATTAAATTTCTAAAAAATAAACAATCCTCTCCCAGACAATTGTTCTAAATAAAGAGAGATTTATTCAAGAAAAGAAAAAAAAAACTAAACCCGCTGCAATTCACTTTCAACGATATTGAAGACTTTATGCAAAGCTGTTTCAAGATCCCAATCGGATTTCTCTGATGCGAGAATTTTTCCAGGAAGGTCTATCTTTAACTTTATGTCAAACTGAGATTGTTTACCTTCTTTGTTGATTTGCTTAAGATGAACAGTTACACGGAAGGTTTCATCAATCTTTCGCTGAAGTTTTTCTGCTTCTCTTTCTGTAATTGCATACAAAACATTTTCTTGATGTTCAGAGAGATTACAATCGTTTAATCCTACGTAGTTTAGAACGTAATTCGCGATCTTTTCTAAGGATGAAACTTTTCCAAGAATGTTTCTCACCGATAAAACACCATAGAGTTTTTCTGAATCTTGTATCAATAAAGATTTCACACGTTTTTTTACCATTTTATCAACAGCTGATTTCAATGAATCTGTTGGTGCTATACTAATCAAATTATCATTTGTACTAAACTCACCTACGGGTAACATAGGAAACGGCGTTGTTTCAACTGATGCTGCTTTTGAATGCAATTCAGCATTGAAATGTCCAGCCTTATCACGATGTGGGGACCAGTTGATTGCTTTTCGGATAATATCACGATATGATAAGATTCCGTATAGTTCTCCTTGATCAAATACAGGGACATGATCTACATGATCTTCACGCATGATATGCATTGCTTGTGATAATGGATTATCTTTTGTCACATGATTTGATTTTAGAATTTTGACTTCATCTACTCTCAGAGATGCAACTCGTGGAAGTTGAAGTGCAAGGTTTGCTAAATCTAATGAAGATACAACACCTATAACTTCTTTATCCTTACTCACAGGTAAATGATTAACATCTTGTTCAAACATGATGTGAGCAGCTTCTAAAACATTTGTTGATTCATCTAAGATTGGTGTTCTCTGTAAAAAGTCTGCAATCCCTACTTCAGAAGGATCTACATTAGTATGTATGATTTTTTTCTTTTCAACTAATCCAAGATAGCGTTTATTCTTAAACACTAAAGCTGATCGTTTTTCATATTGGCGCATCTGACCAATTACTTCAGATAGTTTTGTTTCGTCATTTAATTCTAAGAAATCGTTTTTTACAATAGAAGATATTTCCATGAATATACCACCTCCGTATACATGCTTTTTGTAAAGGTATAGAAGTATTTAAGTGTTCTGATACAGGTTTCTAAGATTTCACCATTAAGTTTATAAACAACCTCTCAAAATACACTTAAATTAGGAAATGTGGGCGTGCTTGCCTGAATCCTGATGTAAGAGTATCATAACAACGGAGGCAAAGAAATATGGGAATATACATTAAAATCAGAGAAATCTGGAAAAAACCAAAAGAAGGCTTAGGTCCAATTTGGAGAGAAAGACTTCTTGCATGGAGAAAAGAAGATTCAACAGTAAGAATTGAAAGACCAACACGTCTTGATAGGGCACGTTCTTTAGGATATAAAGCAAAACAAGGAATCATAGTTGTAAGACAAAGAGTACCTCGTGGTGGACATACAAGACCACAAATCAAAAAGGGTCGTAGACCAAAACGATATGGTACAAGATTAAACTTATCTAAAAATTATCAGCAAATTGCAGAAGAAAGAGCTCAAAAGAAATTTGTAAACTTAACTGTTTTAAATTCTTATTGGGTAATGGAAGATGGAATTTATTATTGGTATGAAATTATCATGGTAGATCCCAAACATCCTGTAATCAAATCTGATAAAAACTTGCAATGGTTACAATCTAAGAGAAGTGGAAGCAGAGTATTCCATGGAAAAACATCTTCTGGTAAGAAAGGAAGAGGAATGCGTAAAGCATAGATTTTTATTTTTTTTAACTTTTTTTATTACAACTTTTGAAGTAAATAAGTTTATATAAAACCTCTAGTCAAATATTCTTATGTTAGAATGTATTGTTGAAAATGATGAAAAACAAGAAGCCTCAAAGGATACGATTAGAGTAGGGGTTTTCCTTCTGCAGGATATTGGATATAACCGAGGAGTGGGATTTTCAGATCCAGGTACCCGTATTATTCTTCCTTCCTATCAGTCTTCTCCTTTTGAAAAAGCAGCATCTTTCATTGCAGGAGATGGCCTTTATGGATTTAAACCAGTACTTCATGTAGGAGTAAATGAAGAACACGTTGTAATGGTTTACGATACTGATATAAGTTACATTCAAGAAAACATGGGCGATTCAAGAGTCATTGTTGGTTATCTAAACTGTTTTGCAAAATTAAATAATCTTCAAGGACAATTTAATACAGATTTAAATGCTGTAAGAATGGTTGGTTTATTTGAAAATAATGAAAGAATGCTACGATGTTATAAAAATATTCTTCAAAATTTGCATGGAGCTTTAGAATCCGTAAATCATAACAAATCCATTGAGATATTTTAAAAGTAAGTTTTTTATAGTTCTTTTTTTTATGTTATTTTTATGAAGAAAGTTATTTACACAATTCTTATTATTCTGATCTCATTAGGTTCGTATTATTTTGGTGATGTAGATAGTTTAACAAGTGCTACGATTGCTGATACGTATGTTGAAGATCAAGGTGATATCAAAATCTATTTTTGTCCACATCAAGAATGTGAAACTGCCTTAGTAAATTTTATTGATTCCGCTGAGGAAGAATTGCATTGTGCGTTGTTTGATATTGGATTAGAATCGATTCAAGATAAATTATTGGAGAAGTCTAAACAAATTGATGTGAAAATTGTAACAGATGATGGATATTTGAAAAAATTTAATTATTCTTTTGTAAGAAAAGATAGATCTGGTTTAATGCATAACAAATTTTGTATTGTAGATGGTAAAAAAATAAGCACAGGCAGTATGAATCCTACAAATAATGGTGCACATAAGAATAATAATAATTTGCTTCTGATTGAATCTTCAACGCTTGCAGACAATTATGAAGCTGAGTTTCAAGAGATGTGGGATGGAACATACAAGAAAGGTGAGAATGTATTAAATCCTAATGTGAAAGTTGGAGATGTGATGTTTGAAAATTATTTCTGTCCAGAAGATCATTGTGCAAATCATATCAAAGAAGAATTACAGAAAGCGGAGACATCAATTCATTTTATGACATTTTCTTTTACGCATGAAGGTATTGCGAATGCCATGTTATTAAAACATTTAGATAATGTTTCAGTTGAAGGTGTGATGGAAGCAAGGCAGGTTAGCAAGTATTCTCAATTTATGCGATTAGATACTGCAGGAATTGATGTTGTAAAAGATTCTAATAAAAATAATATGCATCATAAGGTCTTTATTATTGATGGGAAAACAGTTGTAACTGGTTCATTTAATCCATCAAAAAATGGAGATTCACGAAATGACGAGAATATTCTAATTATTAGGGATGAAACTATTGCTTCTAGGTATTTGGCAGAATATGAGAGATTGCGTTAAACATAATCAATTAAGGGTTTCAAAGAATGATGTCTTAAATTTATTTTTTTAATTTGATCTTCAATACCTTGTGGTTGTCGTAAGAATGAAAATAGTGAAGCACGATCTTTGTCAAGTCTTTCAAGATCATCGTGATTATAAAGAATAATGCGTGAATATTTTTCTGAAGAATCATATAATCTTTTTTCAAAATCACGATTTGTAACAAGAATAGCTTTACGTGCTTTTACAAATAATCGTCGTTCTTCTAATTCATCAAGAACTGATTCAATTCTTTTAATCCTTTGTCCAGATTTTTTCGTTGATTTTCTTAAATTTAATGAGAGATTACGTGAACTTCTATATTTTGCTTCAACAATTATTAAAGGATTCAAAAGAAAATAATCTTTAAATTCAACATCTACTTGACGACGAAGGTATTGATCATGATAATACATAATATTCCTACGAACAGAACGATAATGATCTTTGAACAATTTTTCAAGCCAGATTTCAAACCTTAAACCCTTTATTTGCTCAGGCGTCTTCCTTCCCATTAGTATTGAATAGATTAAAATTGTTATAATCAAATGTTGTAACCTTCACTGCAACACATTTTAATCCAATAAACTTATAAATCAGCAGAATTCTGAGTTGATATTAAAATATAGGGTGAAATTAAAATGAAAGTAGAAAAAGGAAATAAAGTTAAAGTTGAATATGAAGGAAAATTTGATGATGGATCTGTTTTTGACAGTTCTAAGACTCATGGAAAACCTTTAGAATTTATTGCTGGCGAAGGTCATGTTGTACCTGGATTTGATAATGCTATTGTTGGCATGGAAAAGGATGAAGAAAAAGAAATCACAATCAAACCTGAAGAAGGTTACGGTCCAATTAATGCAGAATTATCAAAAGAAGTTCCAAGAGATCAATTACCAAAAGATCAAGAACCAAAAATTGGTATGATGTTAGCAGTTGGTTTACCAAATGGTCAGCAGGTTCCTGCAACCATTACAAAAGTTTCTGATGATAAGATCACAATTGATTTAAATCATCCTTTAGCTGGTAAAACATTACACTTTAAGATTAAGGTTATTGATATTGTAGAAGTTTCTGAAGAAGATCTTAAGAAGATGCAAGAAGAACAAGAAGGTGGATGTGGAAGCGGTCAATGTGGATCTCATTCTGAAGAGAAAATGGAGAAAGACGGCTGTTGCGGCGGTGGTCATTGTGAACCACCTGAAGAGAAACCTGAAGCTGAATCTAAAGTAGAAGGAACTTCTGAAGAAAAAACTGAATAATTTTTATTTTTTTATTTTTATTTCTTTATTATAATTTTAAAAAAAAATAAGAGCCCCTGCCGAGACTTTCAAACGGAAAGCGACGAACGCTAGTGACCGTGTTTGAACTCGGGATCTTTACATCTTTGAAGTAAAGTACCAATGTAACGCCTTACCACTGGGCCACAGGGGCAAAATGAGTGCGGGGGAAGGGATTTGAACCCTCGAACCACTAAGGACAGGATATCTTTGGATTTCTCCACTTAAGTCCTGCGCGTTTGACCAAACTTTGCTACCCCCGCAGATTTGGCTAACACAGGTGTCCGATGTATAGTAGTAAACACAAAAAGAAGCAGGTGATTTATAAAGTTATCTCTTGCTAAGTACTTTCATGGTTTCTTGAGGCACATCAACAAGTTCTAAACGCATAAGAAGATTTGCCCATAAATTAAAGTAATTTTGTACACCAGTAGGATTTTCTACAGCTGAATATGGGGCTTCTGTTGCTGCAAATTCAAGTGTCTCTCTAACTTTTTCTAAACGATGTTCCAACATGCGTTCTTCAGTCCACCCGGAAATTCCTTTAGTATGACTTTTTCTTTGTTCTGAAGTATAACGTTTGTTACTTGAATCTAAATGAATATTTTCTGCTAATCCTTGTGCTAACATTTGAAGTGAAAATTTATCTCTAATATTACCCTCAACCCTTGAAACAATACCACTTCGTCTTACACTTGCAAGATCATCTAATTCTCCAATTAATTTTCTACGTTTTTTATTATTAAGTTTCATTCCGGCATTTCGGTATGCAAGAATCCATCCACTTAATGTTGAAAGTTCATCTAAACCTAAATCTGAAAGATTATTTTCAGCACTACCATATGTAACATGATCGTGACCAAGTTTATGTTTTCCAAATTGCTCCCAATCCAAAAATATTTTTCTTCGGGGAAAACCTCTTTTAAAAGTTTCACTTTTAAGATGATGAACTCTATTATCCCCATGACCTAAAACATATTCATATTCTAAGAACATTTGACTATCAACCACCTCTGCCATGTCTGTTACAATATTTAATCCATATTTTTGATTAATAAATTCTTTTAATCTTTCAGAATCATTTGGTAAATCAACCCCTTTTTTTACTAAGTCATGCTTGACAATTACAAGCATTTGGTCTAAAAGATTAGAAATTTCATAATTTTGCGTATATTTATTTTGTAATAAATCACTAGGAAATTGATTTTGGTTTGCATGTAAACGACCACCAATAATTGCAGTATTTCTATGACCTTCATATTTAATTGCACGTTTTCGTTGAGGATTTTTTTCTTCTATTAAACGATCACGATCAGATTTAAATTGAACATATCTATAGAATTGAAGTAAAAGAGAAGAATCAGTTGCAATGGGTTTAGAGAGAAAATCTTTCCCAACTAATTCACTGATCCAATTCACACTTCTTTGCTCACGTGTAAACAATTTATTTGGGTCACGTTGACTATGATAAAATGTAGAATCATCTTCTACTACATGGTGTTGTTTTGCAAATAATCTTCTATTTATTCTATGAGATTTTCTCTTTCCATAAAAATATACAATTCCACTAGAAGAATGACCAGATTGTGGAGATACTGAATTATTTGCCCGTATAATTGCTCTTTGGGTATAAATTTTAGGAAGACAGTCTAACGACCTATAATCTTCTAAAGTAAAATCCTTCAATGGTTTACGACTTAAATGACTCCCATTCATCTTATAAAGCTCATTTTAAAGTTTTTTTATAAAGCTTTTGCGCATTTGTGTATAAAAATAATTGAATTTAATGCTGATAAGTTAAACGATCTAATTCGTGAATAATTCCCACTAATCTTCGATATCTATCAACCATATAAGATGTTCTTTTAAAATCTTCATTTTCATCAAAGAATTTGTTTGCACTTTTAACTAATGGTTTTTTTCTTGTTGAAAGAAGTAAAGCTTTTTGACGATCATGTACAAAATGAGATTTAATAACATCAAGATAAAAATTTTGTGCATTTTGAAGCAATGTAATAAAATCTTTTTGTTTATTTTTTGGAAGCGATGTTTTGTCCATTGCACGTACAATTCGTTTCGTTTCATCAGCTATTGCTTCTAAGTGAAATGTGGTCCAATAATAATTAAGTAAATCCACCGTTGTGAAATTGAATAATTTTAATGTTTGCGATGGATTTCGTAATCCATGGCGTATTGCACGATAGACTAGAAAACTGAGACGATTAACATCTTCATCACGTAATTGTAAATTTTCTACATTATCTTCATCAAATGAATCATTACAATCTTTTAACATTGAACGAACAATGATATCCATTTTTTTAATTAAATCTTTGACGGATACTTTATCCATATCTAAAAAATCTTTTGTGACGATATGTTCAGAATCTAATTCTAATACTTCAAGTGCAATAAGTTTACGCACCATATCTAAAATATCTTTTGATTTCTCTTTAAGTTCTTTTCCTTTAAAGGTAACTTCACGATAATTTTCTATATATGCGGCATTTAATTCGCGTG
This sequence comes from Candidatus Woesearchaeota archaeon, assembly GCA_018655525.1. Classification (GTDB taxonomy): domain Archaea; phylum Nanobdellota; class Nanobdellia; order Woesearchaeales; family GW2011-AR9; genus 1-14-0-10-32-24. The sequence continues at coordinate 81,956 of JABIJM010000002.1, read as the reverse complement.
TAAGGAGAGGAATCGTTTTTCCATCAACATCTATTGTCATTTTTCGTTCTTCTTCTTGTTCTTTCGCAAGATGTGGACGAAGGACCAAATGATCTGAAGCTTCTTCTACGTAAATAAGATCTCCTTTCTTTAATTTGCTGTGGCGAATCCACGCTTTAGGAAGTGAAATAACAAAGCTATTTTTTCCGAATGAGATTAATTTTCTATATTCCATTTGCGAGTCAAATATGTATATGCCCCCTATATAGTATTGGGGAAATGTATTTATATTTAAATGTTTTGTAACATAGTACACTGGGGGGTGGAAAAAATGGTACGGAGAAGCCGCGGTCTTAACCGCAAAAATGAATTTGACCATATTTTTTATAGTAATAAAGCACGGATGCGACTAGTAGAAGATGGGGCAATGACATATGAAGAAGAGGGTTTTATGAAGGGATACGATGAGGCATTTACTGATGAAGGATTATGAGCCTAAAAAAATTATTGGGTTTAGAAGAGAGTGATTTATCTGAGAGAGAAATCATGCACAAGATTTCCGAGGCAAGGAATCAAAATCTTGGAAGTGTGGAATTCAGATCATCAAAAAGTCATATCGTTGTAAAGCTAAGTCAGGTTAATCCAAATGGCATCATGAAAGGTAGTCATTGGAATTTTTACATGAAGTAAAAGTTTTTAAACTATCCTTTCTTTCTTTTTTTTATGAAAGATGTTATTAAAAGTACTTTTAATCAAATTAAAAAAAGGAAAAGATTAGTTATAAGTATATTTCTGATTCAGGTAATTCTTTTTTTATCAATATTTCTTACAGGAATTACGTTTCAAGTTCTTGGGATCAATGAAGCACGTCAGGTAATTGAACCTTTACAAAATTCTGATATTAGTCCAGACAACCTTGATGCTGCAAATGAATTAGCAAAAAACTTTGAAGGAATTTCTAAAAGCTATAAAGCAATGTGGAAATATATGAGGTATTCAATTTACATTCCTTTTATGATTTTTATATTATTGAATGGCATTATATGGGTTATGACACATTCTTTGAAACGTAAAGTTAATTTTAACGAGAAATCAAAACAATGGTTACGGTTTGCAGGAATTAATCTGATTGTATTCTTACCATACTTCCTTTTAGCAGATTGGTATATCTCACGTATTTTTACAGCAGATGTTGAGGTAAATAATTTCGTTCGTAATTTATGGATTATCGGATATGCCTTTATTCCATTGTATTATATTGCTGTTAGTGGTTTTGCATTGATTGGTAAATCGTGGAAAAAAATGTGTAAACAGTTTTATGAAAAAGCTATTAAAAAGATTTATGTTACGTTGCCTATCGCTGTTGTGTTACATGGATTGATTGCTGGTTCTGGTTACATATTATTTTTAACATTAGATAAAGAAGTACCAAATCTTTTATCTGTTTTTTCAGCAGGAGCATTATTTTTCGCAATCATTTTAATAACGCGGCTTATTTGGATAAACTATATGCAAAATGAGTAAGAGAATTATATTAGATACAAATGCTTTGATGGCAATTAATGAGTTTAAGCTAGATGTATTTTCTGCAATTGAAAGAGGAATGAATGAACCTTATGAATTAGTTGTATTAGATGGTGTGTTAGATGAGTTACACAAGATTATGGTTGAACAGAAAGGGAAGTATAAGTTATCTGCAAAATTAGCATTGAGTATCCTTGATGCAAAAAGAATCAAGATTGTTGAAAGTGAAGGAAATGTAGATGATTTCTTAGTGACATTATCAGAGAAAGGTCAATTAGTATTAACACAAGATGTTGAATTAAAGAAGCGATTGAAGAAGCCTTATTTGACAATTCGTCAGAAGAAGAAAGTTATTTTGGTTGAATAGAAACGAATTATTTCTTAAATATAAGAACCTTATGAAAGAAGATTAAATATTCTAAATTATAAATATTTCTTATGTTAGAAGAAAGAATTGGAGATCTATTTGATCAAATAAATCATTATGAAGGTAGTAAAGATGAAGTCGTTGTAACACATCCAATTGTAAGGGATATGACTCAAAATGTATTAGATGAAAAACTCCATTTCAACGAAAATGCTAAAATTCCAGAAGGAACAACATATTTTGGATTTTTTGATCCTCAGATACCTGATGCAGAATATTGTCATGCATCTAGCAAATCTAAATACCATAGGAAATCTTCAATAGAAGCAAAAGGACATAAAGAAACAGAAGAGCTAAGAAGTCCATTTGATAAAGTAAGTCAACGTGAATTAAGTAAAGAGATTGGGATTTTCAAAAATCCCCGTTATATTGATGTACGAAAATTATTTTCAGATTCTTACAAAAAAATTGAATTTAAATTTATTCCAGAAGATTTTACGGATTTTCCTTACGACGAAATTATTTCGGGGTTAGAAGGTGATTCACCTCGTTCCTATATATTTCATAATATGGTTGATGGGTTCCGTATAAGAAAATCAAAAAATGGAGGTTTTACAATCAGTGGAAGAAATACGTTAGTTCAAGAAGCTAATAATGATACAAAGAAAATTAAAGACCCTCATCTTAGACTTGAAACATTTTTGAGTCAACTATCTGAAAAAAAATATTCTTTAGAAACTATGGGATATAATGGAGAAGATACAATAGATCAGCAAGAGCAATTAGTTGATAGTATCGTTAATTCTCACAAAGGAAATATTTACATTAAAGATGCTCGAACTGGAGGAGGATATTTAGTAGTGAGAGTAAGAAAAGAAGGTATTGAAACACATATTGAAAGTGATTCACCTTCTTTTAAAAGATTGATAGAAAGAAGAGAAGATTTTTTAGAGGGACGCATTAAATCATATGATAAATTTAAAGAAATGAATGCATCACAGTTCATTCTTGATGATATGAAAAAACTAGTAGATGGATACGACCCATTAGATCCTAAAGGGATCCTTCATAATTTATTTAGATTTCTTGAAAATCCAATTATTGAAGAAGAAATCCCCTACGAAACTGTTAAAGGTAACAGAGCTGAATTTCGTTTAATTTGTCAGCGTGTATTTTATGAAAAAGAATTTTCAGTGACAGGATATTCTAAGATATCGGATAATGGTATCGCAGCTAACATTTCATTAGGAGGTCATGGCCAAACTATTGAACATGTTCTCAAAGAGATTTATTCCAAAGGAACACCAAATGCTGATGAAAATAAAATAAAAGGATTAGTTGCTAAAACGGAAAAAGAGATATTACAAAAAGCCAAAAAATTTGCTAAAAAAGTGTATGATCATTATGACTCAGATGAATTTGTTATAGAGAAAGGTTTAATGCCTTCCTCAGATTTTGCAGTTGATCTTGTTCCTTCATGGAATGAAAAAACAAATAAATTAGATTTATATTTTCTTGAAATTAATCGTGAGTATGGATATAGTGGTTTACGGGAAATAGATCCAACAAAAGCAATTCAAGTTGGAGTTAATAAAAGATTGATTATATAGAAAATATTAAGGATTTCTTAAGTTCTTTCTAATATTCTCCTATTTGCACAGTAAAATATATAAACAATTAACTTTCATGAGAATATAATGAATTTTAGGGGGATATATAAAAAATGATTGAAGTAAGTACAATTGCAATTATTATTAGTTTAGTTGCATTGGCGTATGCAGCATATTTGAGTTTTAGAATTCTGGCAGTTAAAGCAGGATCTGAAAAAATGCAGCACATTGCAAATGCAATTAGAGAAGGTGCTATGGCTTATATGGCTAGGCAATACAAAACCATCGCGATTTTCGCGGTGATTATCACAGGATTACTATATTGGCTTTTTAGTTTTCCAATCGCAGCTGGTTTCTTATTAGGAGCGATTCTTTCTGGTTTTTCAGGATACGTAGGTATGAGTATCTCTGTAAGAGCTAATGTGAGAACAGCAGAAACAGCAAAGATTGGTGCAAAAGAAGCTTTAGATGTCGCATTTAAAGGTGGATCTGTCACAGGAATGGCTGTTGTTGGATTCGCATTATTAGCGGTAAGTTTATTTTATTCAATCTATAAAGATCCGGCATTATTAATCGGTCTAGGATTTGGAGCTTCATTAATTTCATTATTCGCAAGAGTGGGTGGTGGAATTTTTACAAAAGCTGCAGATGTTGGTGCAGATTTAGTTGGAAAAATTGAGAAAGGAATCCCTGAAGACGATCCTCGTAACCCTGCAACAATTGCAGATAATGTTGGAGACAATGTTGGAGATTGTGCTGGTATGGGTGCAGATTTGTATGAAACATATGTTGTTACAATCTTAGCTGCAATGCTTCTTGCAACAATTCCTTCTGTTTCAAGTACTATTAGCATGGCGGTTGAGTTACCTTTAATCTTAGGTTCAATTGCAGTGATTAGTTCAATTATTGGAATGTGGTTTGTTAAGTTAGGAAAATCAGGAAATATCATGGGTGCTTTATACAAAGGATTAATTGTATCAGGTGTTCTTTCCGCAATTGGTTTTTACTTTGCTGTAGCATACACAGGAAACTCACTGAACTTATTCTTAGCAACACTTGTTGGTTTGGTAATCACAGTTTTAATCAATGTTGTAACTGAGTATTACACAAGTACGAAATACTCTCCTGTTAAAATGATTGCAAAAGCTTCTGAAACTGGTGCAGGTACAAACTTAATTATGGGTCTTGCAATTGGTTTACAATCCACAATTATTCCAGTATTAATCATTGCTGCCGGTATCATCGCAGCATTCATGTTATCTGGAATTTATGGAGTTGCGATTGCAGCTGTTGCAATGCTTTCTTTAACTGGTGTAATCATTGCGTTAGATAGTTACGGACCAATTACTGATAACGCAGGCGGTATCGCAGAGATGGCTGGTTTAGATAAAGATGTACGTAAAACAACTGATGAATTAGATGCTGTTGGAAACACCACAAAAGCTGTAACAAAAGGTTACGCGGTTGGTTCAGCGGCTCTTGGAGCATTAGCTTTGTTTGCAGCATTCACACAAGAAATCGGATTACTTAAAGAAGGAATTGTATACTTAATCACAGATCCTCTTGTAATGGTCGGTCTATTACTTGGTGCATTACTTCCGTTTGCATTCTCTTCTGTTTTAATGACAGCAGTTGGATCAACAGCACACAAAGTTGTGATTGAAGTACGAAGACAATTCAAAGAAATCAAAGGTATTATGACTGGAGAAGAACAACCAGAATATGGTAAATGTGTAGACATTGTAACAAAAGCTGCTATTAAGAATATGATAATTCCTGCAGTGATTGCAGTTGTTGCACCGCTACTTGTTGGTTTAATCTTAGGAATTAAAGCTCTTGGTGGATTGTTAATTGGAGTAATCTTATCTGGTCTATTATTAGCACTCTTTATGTCTAATGCTGGAGCAGCATGGGATAATGCGAAGAAGTACATTGAAGATGGTAACCACGGTGGAAAAGGCTCTGATGCTCATAAAGCAGCAGTTGTTGGAGACACAGTTGGAGATCCTTTCAAAGATACCGCAGGACCTGCTCTAAACGCTTTAATTAAAGTAATTAATACACTCGCAATTGTGTTCGCACCATTGTTCGTAATGTACGGATTAACTTTAATTTAATTTTATTTTTTTTTATTATTTTTTCTAGAAAAGATTTATAAAACAATTAAGTGAAAAATAATTATGTCACGAATAATTGGAGTTAGAGCAGCAAATGAATTTGATTTAGAAGGCAGAGTTGTTTATCACGATATGCCAGGAATTTATGAATCACCTCCTAAAATTGATCCTTATATGCATAAATTACAAATCATTCTAGCTTCAGATTCATTAATTCATATGACAATTTCAAATTATGAAATAAATGATAAAGAAATAACTAAATACTTAAGGGTTCCACGTAGATGGTATTCAAGTGAAAGTGTTCGTGGAATAGGTCTTCATGAACACGGTAAGAGAGTTGGTAAAAAGTTTTTTGAGGATGTTGTTAATTATTTCAGAGGCGGTGATTACCAAGTACATATTTTTGGAAATGGTGATTTTAATATTGGAAGGATTGATAAAGTTCTCAAAGAGAGAAATGAAATAAATGATTCTAGTAAACCTAATGATCCTATCCCAAATAATAATAATAATAATAATAACAATGGATTAGAAATAGATTAATTTATTTGTTTTTTAATTCGCGAATCATTCGCTTCATACTTTCAATGTCTTTCATCATCTTTCTATTCTGACGTTCTGCTTTTCTATTGATTGCATGATCATAATTTGCGTCAATCCTATCATGTTCTCCTTGACGTCCTTGCGCCATTAAGATGATCGGAGCTTGGAATGCAGCTAAGGTTGAAAGTACAAGGTTGAGAAGTATAAACGGATATTTATCAAATGTACTGCCAAATTTGGTATAGAGAATAACATTCAATCCCATCCAAAATACTAATATGAAACTTAAAGAAATTACGAAAGTCCAACTTCCACCAAATGTTGCAATAAAATCAGCCGCTCTTTGACCAAATGATAAATTTTGACGAAAACGAGGATGGTTTTCATGTTTAATTGGATGTCCATTATGTTTCTTTGAATTTTTTTTAACAGAACTTTTACTAGTACCTCTTTTTTTTGCCATAACCTAAGAAATGTTTTTTGGTTTATATTTCTTTTGTTTTCAAGTAGGAGTTAAATCCAATGCATCATAAACTCTTTTTGCAAATGATATTGGAAATAAATATTCAGTTATACCATGCTTTCTAAGATTTACAAGACTTGTATCTTTAGTAGTTGTAAGACCCAATAATTCTGTGTTTTTAAGAACTTCTTTTAATAAATCAGACATTTTAGAGGGGTGTATTTCAGGAAAGTGAGTACTAACAAAGCTTCCTTGGTAAGGGAATATCCCATCGGTATCAATATGATCAGGTGTGACATATGCTCCAATATAATGTTGATTTTGAGGTAATTCATGTTCTCTTATTTCAAGACAAGACCCATGATAACGTGGAGCAGTACTTACTGCTAGATCAATCGGCGGAGGCACTAATTTTTCTGCAAGGTTTGTTTGAACCATTTCATCCTTATTTTAGGTGTAGTTTTTTAATCTTTCTATGTAAAGTTTCAACTCTGATCTCAATTTTCTTTGCAGTTTTTGTGATATTATTATTATGTTCCTCTAATGCTCGTTTCAAGAATTGTCGTTCAAATTCAGCTTCTGCTTCTTTCCATGTCATGTCTGGTTTTGGAAGGAATTTTGCAATGTTCCGAGAAAGTTTTGGTAATTCTCTGTAGAAGTCTTGCATTTTTTCTGCTTGAATTAATCCCGTATATTGTTCTAAAGAAGTTCTGATTTTTTTATCTACCACTTCTTCTTGGAAATGTTCAGGTGTTTCTTCATGTTGTCGAAGATCATCCATATCTATATGGAAATCTTTAATTGCACGATGAATGCTTCTCCGGTCCATGTCAAGAACTTTTGCAAGCTGGGAGATGTTTCCAAGATGTAAGCGGAGTTCCTGTTTCAGAAATTCTTTCTTGAATTGTTTTTTAGATTCAGAAAATCCTTTTCCTAAAGGGATGTAAATATTCAATGAAGATTCTTTCAGTTTCGCAGTGATATCTGTTTCAAGTTTAGGGATAGAAACACCCCAACTTTTTTCCATTGTTTCTTCTAGTAAGGGATTTACTTTTTCTTTGATTGTATCTTCAAGATCTTTCTTAGTCATGCTTTTTTGGTTTAGGTTTTTCTATCATTAAACCAATCGGGAATCCGTAAAGGAAAATTAATGCGGCTATGAAAAATTGTCCTTGTTCAATCTGTGTCGCTGCATAGATTAAAATGTACAACAAATATTCAAACAATGATGTAGGAAAAGATTTATGTTTCAAGTTTGTTATGTACAATCCAATTGCTAAGATCAATATAATAAAGAACCATAACCATGAATTTTGTTTCCACATGAGAATTAATCCTGCAAGTGAAATTGCAATAAATAATACTTGTTTTAATAATTGAAAATATTTTTGTCCGTGTTTTAATTCTTCAGGTGCTATTTTTGCAAGTAACCACCCTAGCAAAATTCCTGTAAATGAAAATATTAATGCATATACCATTTTATGTTCCTCGTTTTATTTCTTCTTTGAATTTTTGTAAAAATACTGCCCAATCTTCTTCTTTGATTACTGCACCACATGCATTTGGATGTCCGCCACCACGTCCTTCAATTCCTACAAGTGCTTTTTCTAAAGCATCTGAAATTCTGAATTGTGCACGTAAGCTACATTTCATTTCTCCACCTTTACTTCTAGCAATGATAATAACTTTCTTTGGATACGTTGCCATTAATTCATTTGCAAGGTTTGCAGTGAAAGACCATTGGTTCTCTGAGTAATGGTAAAGTAATACTTTACTTCTAGTCACGCCCTTCTTTGCATCTTTCAAAAGAAGTTCATACCTTTTATTTATATGTTGAAATCGTTTCCATAAGAATTTTCCTTGTGCAGTTTCTTGTTTCAAAATTTCGTAAGGTGATTTAATTCTTGTAAGTGTTTTAATAGATTTATGAACTTCATGAGATGGTCCTTTCTGAATGAAGAAAAAGAATTTCATTAAAATTCCAATTTTACTTTTGTAAGATGCTTTTGTCAAATCTTTATGTTTTAATAAATCCGGATATTGTGCAATAAATTCATCTGTGAAATCTGGAAGGTGCCAATCTGCAAGACATCCCGCCATTGCAATCCAAAAGTCTGCTGGATTTTCTGAGATTTGCCATGCCATCCTACTTGTTGGGACGTATGCATCCGGATCTTTGATTCTTGGATTAAAATATTTTACTTTGTTTAATTGAAGAGGTTGATGATGGTCAATCCAAAATACTGGTCGTTTTGCTTTATCCAAGAATTCTTGATGTACGACTGGGATGTCAAGAATAAATATTTTGTCGGGGTCAAGTTCTTCTACTTTCCTCATGCCGTGAATATTTACGTTAGAAGTGTTTATTCTGATCCCACGTCCTTCTCTATGAATTCTATATAATAGTAGGAATGCTGCTAAACCATCTCCATCTGCATCATAGTAAAATAAAGGATTTTTAGAGGTTTCTAGTTCCTTTCGTAAAAGTGTGACATTTTTTTCATTGAGCATAGGTTTGAGAATATTTTGGTGTTTTTAAAGGTTTTGGGAGGAGAAGGATTTTTTATTATAAAACATGGAAGTTTGTTTGGGCATAAGAGAATTAAGATATTTCTGGGAAACATTTTTAAAAGATTAATCTTAAATTTATTTTATGAGTAAACCCATTATACCAAGAATCAAAAGAGGAGGGGATATAAAGGATTTATTAGAAAGTTCTTCATTCAAACAACCAACAAAAGTAGTTCTTCAAGGACTGCATGCTTTATTGATTGGAGGTGGAAGTCGTGAAGCTACATTTCTCGTTAGGTGTGAAGATGGTGATGCGGCAAAAGGATATATTAAATTAGATGACTATGTTCCTAGAGGTTCAAAGGTACTAGTTAAGAATTATACCTTTATTACACGGCCAGGATCAACATATGATCTAAAATTATGTGAGTATGGTTTATAAATTAATCACTGTTTTTCTAAAAAAAATGAGAGAACATATAAGAAAATTTTTATAGTGTTACCCAATATAATGTTTTATGACAGAATATGTGCCTAGTTTTATCCACAAAAATAAAATATATTCAAGAATCGCCTATGATGTTCTTAGAATAGAGACAATGAGCCCAATTACCTATGCCTATTTTTTAGGACAAGATGTGAGAAGTAAATTCTCTGAAACTAGACAAAATAATAATTTAGATGATTGTTTTCTTAATTTGACTCAAGAATCTCTTGTAACTTCTGGATATAGAAGTGAGTTTCCAATAAGTGCAACTTTAGATACAGTTGTAGGAAATACAATTGGTTTAATAGGAACACCTTTTGCATTTGTAATTGGATTTTTTTCAAATAACAAGTAGACAAAACTCTTACACAATCTTTATATACATCTCTTCTTCACAAACAGAAACGAAAACGAGGAGGTTTTGAATATGAAGAAAGTTTTATTTGTGATTACACTTCTAGCTGCTGTAATTTTTATTGCAGGATGTACTGGTGGTGAAGTAGTTTGTAACGACCCTTACATTCAAGTTGGGGCTGAATGTTGTTTAGATAAGAATAGTAATAATATTTGTGATTCTGATGAAGGTGGAGCTGCTCCAACACCGGAAGCACCAGCACCTACAGTTGATATGAAGAGTTTATTAGATGATGATGCTGTTAAAGGAGATAAGAATGCTCCTGTAACAATTGTTGAGTGGAGTGATTTTGGATGTTTCTTTTGTGAAAAATTTTACGTTGAAACACTCGGACAAATTGAAGAAGAATATGTGAAAACAGGAAAAGTAAAGATTGTTTACAGAGATTTTCCTTGGGAAGAAGCTCATCCTGGCGCAACAAAAGCTGCTGAAGCTGCTGAGTGTGCTGCGGATCAAGGAAAGTTTTGGGAAATGCATGACATGATTTTTGAAGATAAAATTGAAGGTGGTGTTGGTGGAGTTACTGCGTATAAGCAATATGCTTCAAAATTAGGTTTAAACACTAAAAATTTCAACACTTGTTTAGATTCAGGAAAATATGCTGATGAAATTGAAAAAGACAAAAAAGATGGAATAATTGCAGGAATCAAAGGAACACCTGGATTTATCATTGGTCCATCTGATGGTAAAGGAGTTTTAGTTTCAGGAGCACAACCATTTGCTGTCTTTAAATTAGGAATCGACAAGTTGCTTGCAGAATAGAGTTTTTTGTTTTTTTTATTTTTATTTTTTCATTAAATTTATATAGGAATTCTTTTGAGTTTATTTTATGAAAGATATCACAGAGATCAAAAAAAGATTAAGAGAGATTATTGATGAAAATCCTAAAGTTTATGATACATTCATCAAAGTTTATGAACATGTAGGTTGTTCACATCATCCACAGGGTGCAGTTGTTGCAATGTACGATAATGAATGGAATTCAGAAATTAATCCAGATTTTTTTGAAGGGGATAAAAAGATACATTTACTTCCAAAAAAAATCCGAGAAAAATTATCACCGCAACAAAGGAATGCTTATGAAATTTTTAATGCTAGTTTATTACAAGGCATAGGACTAGGATATCAAGTTGGTAGATGGGCAAGAGATGAGATTGAAGGAGAAATGATAGAGTTAGATTTAGATGAATTAGTTGATAATAATACTTCTTGGTGGTGTGGAAAATTAGCTACCGAAATGACATATCGTCAATTATTTCCAAAATCATATGCGATTGATTGTATTCCTATCCTTATGATTGGATTAACTTTAAGTCCAATAGCATTTATGGTTGGACTTGCTCAAAGAGAAGAAGATTTCTCAGACCAAATTTATGAAAAATAATGTAAAATTTCTTTTTTTGATTCTTTTTCTTCTTATTTTTTCTTTAATATACAGCTAAATCACCGTAAGCTTTATAAACCACCCAATTTCCAAGAGAGTAAAACTCATAATTCGTAAAAATGGAGGAATTAAAGTAAAATGGCAAAAGAAAAAGAACATATTAACTTAGTATTTATCGGTCACGTAGATCACGGTAAATCTACAACTGTAGGACGTTTGTTATTCGATGCAGGTACAATCGATGAACAAACTATGAGAAAGCTGAAAGAAAAAGCAGCTATGTTAGGAAAATCAGGTTTCGAATTCGCATTCGTTATGGATGGTTTGAAAGAAGAGCAGGAAAGAGGAGTAACAATTGACTTAGCTCACAAGAAGTTTGATACAGAGAAGCATTCATTCACAATTATTGATGCACCTGGGCACAGAGACTTTATTAAAAACATGATCACAGGAGCTTCCCAAGCAGACTGTGCAGTGTTAGTAGTAGCTGCAAACGATGGTGTAAATGCACAAACAAAAGAGCACTTAAAATTATCCAAAATCTTCGGAGTTGGACAATTAGTAGTAGCTGTTAACAAAATGGACATTTCAGGTGTTGACTGGAGTGAAGAAAGATACAAAGCAGTTGTTGAAGAAGTTAAAAAAGAAGCAGCAACCGCAGGTTGGAAAGCAGATTTAATCAGATTCTTACCTCTTGCATCTTTACCAGGAGATAACATTGCGAAGAAAACCGAGAAAATGCCTTGGTGGACAGGAGATAACTTATTAGAAGCTATCAATAAATTTGAAGTTCCTCAAAAACCAACTGAATTACCTTTAAGAATGCCTATTCAAGATGTATATAACATCACAGGTATCGGTGTAGTTCCAGTAGGAAGAATTGAAACAGGTATCATGAAAGTAGGAGACAAAATCATGGCTGTACCAGGTAGAGAAGGTAAAGGAGTTCCTGGAGAAGTAAAATCAATTGAAATGCATCACGAACAACATCAACAAGCTCAACCAGGAGACAACGTAGGTATTAACGTACGTGGTTTCGGTAAGAAGGATTTAGCTCGTGGAGATGTTCTAGGTAGAGCAGACAATGTTCCTACTGTTGCAACAGAATTTACTGCACAAATCGTAATTATGAATCACCCTAGTGTTGTTACAGTTGGATACACACCAGTATTCCACATTCATACAGCACAAGTGGCTTGCCAATTTGTTGAGATTGTTAAGAAACTAAATCCAGCAACCGGTGAAGAAGTTACAGAAAACAAAGATGTCTTACGAAATGGAGATGCTGCAATTGTTAGATTACGACCTGTACAAGCGTTAGTAATTGAAAAGAACGGCGAGATTCCACAGATGTCAAGATTCGCAATCCGTGACTCCGGTGTAACCGTAGCAGCAGGAATGTGTATTGATGTTGTTAAGAAAGATTTGTCAGCTAAGTAAATCTTAGTTTTTATTATTTATTTTTTTTATCCTTTTTGGATTTAGAGGAAAAGCTTATAAAGGACCTACGGTCCAAAGAGACTTATCATGGTGAATTGATCTCACTATGAATAAAAATTACCAATGGCACAAAGAGCAAGAATAAAATTAGCAAGTACGGAAATTAACAAGATCAACAAGGTATCTACTGATATTAAAGAGATCACAGATAAAACAGGTGTTACATTCCGTGGTCCAATTCCATTACCTACAAAAAAACTTAAAGTTACAACCCGTAAGTCTCCCGATGGAGAAGGGAAAGCTTCTTGGGAACGTTATGAAATGCGTATCCACAAACGATTAATTGATGTTTCTGCTGATGAAAGAACATTACGTCTTATTATGAGAGTCCCAATTCCAGAAGGTCTTAATATTGAGATTGAAATGGTTGATAATTAGTTCTTTGTCACTTTTTAGTGAAAATTCTAGAAAAGTTTATAAAGTAAAAATCCTATTTTTATTAAAATGACAAATTATAGGCATGAGGCTGGAATTGAAACTATTGATCAGAAATTAGATCCCTTAAAATTAGCATTAAATTATGAATCTGCTAAAAGTTCAATTGTAGAATTATTACCATCACAAGGCCTTATTATTAAAACTAAAGAAAGAACCCTTTCTAGCACAATTTATGAAGCATTCTCTACAATTTTCTTCTCAGAATTATTAAAAGAATATAATAGATTGCTTCAAGGCGATTTCACATTATATTCCCCTCAAAGTACACATTTTGGATATGGAAATAAAGGAGATAATAAATCACGAACTTCAGTACTTACGCAATTTTTTTGTCCAGGAAACGCACTTAATAAAGTTGATAGATCCCGTAGAAAGGATTATCAAATTAAAGATGATGAAGTTAGGGTTGAAAATAGAACGATGTATTTAACAGGCATCATGAGTGAAATTTTAAAACGAGAGGGAATTATTCATGGTGACCCACAATTACGTCATTTTTTTCTTTTACCTAATGAAGTTCTACTTACATATCATAAAGAAGGTCAATGCGGTCATGTCCCTTCAAAAAATGGTCTTGGTGTTATTGATGTTGAAGGAACAAGAGTATTGGATTCTGAAGCTGAAGATGTAAAAAGAGATCAAGATTTATTCAAGACAAGAGTTTTTAGAAAATTTGATGTAGTTCCTGAAAGTTCAAGATATTTTGAGTTAGGTACAAATTTCGTCAACCAAGAATGTGGAGATTTAAGAGTTGCAGGCCATGTATATCAGCTTGCACGAAATTTGTTTAGTAAAAGATTTTCTAATTGTGTCGAAGAAGTAGATATGAAAAATAAAAAAATAAAATTTAAATAAATTACTTTTTACCTTTTTTCTTTGAAGAAGTTTCACAATGACCACATGATGGGTGTAGAAGTTTTAATAAACCTCCAATTACCATCAATACAGCAACGAAACTAATCCAACCAGTTAAATCTGTCCATTGGGGCCATACAAATGCATTTAGGAGTAAAAGAGCACCTAAAACAATATGATGAGCACCATGACATTTTTTACACATTCCACTTGAACAATTCATAATTAATTCACCTCTTTTTTGATTAGAATTATTTTAAAACTTATAAATGTAATTAAAAATTAAGATAATAGAATTTGCTGCCCTAATGTGTCTAAATGGATTATCTTTGCAGGTATTGAAGGATTTCCCATGTACAAATGGGCTGTTACAACAGATGAATTAGATCTTATACTATACTTGCCACTAATTGTTTCTACAACTTCCACGATATCTTGATTAGAAGTATGGTTGTCAATTAATCTGTCAACAATGGTTGAAATTCTACGTAAGGACGAAGGTATCTTTCCAGTACCTGACATAATTCCTGGATTTTTACTTAAATGAGTGAAAATTCTAGGACATAAATAATCTGTAGAATTAAAAAGCTCAATCCCGATGTAAGTTACGGGAGAATTCTTATTCGTCATCAGAATCGTCTTCTCTACGAACAACTTTAACTGCATCCATCTTAACTGTTATTGGGATTGGTACAGCTGATTCTAGGAGTTCTACAACGATTTCTTCTTTCTGCTTGTTGATTCTCATTACTTTCGCATTCTCACGCTTGAAAGGGCCAGAAATGATTTCTACGATATCGCTCTTATGGATATTCATTTCTACTTTAACTTGCTCAAGCATGTGCTCAATTTCAGGATAAGGAATTTCGTGTTTTAATACTCCACGTGCATATGGGACACCCATTAATGCTGATTCTGCATCTCCTTTAGAAGTTGCTTCAATAAAAATGTAACCACGCATACCATGAGGTCTAATTACAGCTAAAATACCAGCTGGTTTTCGTTCTAACTTTGAAATTAAGTAGTCTACAACTTGATCTTCACGATTAGCTGCTGTTCGTACACCAAATAAATGAGTTTCTGTTTCCATTTTAAAATAATACCTGTTTTAAGACAAAGATCAAAAATCCGATTGATCCTATGATTATAAGACCCAAGCCCGTTACTTTAACGATACTTGCAAATTCGGTTTTATTAGGTTTCTTTGTAATTCTAAGTACACGTTGTACTTCTTTTATGAATCTTTTCACCTTCTGAGACTTCGTCTGCTCTTGTTCCATAATACGAGTAAATGATGTGAAGTATTTATAAATGTTTTGGAAGAATTAAATAGTAATCAAGATCTATAACTAAAATGCCGTTCCAAACACTAAAACAATTTTACTCAACATGTAAGAAATGTCCTGAACTTTGCACTACAAGAATCCAAGTTGTCTTTGGTTCTGGGAACCCGAATGCAGATGTATTATTCATCGGAGAAGCACCCGGTGCAAATGAAGATAAAAATGGTGTTCCGTTCTGTGGAATGTCTGGGAAGATTCTTGAAGAATTGTTGCAATCTATTAATCTTAGTAGAGAAGACATTTTTATTACAAATACTATTCTATGCCGTCCTCCTAATAACAGAAATCCTTCAAAAGTGGAAGTGGAAAATTGTAGAGAGAGGTTAGATCAACTTCTGAAAGTAATGAAACCAAAAGTGATTGTAACAATTGGAAATTTTGCAACTGATAGAATCATTGGAAAAACGGGCATAAAGACAATCAGAGGAAAAGTCTTCAACTACGGTGAGTTTAAAGTGATTCCAGTCGTACATCCTGCATCATATTTATATTCTGGACGAAATCCTGAAATGTTACAGCAGATGAAAAATGATTTTTCTATCATTGCAGAGAATATTAATATTAAAAGAACACAGAAAAGTCTAGGTGAATTTTAATTTGAAAAAGATTCGTCACCATGAAGTCTTTCTAAAGGAGATAAACAAATCTCACCAATAGAATGATGATATCGTTTTTGCTTATTGATTTCATTTCTAACATCAACTTTTGAATGTCCAGCTTGTCTTTTAGCATATTCAAATGTTTCTTCAGCAAGAAGTAGAGGTGAGATATCGTCCAAAGAGTTAACAGCCTCAGGATTTTTTCTTAAAGCATCAAATATAATTCTTAATGAAGAAACAACATCTCCAATATGAGTCCTTTTTTTCCCTTTTTTTCCTCTCTGTCTTATTTGAAGGAGTTTATCATCCGTTAAAAAACCTCTCTCAATAGAAATTGTCCGACACCAACGTTCTCCAAATATTGGACTTCTTTCATTAACATGTTTAAATAAAATATTAACCCAAGTTTTAAGAGGATAATTTTTTTCACAACCTTCATCATATATCTGCGTAGGCAAATATCTAATTAGTGAATGGTGTGGATTACTTGAAGATTGTATGGAATCAACTAAATCTGTAGGAAATCTTCCTTTTCTAATGTATAACGTTAAATCTCCTGTTGTATCATCAATAGAATGGGTTTTTCTTTCTTGGAGACTTTTTTCTGCTTTCATTCTCAAATCATAAAGTTTTCTATCATGCAGACATCGAAGATAAAATTCTGTTCTAGAGATAGGATTAGATGGAAGGTGATTTCCTATATGATCCATCAAAGGTAAAAGGTTGACATAAATATCAGAAAGTTCCGGTTTTCTGAATTTTTGAACAATAAGCAAATCAGATTGTGCAGGGTTCAAATATTTTCCAAAAAGTAAGTTGTCCATAATAGGTTCATATCCTGTAATTAACAAATCAGAATTTTGAGGTATTGTATGTAGTGGTGCTTCCATTAAAAAAACATCAAGAGATTTCTTTTATAAACATTACGACTTAAAATACCATATCAGGAAAAAAAGAAATAAGTACACTGGGGCACGGCACATACTACAAGATAAACTTCGTTTACCTTGTGTACCTCGTCTCCGACAGGGCGCCAGTATACAAAAACACTTTTTCCCTGACATAGTAGACTTAAAATTCGTCTTCTTTTCTAAATCTAAGAATAATAAAAATAATTGCAATAATTATCAGAATACTTCCTACAACAATCCATAGAATTTTATTTGAAACAATATCTTTAATGAAGGTTAAATCAAGTGGTTTAGATTCTGATTCTAATTTTTTTGTTTGAGTTGTTCCAATGGTTGTAGAGGTAATTTCAGTAACTTTCTTCTTTACGATATATGAAAGTTCTTTAGTTTCTCCTGATGCAATTGAATCAAAGTGCCAATGAACTACAGGATCTTCTTCAAGAATCACGGGTTTTTCATTTGGAAAAGTAATGGTAGATGCATACATTGCAACTTCTTTCGGAATGACTTCAATAATGTTTACATTTGATAAATCTTCAGATGCGGTAAATGTAAGATATGTTTTACTTCGGAAAATTGCGTTCTTTGTTACAGGATCTTCAACACGATAAGTTACAAGACTTTTTGAAACATCTAACTTATTTACTAATTTCTTTTCAACTGTACGTTGGATTTCTTCTACGATTTTTTTACTTTCTTTATCTTTAACTGCATCAATTGCAGAAGTTACTGCAGAAAGTTCTGCTGAAGACCCACTAGATTTTCCTTCTTCAATTACATTAAGTTTTGATGTTCCTAATTCATCACCTACAGTTGAAAGGATTTCAGTTGAAAGAGCAGTTGAAACTCCTCCTCCAGAGGTTGAAGTTGAACTAGAGGTATCTGAACTTGATTCTATATCTGAAGATGTTGAGATAGCGCCACCGCCACCTCCTCCGCCACCACCGGAGCCTCCTCCTGATCCTCCAGAACCACCTGACTCAGCAACAGCACATGCTGCGGAGCATGAACCTCCACAATCAGTTCCTGATTCATCACCATTCTCTGTACTATCAGAACAAGAGGTTACAGTAAATGAATACGTAGTAGAGTTAGTGTGTTTTGTTGAAAAGTTGTCGGTAACATTAGTTGTAAAAGAATAACTTCCAACGGTTAAATTTGTAAGGTTCCATGTACAAACCCAAGAGGTATTGCTATCTACACATGAGTCTGTTTGTGTAGTATCATTGTAAAATAAACTAGAGTTAAATATTCCTGAATAATCAAAGAATGACCCATTTACAAAATAATCAGCACCTTCACTTTCAATATGTAATTCAGATTCATAAGTGATTGATGATGTTGTTGGAGCAGTGGTGTCATTAATAACTATTGTTACACTTGTTGTATTGACAGAACCATAAGAATCTGAAACATTTACATAAGCGGTATATGTTGCAGAATTGTTAAATGTCTTTGAAGGGTTCTGGGATGTTGATGTTGTTCCATCACCAAATTCCCAGGAGTATGTTAAAGTATCACTATCAGGATCTGTTGCAGTTACAGAAAAGGTTGTTGCATTTCCTGATTCTAGAACAGTATTGTTTGCTGGAGCTGTAATATTTGCAAGAGAGATGTTTCTATTATCTACAAAGAAACTATAGGTGTCTGAGGTATTAAGGTTTCCAGCATTATCCATTGCATGAAAAACGTAACTTACATTTTCTTGGTTAGAAAGGTTGTTTGTTCCATTGAAAGTAAAATTGTATTTATCACCAGATTCAAGAACTAAAGAATAGTTTACATCAGAACCAGAAAAGTTTGATTGAATATAAATTGATGAAGTATTTAGATAGGCATCTGTAATGTTCACAGAAAAGGTGATGGTGCTATTTACATTAATTGTTGTTGGTGAAACATTAAAATTTGACAAGCTAGGATTTGTTTTATCAACCGTTATGTTTATTGAATCTGTCGCAATGTTACCTACTGTATCATTTGCATAAATATTAAGAGAATAATTTCCATCTGGAAATGTTGTATTTGAAAAATTAATATCGTCTACCCAATTATATGTTGCTACACCAATGGATGTATTAATATTTGAATCTACAAGATCATTTGATTCATTTGTAATATTATAATAAGATTCATCAAGTTGTGTGTTTGTTACAGTGATGTTTAATGTAATTAATGCATTATGAAAAGAATTATTTGAAGGTGTTGTAAAAGTGATAACAGGGATTGAGCTATCTACTTGAATGTATCTTTCATCAGAGATTCCAAAATGATTTGCAGAATCATTTCCATAAACTTTGTAGGAGAAATTATTAATTGCTAAATCAGAAATAGCATATTGCCAATTGGTTTCATTATTTTGTGTCATGGTAATATTACGTACAGTTCCGTTACTATAATTCCATTCCAATAATGCCGATGTTAAATTGACATCAGAAGTGATATTAATCGTTGT
Source organism: Candidatus Woesearchaeota archaeon (assembly GCA_018655525.1). Lineage (GTDB taxonomy): Archaea > Nanobdellota > Nanobdellia > Woesearchaeales > GW2011-AR9 > 1-14-0-10-32-24. The sequence continues at coordinate 62,455 of JABIJM010000002.1, read as the reverse complement.
TGAAGTCGTGTTTAGAACTGCATTGTTTGAAGGGTTATCAGTCGTATAATTAAGATATGGCTGAACTAATGCTAAAACATCAAGACGGGAATAATTATTTCCAGAATTACTTTCATCATCAATATTCACACCTGTGATTGCTAACTTATTTTCAATAAAATCTGGAAGAGGTGTAATATTATACGCAAGATCCCAATAGTGATGCATTAATAAAATCGCTCCTGAGACATGTGGTGCTGACATTGATGTCCCTGATAATGAAGCCGTCCCACCTCCACGATAGGGAGATGTAATGGTAGCACCAGGAGCAAGAATTTTTAATATATCTCCACGATTGTAAATAGTACTATCTGCGTCATTTACTGCACCAACAGGGGTTGCATTTTCTATACATGAAGGGCTTGAGATACCGTTTGTAAATCCATTGTTTCCGGATGAAACAACAACATTAATGTTTGCAGCATATGCGGCATTAATTGAAGCAGCAACAGAATCTCCAGGGCAGAATGAATTGTAAGGTCCACCGCCACCAAGACTCATATGGATGACTGAGATGTTATAAACAGAAGCATTGTTTGTACATCTTTCAATTGCAGAGATAACATCAGCAGTACCACAAGATGCAGATCCTGCATTATCACAAACTTTGATTGATACGATTCCCGCTTCATATGCTAATCCACGATATGTTGAATCATTTCCTGCCGCGATTCCTGCAACATGCGTTCCATGACCTTGATCATCTTCTGCAGTACTTCCTTCTGTGGTATTATCATTACAACATCCACCAGAACCTAGGTCTGTTACAGAACAATAACAATATTGATCTAAAATTCTACCAGAAAATGCTGTATGGTCCGTATCAATACCGGTATCAATAACACAAATGGTTTCACCTGCACCTGTAATATTTGAATTAGAGATTGAAAGATTTTGGGTATCATCTGCATTAATTTGTGGGAGACTTGATGTTAATGTTGGATGTAAAATATGATTATAAAAGATTTTTTCTACATTTGGATTGTCTTTCAATTTATCTAATCCTTCTTCCGTTACTTCTCCTGCAAATGCATTTGTAATTTCATATTTCCTTTCTAATTCAAATTCTTGTTCTTTATTATTAATTCCGAGAATTCCTTTTTTATTTTCAAGAAGGAGGTCATCAAGGACATCATCTTGCGTTTCTTCGATTGCTTCTTTTCTATCTTCTAAGTCTGGAGAGATTGTTTGCGTGTTATCTTTTAATACTACGATCACTGAAACTGTTTCATTATCGTTTAATTCTTGAAAGATTTCTTGATCTACGTCAGCTGCATAAACAGAAGAAACTAGTAAAACGAATACTAAGATTAAGAGATACTTTTTCATTTTAATAATAGTTCAGAGGAGGAAGATGATTGAGTGAACATTGATCCAATACCTTGCCCCATGTTATAAGAAAAATCTTGAGAGATACCTGCAAGAATGTCAAACAAAGAAGGATCTGTTTTAAAAGAGACTAAATCCACTTCATCTACTTCATAAAGATATGCGTAATAATCTTTTGCTGTTTCCATATCACCAAGTTGATCTATTAAACCAAGGTTTAAGGCTTCAACACCAAGATAAAATTCTCCTGTAGCAATTTTTTCAACTTTCTCTTTTGGAAGATTTCTATTGACTGAAACTTCTTCTACAAAATAATTATGAATAACATCAATCTTTTTCTGTAAGATTTGTTGTTCATTTTGTTTTAATTTTTTGAAAGGTGTTCCGAGATCTTTAAGTTCTCCTGAAACGAGACGTTCATAACCAACACCATATTCATTCATTAAACCTGAAAATTCTAAGTATGAAGAGATCACACCAATACTTCCTGTAATAGACATACGATTTGCAATGATGTAATCTGTAGATGAGGCAATCCAATATCCTCCTGATGCTCCTGCTTCTCTAATTACTGAGATCACAGGGATTTCTGAATGTTTTACAGCAGATCCAATTTCATCCGACGCAACTGCTGATCCTCCAGGAGAATTAATCTCTAAAATAATACCATCAATAGTATAATCACCATTAGCTTGTTGAATAAATTCAATGATTTGTTGTGAAGAAACTCCTTGTTGTCCTAATCCAGAATCTCCATTTCCGGTTATTATACCTTCAATTGGAATCACTGCAATATTTACGGAAGAAGTAGGAAGTGTGTTTAATGAGAATGTGACAATTGCAAGTGGGACTCCAATAATAAAAAGACAGACAAAAATAATTAAAGAGATTAGAATAGCCTTATTACTACTGCTTTTCCGTCCTCTCCCCTTTTTCATGATGTTTAGTAAAGAGATTTTGTTTATAAATGTTTTTAATTTGAGCACTGGACACACTCGACAAGTTCGGCTAACATTTTTATATTACTTATCTCAATAATTAATTGATGAGAAAAGCAAAAAAAATCAAGATCCCTAAACTCAGTGAGAATCTTGCTTATCTGTGCGGAATTCTTGCTGGAGATGGATACATCCAAATACGAGAACATAAAAAGGAATACCTTGTCAATTGTGGAGGAAATCCAAAAGATGAAAAGGAGTTTTACAACAGAACTATCAAAAATTTATTTAAAGAGTTATTTAATATTTCAGTAAAACCACAATTATTTTCAAAAGGAACTTATGGGGTAAATGTGTATTCTAAAAATCTTGTTGAATTTCTTTTAAATGAAATAGGGCTTACCAAAAGTCCAAAAAATTCACTTAGAATACCAAAAATATTTTATTCTGATAGAAAATTGCTTTTTAAGTTTATTAAGGGCGTTGCGGATACTGATTTTTCAATTGTTCTTAGATACGGAAAATATCCCGTGATCTCTGGTTCTTCAAAGTGTAAAGAATTCATGAGAGAGATTTCATTAATTTTAGAAGAAAATGGGTTTAAAGTTAATAGGTTCTTTGATGTGAGATTTAATGATAATCGTTTTAAAAAAGGATTTAGTATAATTAATAGAATTGAAATGAATGGCCATCACCAATTAATCAAATGGTTAGATGTTATTGGTACAAATCAACCAAAGAATCTTGAAAAAATTAGGATTTGGAAAGAAAAAAATAAAGATAATAAAAGAATAAAATGGTAGCGAAGGGAGGATTTGAATTCGGCAGTCACAAGAACGTATCTTATTGACCTCCTCCGACCTCTGGGTTATGAGCCCAGCGAGCACTCCTAGCTGCTCCACCTCGCTATCAAAGAGTTGAATTGTATTCTTTTTAAAAAGCTTTGGGTCAAGAAACGTTTGTGAGGAGAATGCTAATAAGAGGATTAAATGATTTATTTGTCTCAGTTTTCTACGAAATATATTTAATAACATAAAACAATAAAGGTAGATGGTTGAAGAAATGTCCCATAAAATATGGATCAAAGATTTATATAGAAAGGTACAAATGTATCATAAACCAAAAGTTACAAGCCTCTTAGAAGAAAAGAATAGGTGGAAACCAATATGCAAATAAGTTACGATTCAGGTTCATTGTACAATGCCAGTCAACAAATACAGGTTAAAACATGTTGTGGACGGAGAAATGGAACTGCTCAATTTGCGTGTGGAAGTTGCCCGTTTAATTAATATGATTTTCTAAATCTTCTAAAGTAGAATTAATTGCTCTTTTATCTTTGACAACTGATTGTGCTTCTTTTCCAACCAAGATTATTTTTTCTGGTTGTAATTCTTGAATTTGTTTATCTAACCACAAGCCTTTACAAGTTTTAAGGTACTCTTTAGTCGTATTTCCGTAACATTTTGTAATATGCGTTACGAATACATTCTCTAATTTTAATTTAGATGTCCCTAGACGGTCTTCTTCATCTGTTGGAGGTGGGAGTACAACCATAATTTTGCCTTTTCCATCTCCGGGCACTGCTAAAGTACGTGATTTCCAAAGCAGGCATGAAGTGCATCTACGGATCTCTTCAGCGATTGAATATAAGGTCATATTGTATGGAAATCAAGGTGATTTAAAAAAGTTGAGTTTTTTTTAAAAATGTTTTTAAAAAAGAAGAAGAATTTACTTGAATGACAAGATTTTATGCTGCTTTTGTACGTGACGAAGTTAAAGATGAGTTTACAAAAGATGTAATCTCCTCTTATTTATTTGTTAAAAAAAAAGATAAAGGGAGATGGGAAATTCCCATAGGCAATTTTAGAAGAAATTCTCAATTAGATAGATTATTAGGGACACAAGAGGATTTAGGATTAGAATGTCGGTTAAATATGGTCCTAACAGATCAAAATTATGATGGTATTCCAAAAGAAATAGATGTATATGTTTTGACATGCCAAGATGGAGAACCAAGACTTACAAAGAAATATGAAACCCATAAATGGATGACACTTGCAGAATTAGCAACTGCACAGGATATAATTAACAATTATCAAAAAGTACGAACAATTATTTGTATGGCAGAATCAGCATTATGGCAATCAGGCGTGTCAGGGTCTTAAATATCAATTAATACTTTTGCAAACCAACCTTCATCGGTTTTCTTTAATTCAAACAGATGCATGGTGATTGCCTTAACATCAACTTTTTGTTCATGTTTTTCTCTGTTGATAGTTTCTCCTTTAGCTACGCAGGTTAATTTGTTATCTTCAATTGTAATTTTAAATTCTTTAAAGATTAATTGTTCTGCATCTTTGTAAAAGAGTAATTCATCTAAGAATTCAAATAATAAGGATTCTTGATCTTTTGCTTCTACTGAGAATGTTTTTGTTTCTGTTGTCGAGACACCATCTAAATTGATTTGTGTTTCTTCAACTGCGATCCCACATTCTGCAAAAAGTTCTTCTAATGTTGCTGCTTCCGCTGTGAAGAGGACATCTGCCGTATGGTCAATGTATGTGTGTGATGGTTTCATGTTTGTGTAATTATGGTGGTTTTATTTAAATGTTTTAGTTTGATAATTGTAATTCAATATGCTTCTCGTTAATTTCTTTCGTAATAAATCCATCTTTTTCTAGTTTTGTAATTAATGTAAGAAGCCACTCTTGTTCATTCGTGAAATCTTTTTTTATTTTTTCTCCAAGTATCTGAATTTCTATTGTTCCCGGATTGTTTCTAATGAATTCTACGATACGTCCACGGAAGATTCTATTTGGGATATGTTTTCCATTTTCAGAGATTCCCGGTTCTTGTTTTTTTTCTTTGACGAATAATGCTTTTTGTCCATGTTGTTTGTATAATGGTGCGAATTTGCATTCTTTAGATTGAAAACAAGATTCACAAGAAGGATTTTTTGCTTTGCAAATTAAAGATCCAAAATCCATCAATGCGTTGTGTAGCAAGGAACTTTTATCTTTTGGAATTGAGGATTTTATTAGTGTGTATAATTCTGCTTCTTCTAATTTATTCATAGGAAGTGCTTGATCTTGTCCATGAAAATAACGCATGTAGGTTCTTCTTAGATTTACATCAACAGCTGGTTCTGGTTTGTTAAATGCAAACGATGCGATTGCACCTGCTGTGTATGGTCCAATGCCAGGAAGTGCGATTAATTCTTTTGTGGTTTGCGGGATGATTCCTTGATGATAATTTACAATTTCTTGTCCAAATTTATGCAACATTAAGGCTCTTCTATTATATCCAAGGCCACTCCATGATTGAATAACTTGTGATTTCTCTGCAGCTGCTAAATTTTGAATGGTTGGAAATAATGTTAAGAATTCTTTGAATTTTTCTATAACCTTGGGTACATTTGTTTGTTGTAACATAATTTCAGATACAACGATTTCATACGGAGGATTATTTTTCCTCCATGGAAGGTCACGTTGATTTTTGTCGTACCACGTTAGAAGGTTGTGTGAGAATTTATTCGTTGTTGATTCCATAATGTACCAATGCTTCACGTACGCGCGAAATTCTTTTATAATAATTTTGGTAAACTTTACTTCTTTGTTCTACCATTAAAAACTTAACTTTATTTTCTTTTATCCCATAAATTATTCTTAAATCTCCCACACGGGCAGAATAATAGTTCCCTGGACCTGAAAGATGTTTAAAACGCCTAGGGTTCATCTTAATATCTCGTATTTTAGAGGATACTCTTTTCTTTAAAATTAAAGAAAGCTTTTTTAGATCACCATAAAAATCTTCATGAAATTCAAAAAGAGATATCAATACCATCCTGTCTTAACTTATTTAGAAATTCTTCTTCTGTAAGCATTTTAGCTTTACCTTCCTCAACTTCTTTAATTCTACGTAAAGCTTCTTCAGAGAGTTGTTCATCTTCCAATTCATGAACTAATTCATCAAAATCTGTAATTAATCTCTCAACAAGTTCTTTTCTAATAGTGATTGTTTCTGCCATTTTTATGATAAAAGAAGGGTTACTATAAATAATTTGCTCATTTCTTTAGAACATAATAGATTTCATTCTTAAATTCTATGATACTGTAATCCCAGTTTCTTCGTTTGCATAACCATTCCATCCATGACCTTCTTGGAGCGGTCATGGGTTTGCCGGACATGGTTAATGTTGGAAAACTTACAACTACATACGTTGAAGGAATTGCGTCAATGATTTCTTCTGTTTTTTTATGTCCTTTTCCTTTGTCAAGAATTGCAGAGACTTTGAATAAGAATGCAACATCTGCTTTTGGTAATAAGCTTACTTTTGTTGTTTTAGAAATGTCAAGAAGTTCTGCATTTCCTTTAATGGCATGTTGTTTAAAGTATTTATTGATGTTTGTAATTTCTTCTTTGTTAATATCGTATGCATAATATGTTGGTTTATGGCCCATAAATGAGATAGAGAAAGGATTGATGCCACATCCAAGATCTAAGATGGTTTTAGGTTTCTTTGTAATATTAAAAATTTGTGTGTACAAATCTTTGTAGAATGGCAATCGTTCTTTTGTGGATGCATGTGTTTCTAAGATTTCAATATGGATATCTTTTTGATCTACGTTATTGATTAATTCATTTCGTAATTTTGCATTATCTTTGTTTCTAAATAATCCATACACTTTTCGTAATTCAGCACGTATGTCTTTTACAATTAATTTGAAATCTTTTGATTTTGAATTTGTAGGTAATGTTTTGATGTTATGTGTTTTTTTATATTTTTTAAGATAATCTTTTACAAAGTCATCACTAATATCTTTAAGTTCTTTTTTTTGTTTAATTGTGAGGATTAGTTGTTGCATGTAAGTATAATATTTTATTGTTTTAAAAATCTTTACTAAAGAAAGAGAAAAACGAAACCTATAAAAACACTAAAATTATTCTTTAGTATATGGAAAGACCAAAAGGTGTTACAATATTTGCAATTTTAGAAATTCTTTTAGGATTAGCTGGCATGGTTGGCGGTGTTTTAAGTTTATTTTTTGCAAGCGTTTTAGCAGGTTTTGGATCTGAAGTTTCAAATGAAATTTTCACAGTTACTTTTGGATTATTAGGTTTAACATTATCAATTTTAAGTTTTATTGCTGGTATTGGATTACTTAGAATGAAAAAATGGTCACGATTCTTAGTGATGACTATTGCAGCATTTGCAATTTTAATTAATCTTACAAATTTTGTTGTATCATTAGCATTATTTGGTTTATTTGCAATCTTAGGGATTGTAACGCTTGTGATCAGTTTGATTTATAATATTGTATTATTAGTATATTTCAAAAAAGAAGATGTCCATCATCACTTTGATAATCAGCATGAAGAACAAAAGGCAGCTGATGGTGAAGAAACAAGTCAAGTTGAAATCAAGGACCAAGAAACAGTTCATCAACAATAGTTTTTTAAATGTTTAAACTCTTTTCTAGATAATGAACAAGAAACATAAGCAGCAATTAAAGAAGGCATGGAAGTTTTTCTGGGATAGTGATTCTACATTAAGTTGGGTTCTGAATCTTGTTGTTGCATTTATTCTTATCAAGTTTCTTGTGTATCCCGGATTAGGTTTAGCGTTAGGAACTGATTTTCCGATCGTTGCTGTTGTAAGTGAGAGTATGGAACATGGATTGCATCAAAGTGTCATTTGTGGGCAATCGTTTCCTGAGTTTCAAGAGTCTTTTGACAATTGGTGGGGATTATGTGGATCTTGGTATCAGAATAAAGGGATTAGTAAAACAGATTTTATTGAATTTCCATTGAAAAATGGATTTGATAAGGGTGATGTGATTATTCTCTGGCGAGCTGATAAGGTTGAAGTGGGAGATGTGTTAATTTTCCAAGCATATAGAGCACAACCAATCATCCACAGAGTTGTAGATGTCCATGCAGATGGCACGTATCAAACAAAGGGAGATCATAATAGCAATAGTATTGCAAATGGTTTAGAAGAAACAAGTATATCTCAGGAACGTGTTTATGGGAAAGGTGTTGTAAGAATCCCATATTTAGGTTGGGTCAAGATTCTATTTGTTGATTTGATGAAAGTCTTTGGTGTGAGTATTGTACGTTAGAACGTTTTGTTGATAATTTTTGAATTGGTAGAAAAAGGGAGATGTTTATAAATTTATAATCTTCTACCTCTCCGATAAGCAGCACCAGGAGGATCAACTATCACTGCACCATCTATAGAACGATCATCAACACCTCTGTCCCGACCATAATAATCCGGACGTTGATTTCTACCTAGAGGTCTACTTTCTATTGAAGAGCAAGAATACCTTCTCTCATTCCTATCCAATGTATCGGTACAATCAGCTATAATAGAATGTATCTCCCTCATAATAGGAAGAATTTCTTCGTTTATATATCTGAAAAGTTCTTCATTAGTTACGTCTTCTGTCATTTTTTTTGGAATTATAACTTTTTTTATAAATATTTACTAAATAAACTTTCTTTTTTATTAAAATAAACCTCCCTCATAAATTAAATAATGCTCTGTCTTATTACCAAGAAAACTCTCCATACTACTTACGTAAATCAATAAACCTTTTAAAGAGAGGCTTGATTCCTACTGTGAATAGGTGAGATAAAAAAATGTTCTGTCCAAAATGTGGTTCAATATTACGTCCAAAGGATAAAGCTGGTAAAAAGGTTTTATTTTGTAGCTGTGGTTTCACAAAGAAACCAGAAGAAGAAATGGCTTCAATCAAAGAGACTGTTAAGTCTGCGAAAAAGATTGAAGTTATGGATAAATTAGATAGTAGACCAAAGATTAAAACGAAATGTGATAAATGTGGTCACAAGGTCGCATATTACTGGACTCAGCAAACAAGAGCTGCTGACGAACCCGAAACACGTTTCTTTAAGTGTGAGAAGTGTGAATACACGTGGAGAGAGTATTAAATGAAAGAGTTAGCTTCTCCACAAGAAGTATTTAAAAAGCTTAGTGAAGATCAATTATTTCAGGATTGGAAGAAAAACCATCCTGATGCAATTCTTTCTCATTTCTTTTGTCCTTTAAGTTCTGAATTAAAAGTAAAAGAAAATTGGGATCTTGGTTTTTATGATAAAGAAAAGATGACAGTTTTTTCTGTGATTGAGAAAGGGTTTTCAATTAAGCCTGAAGATGATGTGTTTAAGAAACCACAAACAGAAGTTGAATCTTTGGATGTTGATAAGATTAAAATTTCTATTGATGATGCTGTAGTTAAGTTTAAAGAAATTGCTAAGGAAAAATTTGGAAGCGAGCAATTAGGTGATGGATTTTTAATTGTGCAAACATTACAAGGAAAAGCATTGTGGAATTTCACATTTATTTCTAAAACATTGAAATTTGCAAATGTAAAAATAGATGCTTCAAGTGGAGAAGTAATTAGTTCTGATTTAATAAATGCAGTAAGCCAATCTTAAAGGTTCTTGTCAATGTTGTTTTGAAAACTATCCTCTGCAAAAGTAGTACTTGAATAGTGTTATTTCAACGAGTAAACTGCAATATTTTTTTCCCAGTGGTATCGGCTTGAAGAATATATTTTGAACATCAACAGTGTTTATATAGGTCATTCATTTCTCATTTAATTGATAGATGTTGTGAAAAAGAGGTGATGGATGTCCTATGACAAAAATTTCTTACAAGGCTATGATAGGTAGCAAAAAACTGGACGCTTTTTTTAAAGAAGCAAAAGAGGAAGAGGAGTAATTTTTGTTTTTTTTATTATTTTTTTTAAAAGTATTTTAAAATTATTGATATCTCGCAACTAATGCTTCTGCAACTTGATTCCATTTATCATCAACTACATAAATGGGAAATTTTCTTTCGGGTTCTGTGGTAAAAATACAACTACCATCTAGAGGCATCGAAGTTCCTACAGCTTCTTCAATTAAGTTAACTAAATTTGAAAATTCTCTTGTATCTGGATTTATTCTTCCCAAAACATGTGACATTGATGTGGATAAAGATGTACAATAAGCAAAATCACCATTAACAGGAGATAATCTCCCTAACACAACATAAGGGAAATCGTTCCCAGGAAATCCTTCCATTACTTCAAAACCTCTTTCTTGAATATAAGATCTTTGAACATCAGTTAATTTTGGCATAAATACATTTCAGAGGATTTCCTTTAAAAATCTATTGAAACATTATTTCCTTAAATTTTGTTGATAGAATTCACGTGCTTGTTGTTTAGAAGATTCTAATGAGATCCCTGCATCAAGATAGGTTACTTTTGTTCCATTTCTTTCAAAAAGTTCTCTTAATTCAGTTGATTCATAATGTGGTTTTAGTTTCAATTGAAATTCAGGCACTTCAAATTCAGAATCATCTGTTTTCTGTCTTTGTTCTAATCTTGTAGTTAGTTCACTGACATCACCGATCGTTGGTATAACAAGATGATCCATAGGATGTGAGAAGCAGAATTTGTTTCCTGGCAATTCTAGAATATCGTCAACACTAAAATTTGCACCTTCATCAATTGCTGTTTGACGTTGATATACTAATGAAGTCGATACGGATCGTGATTGATAGATCTCGGTACCTGCTTCTAATAAAGGAAGAACAAAATTTTCATAAAGAATTCTTCTATCTAACGAAAAAGCTTCTGCTATAACACGCGTAGAATAATGTCGTCCATTATTTGCAGTTAATTCCTTACGTATTAATTCGCCAACTCCACAAAATGTTGGTTCTGAAGTAAGAACAACATCATAGGAAGAAACTTTTTCTAAATCAGGATAATATCCAAAACGATTCCAAAATTCTTCTACATCATAAACACGTTTTCCATCTATTTTTGCTTCTTCTACAAAAGTATCTATGAAAACACCTTTACCAACACCATCTAGTCCATCTACTACTACGAATGTTCCTTTCATTTTCTTATATAAGTCACAAAGTCATGTGTATTTTTTCCTTTCCTTGTTTTAACTTGAACCCTATTTTCTTCATTCCAAAGTTTCCGATCCCAACCAGGAAAGAATGTATCTCCTTCTACTTCACGATGTACTTCAGTTAGTTCTAATCTATCTGCTAATGGAAGTGCTTCTTCATATACACGAGCACCTCCAATGATGAATACTTGATCATATTTAATCCCCGTTATGAATGGATCTCTTGCTTCAATTGATTCTAAGGCTTCTTCTAATGAAGGCATAAGATAAGCTCCAGGAGATTCATAGGCTTCGTTACGTGTGAGAACCATGTTTAATCTGTCAGGTAATGGTTGATAATCTTCCGGAAGAGATTCCCACGTGTTTCTTCCCATGATGACGGGATGCGGTGTTGTAAGTTCTGCAAATCTTGTTAAATCTCCTTTTAGTTTTTTCCAAGGTAGTTGATTATCTTTTCCAATTACACCATTCTGTGTAACTCCTGCGATGAGGATGAGTTCAAAGTTATAGTCATGGTTTTTTGTCATTTTTATACTGCGATTGGTGCTCTTATTCTTGGATGATGATTATAATCTACGATCCTTATATCATCATAAGTGAAATCATCAATGGAGGTAATATTAGGATTTAGTTCTATTTGTGGTAGTGATAATGGTTTTCGTGAGATTTGAAGTTCTGCTTGTTCTACATGATTGTTATAAAGGTGCATGTCACCGAAAGTATGAACAAAATCTCCTACTTCTTTTCCTGTTACTTGCGCCATCATATGTGTTAGAGTAGCGTAACTTGTGATGTTAAATGGAACTCCTAAAAACCAATCGGCTGATCTTTGATACAAGTGACTACTTAATTTATTATCTGCGACATAGAATTGAAAGAATGCATGACATGCTGGTAGTCCCATATAAGGAATATCTGCAACATTCCATGCACTAACTATAATCCTTCTTGAGTCTTGGTTATTTTTTATAGAATCAACTGCATTAGCAATTTGGTCGATGGAACCACCACGAGGATCTTCCCACCTACGCCATTGTTTCCCATAAACTGGTCCAAGATTTCCATGTTCATCTGCCCAGTCATTCCAAATACGAACTTTATTATCTACGAGATACTTGGTGTTTGTTTCACCTCTCAAAAACCATAATAATTCATGCATTACACTTTTCAAATGAATCTTTTTTGTTGTGACAAGAGGAAAACCTTTTGATAAATCAAAACGCATTTGATATCCAAACAGGGATTTTGTTCCTGTCCCTGTACGATCTGTTTTTTCCTGGCCTTCATCAAGGATTTTTTGCATCAAATCCAAATATTGTTTCATGTATGATCAAAGAAAACATATCCTTTAAAATATATTATGGGGATGTAAGGGATGTTTTAGAGTTCACAGATCCCTTATTCTAGAATTCTCAAGACCTTATTCCTACTTCTTGCACCAGATTTGATTTCTACTTTGAGTTTGAATTCTTTCTTGAAAAATTTGAGGAGCTGTATGTTTGCTTTGTTCTTATCAGGGATTGCTGAAAGGTAAAGTTTTAATTGGTTGTTCTCTTCTATAAGTTTTGTTTGTGAAGCATTAGGAATTACTTTGATTGAAAGAAGATGATTGAAGATATGTTTTTGAATATCCATATAAGTGATTTAATATCTATATTAATAAACCTATCTTCTCTAAGAACAATAGTTTTAAAAACCTGCAACCTCTGGAAAATACGGGGGTTGGTACGATAGTGAGGTTGAGCAAAGCGAATGCCTCACCTTGGGCATGATAAAGCCGTAGGGTTTATATGGCAGAAGAAATAAAAATTACTCTAGAAACATTGTATGATTTTCTGCGTAATGAAAAAAAACGAGAAGATCTGCAAAAACTAGAAAGTACGTTCTATGTAGACGTAGTTTCATATGTAAGAGAAAAAAAATCATTACTTGCAGATCAAAAAGATTCTGATAATCCGTTCGCTACAGGCGAAAAGGAGAAGTTGGAGTATGAGCTTAGAAGTATTAAACGAATTCTTAAAGAAATCCATGAGAAGCGTGAGAAGAAGATTATTGACATTGCGTTAAATAGATCTAGAACTGGTTCTAATATTATTGATACGTCTTCTATGCTTAGGGAAGAAAAGGTATTTTATACAAAACTTTTAGCAAATTTAGATATTTATAGACATGGTGTGTTGTTGAAGTTGTTTCAAGGAGAACTTCCAGATTTAGGAATGGATCATCCACAAATTAATATTGAAGTTCCAAAACCAGTTGTTAAAGAAGAAGTAACTTCTCAGCCTAATGAATCTGCAACTCCTGAAGAAACAAGTTCTGAAGAGAAACATAAAATTAAGTTTCTTCATGCTGTTCCAAGTTTTGTGTGGAAAGACATGAAAGTGTATGGTCCTTTTGAGGTTGGCGATGAAACAGAAATATTTCCAGAAGTTGCTGCTCTTTTAGTGAGGAAGGGGAGAGCTGAAAAAGTATAGGTTAAGTTTTTAAAGTATCCATTTAATTCTGAGAGTATGAAAAAAGTCCTTACAGCAGATAAATCTGAAACGTTCCTCAATGAAGAGGTTGGTGAAAGCTATCATTCATACACAGGTGCTGTTGAAGAAGCGATGAAGAAGTATGCTGAACCAACTAAAATAAAAGAATTAGCTAAGTCTGGTCACATTAGAATCTTAGATTGTTTCTTTGGTATGGGATACAATTCTGCAATGGCTGTTTCAGTTGCACTTGAAGAAAATCCTAATTGTAAAGTTGAGGTTGTGGGATTGGAATTAGATGCTGCAATTGTTTCTAAGATTCAAGAGGTGAATCCAGAGATTGCTTTTTTTAAACATTATAAAAAATTAACAAATGAGAATTTATCATTTGTTGAAGGAAATGTTTCTGTAAAAGTTTTGTTGGGGGATGTTCGGGAAACAACAAAAAAATTAGATGATGAACATTTTGATGTTGTGTTTTGGGACCCTTTCTCACCAAAAACAATGCCTGAGATGTGGTCGGAAGATTTGTTTAAGGAAATGTTTCGTGTGATGAAATCAAGTGGTGTCTTAGCTACATATTCTTGTGCAAGACTTGGAAGAGAGAACATGAGTAAAGCAGGTTTATTTTATGATGATGGTCCTAAAGTTGGAAGAAGAGGGCCTGGAACATTAGCTTTTAAGTGGGAATGAAATAATGGAAGTTGGCGATGTAGTTAAAGGAAATAGAACAAATTATGAAGTTGTTAAGAATTTCAATATCGGAAGATCAGGTGTTGAGCATTACTTAGTTATATCAAATGGGGACTCTTTCTTTTTAAAAAGATATTTAGAAGAGAGAGAAAATTCAGATTTTGTACATGAAACAAGTTTTTTTGAAGGAGTGAATGGTTCACAACATCCTAACATCATTTATCCTTCTGAAGTTATTCCAAGAACAAGAGATATGATTTTTCCCTATATGGATGGTGGGTGCTTAGGAAAATTTTATGGGGATAGACGTTTGTTAGCTATTGATAGTATTGGATCAGTTGTGGAAAATATTGGAAGTGCGTTATCATCACTTCATGAACGTGAAATGGTTCACTTAGATGTTAAACTAGACAACATGTTATTTAGAAATCAAGATTTACATTTTATTGATGGAAGAATTTATAATATGGATGGGGAGATATTTTTAATAGATTTTGGGTGTGTTCAAGAGATTGGTTATCAAAGCGGAGGATTAGCATTTGGATCTCCTTATACAATTTCACCTGAAATGCTTCGTGGAAGAACGGTAGATCAAAGATCAGATATTTACGGGCTAGCTGCTTCGGTATATGAAATGATTAGCGGGGACATCGCATATGCAGACTCAAATATTCGTAAGATGTTAGAAGATGTTGTTTTTGCAGATGTTCCACGCATTGAAGTGGGAATAAGAGAAGGTGTTACAAAAGAGATGAGTGATTTAATTTGTTTCTCAATGGCAAAAAATCCTAATGAACGGCCTGAATCTGTTGATGATTTCGTGAAATTTTTTAGACAAGCAATGTAATTATTTTCCTTTATTTCGTCCACGCATTCTTACTTTTTCAAGTCTTTTAAGAACTTCTGTTGCTTCTGGATTGGAAATTTTATAAGCTTTCATTGCATCTTCAAATAATGTTGGTTGTTTGAAATGCGTAGATGCTAATGATCGTTCTAATAAGAACAGATCTACTGCTTTGTCTTCATCACGTTCGGAGAATTGTGCTAAGCCAAAATCTATGAAATGTAATTTGTTTGTTTTTGAATGAACAATCATGTTTGAGGTTGTTAAATCTCCATGAATGATATTTTTTGTGTGCATTCGTCCAATCATTGCACCCATATCTTTTGCAAATTGTTGATATTCATCTCCTCTTTGAAGAACATCTTTTAATTTTTCTCCTGGAACAAAATCCATGACAATTGACATTCGTTTATCTGAGAATTCTTTGAGATGAGGTGCTGGAAAATTAAATTCTTCTAATTTACCCAAAACCTTCGCTTCTCTTCGTGTTCTAAATTGTCGTAGAGAATCATCTAGATGTTTTAATCTGTAGGATTTGCTGAGACGTTCTTTAATAATCTCATTTCCATCTTTGTAAATGATTGCTTCTGCTCCTTGGGCTATTTTGTTCATAGAAATAGAAATATAAGGGATGTTTAAATAATTATCGGACTAATCGTTCCCCTACCTGCATAATTCTTGCATCAATAATTACGGATAAAGCACTTCCTTTGCAATAATTTGCTGGTGCGTAGGTGTGGACACGCCTATTTTCAAATAATTTTGTAACAGTTTTTTTTGATTTCTCTGAATTTGGATCATGTACGGCTATATTATATGAACCTCTATCAAACAATAAGGCACAAGCACGTCTATCTGTAAATCCATCAAGAAGAAACATCATATTTGGAAATGGAACTGGTCGTTGATCATGAGGCATTCTGTCATCATGATCAATTAATTTATCTATATATTGTCCCTTATTAATACGAAAAAATACATCTGCTTTCTCTGTTGGTCCTAATGCTTTTGCAATGTATTGAATTGTGGTTTGACCAGAATTAACATGTTTCCCGTCCATAAATTCTGATGCGAAAACATAATCTACAAACGGTGCAATTTCACTGCCAAGAATCATTTGACGTAATCCTGTACTTACGATATGATGTTCTAATGTTACACCATGGTTTCCAAATTCTTTTTGAACCATTTGTTTTGTTCTTTGAAGATAATCAACAACACCGGGGAAAAAAGGATGTTCTTTACCTGCATTGAAAAGATATTGATTGTCAATTGCAGGAAGAACTTCATAATTTACCCATTTTAAAAGAAAATTCATATATGCATGTTCTAAATCCATATCCAGTCCTGAATCTTCAACTTCTTGTTCAAAGATTGCTAATTTTTTAAAGAAATCTTCTGCATTGTAACCACATTTACCCATTAATGTATGAAGTACTGTATCAGGTGCTAAGGTTCCATCTAAATCATGTGCTACAACAATTGTTCTTTGAGTATGTGGTGTGTTTGACATTTTGTTTTATTTGATTCTAGAAACAGCTATCTACTCTCAATAAAATATAAAAAAAGAAGGAATTATTTAAACTTTTGCTAAAACTGCGTCAATTTTCTGTTTCAACATTGGTTTTGGCGCAAACCCTACAATTCTCCCAACTTCTTCACCATTCTTGAAGACGATTAAACATGGAATTCCTTGGACTGCTGATTCTTGTGCAGGACTTGGATGTGCTTGCGTATCTAATTTTGCAAATTTGAGTTTCCCTTCATATTCTGAGGACAATTCTTCAAATACTGGTCCCATCATTTTACATGGACCACACCATTCTGCCCAGAAGTCTACGACGATTAAATCTCCTGAAATTGATTCTTTAAAATTTTCTGTTGTTAATTCTTGTACCATAGTATTTACCTCTTATGTAGTGTTATATGTCAAGTGAAATTGTAATGGGTTTATTTGTTTTGTGGAAATGTTCTTCCCTTAAATGACTTCATCCAGAGATTCATAAAAATGTATACTACGTGCCGGTGTGATCATTTTTTCTAAAAAAAGAAAAAATACACCTATTGCAGGTAGTATACAAAAGTGACTCTCTATAGATTTTCCACTAAAGGAAAGCTTTATAAACAAATTTTCCCTTCTTCTTCTTTAAAAGATGGTGAATAAGAGAATCCTTGGTTTTATTGTATTAATAACTTTACTTCTAAGTACATTTGCATTAGCTGCCGAAGATCTTGAGATTACAGTTACAGCAGAAGTTACAAACCAAGAAGCGGATTGTATATTTTACTTTTTTTCAGAGGATTGTCCAGGTTGTTCTTCAACAACAACGTACATCAATAAACTTGATATAAACAATCCAGAGTTAAATTTACAGAAATTTGAAGTGTATCAAAATGCACAAAATGCTGCAATGTTAAAAAATTATTTTGAGTCCTATAACATTCCAGAAAGTTCTCGTCAAATCCCTGCTGTATTTACAGGCGACACATATTTTATTGGAGAGAAATCTATTAAAGGTTTACTTGAAGCACGATTAGAAGTTAACGGTGATAATACATGCCCTAGTTTAGCTACAGTCAATGCAATTGGACTTGTTGGTCCTGGAGAAACAAGTAATGTTCTTGATACGTTAACGTTAGTAAATGTATTAACAGATGCGTTAAAAGATAGTGTGAAACAAGCACACCTTGCATTATTGTTATTATTAATGGTACTTTTAATTACAATAAAAAATAAAGAACTTATGATTAAAAGAGGAGTATTATTTTTAGTAACCGTCTATTTTACACATTTATTATTTGGTATTGGTTTATTCTCTGGAATAACATTACTAAATGCAAGTACTGTTTTCTATAAAACAATTGGTGTGATAGCGGCTATTTACGGAACAATAAGCGTGAAGGCATTTTTCACATCCTATAAAGTAATGTTGAAAGATATTCCAAAAGAAGTGAAGAAAAATTTGAAAATATTTAGAAAAGCGATTATTTCCATTACAGGTGTATTTAGTATTGGTTTAATTGGAGGGATTTTAAGTTTACCAGATTTAGGAAATAAGTATTTTACATTACAGAATTTATTTACGGTTGGTTCATTCAAAGTTTCAGCGTTTCCTATGATCTTATATTATTCTTTAATTGCAATGATTCCTTTAGTTGCATTATTTGCAATTGTTCATTTTGTGAAAGAAAAATTAGAAGATGTTGCGGAAGATAAATCTGGCGACAATCCTCATAAATTACAGGTATGGACAAAATATCATGCAAGAATTGTAAGTGTTACGATTAGTAGTGTGATGTTAGTTGTTGGATTAATTCTAATTTTTGTTTAGATGTTATTGTTCTTTAGAATAAGTTACCAGGAAAGAATTCTTTATTATTTTAAATGGATGAAGAAAGTTATTTAGAATTTTCAATAGCTAGTATCTTTTTATTATGGAGATCATAAACTCTAAAAATGTTTTCTATTAATTCATCAAGGGCATGAAGAGCTTTCTTAAACTCGCCTCCAACTTCAAATGAATGTGATGTTTTACAAAACTGAAATTCTGCATCTACCGTTTGTAAATTATAGCCCTCATTATAAGACCACTCTAACTCATCAATTTTGGTTAATGTTTCAATAACCTCATCAATTTTCTTAGAAGCCCCTAAACAAGAATTAAAAAGTAAAGTTTCAGTTTTACTAAGAGCTTTCTTCCTCCTTCCTGTTTGTATCCGATAACTTTGTAAAAATTCTTTAGCACCAAGAGCAAAACTTTCAATTGCTTTTAAATGATCATCAGATTCACTAAGGTGATTGATGGAGGTCTCTACCTTATTATCAAACCATGACATGTTAGACTTAGTTATTGCGAGAATTTTATACCCATACACAGAAGCGTGTTCAGCCGCTATTCTCAAGTCATTTTGTGCAGCCCTAAGTTCTTTAGTAACTATATCTTCTTCTTTTTTTTCACGCTTTAATAAACCATTAACCCATCCTAAAAAATCCATAAATAATCTATTTGATATAACTATATAAAATGATCTATCTATAAAAATCCCTCTTTTTATTGAATTATAAACAATCTATTCCACAAAAAATTAAAGGAATTATTTTTAATAAACATGAGATTCCTACATAAATATTAAATAAAACAAGAATATACCATATCAATGCCTTCACTGAATGAAATGAAAACGGTTTTTTCTCTATTAGAATCAACGCACCCAGAAACCATGCTAGAAGAGCTTGGACATTATCCTGTGCATCAGATGTTGATTATGACGCTTCTAAGTGCACGTGCAAAGGATTCTACGGTGATTCCGATTGTGAAAGAGTTTTTTAAGAAGCATCCAACAATTCAGGAGGTTGCTGATTTACCAATTGAATATTTAGAAAAAGCATTTTTTAAATGTGGATTCTATAGAATGAAATCTAAACATGTAAAATTACTTTGTCAGAAGTTGTTAGATGAATTTAATGGAACTGTCCCAGACACATTAGAGGAATTAACTTCATTACCCGGTGTTGGACGAAAGACAGCTAATTGTATTCTTGCGTATGCTTTTGGAAAACCTGCAATAGCGGTTGACATTCATGTCCACAGGATTGCAAACAGGCTTGGGTGGATTTCTACAAAGAATGAAAAGGAAAGTGAGTTTGCATTAATGGATCTTGTGCCAAAAGATCAATGGATTAATGTAAACCGGTTATTGGTAGGGCATGGACAATCTATTTGTGCTCCTCGAAAACCTGATTGTGATTCTTGTAATATTACAGAACATTGTAAATATGGACGTGAAAAAAATGTCTAATCCCATCACACAGATTTCAGTAAATAAGGTATTTTATCAATTGACAGACATTCTATATTATACACGTAACACTGGCGTTTACATTGGACATCCCTTAGAAACGCCGAAGCACAAATATGCGATTAAAAAACCAATCCCAATAGGTAGAGTAAATCTAGTGAAAAAAGAAGCAAACACATTACGTCAGATTATACATCCTAATGTCGTCCGATATATTGACCATAGTGAGGATCCTACGGAACCATATCTTGTGATGGAATTAGTAGATGAAACATTAGACGGATTAATTTGGAGAGAAAAGATATCTAAAGAGATTATTGTGAAATATCTTTTACAAATGCCTTCATTCTTGAATTTGTTTCATCGTTTAGGTATTGCTCATACAAATATTAATCCTGGTAATATTGGATATGACATTTCAATGAATTTAAAGATATTAGATTTCTCAGATGCAATTTCTTGTCAATATCCCTCTAAGCAAAAAATAAAATGCAATTCAGCAGCAGTTCTTTCTCCTGAATTTCTTCTAAATGATGAAATTAATCCTTTAACGGATACATATTGTGCTGCTCGTGTTCTTGAATGTTTGTTGTTTGGAGATTATATTGTTGCAGATGAACCAATTACTACGATTCAAGAACATTATGGACATTTACCAGATTCATTTTTTACACTTTATAGGATGATGACAAAAGAAAATCCTCTTGAAAGGTTAAAAGGACTAAATTTACAAAAAAGAGTAGAAGAAGTAATTTTTGATTTAGAACATGTTGAGGTTTTCACATCAAATTTATTTGCTAATGAAAAATAATTTTACAATCGCTGCAACGAACCAGACACCATTAAGAATCATGAATGGTATAGAATTTAATGTGTATGCGTAGTATGTTAATAATAAAGATCCAAAGATGTTTAAGACGTTGAATTGCCATGACTGGTGGTGGATACTTTTAGAAAATTCGTCTAGAAGGAATGCGATTAGGATTAGAAGCATTCCGAGAAGTCCGATGATTAAATTTATTTCTGCCATTATTTATGAGGTGTCTTTTTTAACATTGGAACTTTTGCAAGTTTTACAAAGTGTCTTCCTATATGACTCACAATTTTTTTGTGTTTTTCTGCAGTCTTTTTCAATGATGAAAGATATTTGTAATGCGGCATTTCCATAAAGAATAACATTTCTTCTAAAGATAATGATTTCTGAAGTAACTCATTCACATCTTCATAATGTTGTGAGAGTTCATCCATATCGTCATTAAATGATTTTACTTCTGTGATTGTTCGTTTAATGTTCATGACATCATCTGAAATAAAACTTTTTGTGATCATTTTTGATTTTTGTTCATTTCCTTGAAAATGCGTTAATTTTAATTCTATTAGATGACGTGCATGCGATGTTAATCTTTGGGTGACGAGGTCTGAATCTTGAAGTTTTTTTAATGTGGTATTAACATTCTGCATTTTTTGATTAAGTTCTTTTTTTTCTTCAGGATTCATGTCTTGTAGAAAAGGTAAATGTTTATTGGTGTTGGATTTCACAGGTTTGATCCAATTTTTCTGGAAATCTTGTAAATTTTCCTTGATAGAAGGAAGAGAACGAGCCTCTTTTCTGATTTCTTGTAAATTCATATTAGGAGAAAGGTGTGTTTGGTTTATAAAGGTTAGTTTTCTTCTTATCTAACTTGACCGCAACCTTTATAAACTATCTACTTAGATTAAGCTTAAATAACGATAATATAATACTACGAGGCATAAAATATGTTCTATAAAGTCAAAGTAAAGGATTTCATCAGGGTACCACCACATATGTTCAACCTTAGTAAAAAGGATGCAGTTTTACAAAATGTGAAGGCTACATACGAGAATTATATCTCCAAAGATTTAGGATTCGTCATGAATGTTATTGATGTATATAACGTAACTGAAGGTGTTATTGTTCCTGGTGATGGAGCTGGATTTTATGAAACAGAATTTGAATTATTAACATTTAAACCTGAGCTAAACGAACTTGTGTTTGGAAGAATTCGGGATATCACAGATTTCGGTGCATTTATTGACATTGGTGGTGTAGAAGGAATGGTTCACATCTCACAAAGTATGGATGATTTCGTATCATTTAGTAAAGATAAAGTATTAATGGGAAAAAATACAAATAGAAGCGTGAAGGTTGGCGATAAATGTAAAGCGCGAATCATTGCAGTAAGTTACAAAGATTTAAACAATCCTAAAATTGGTTTAACCATGAGACAAGAAGGTCTTGGAAAATTAGAATGGTTAAGCGAAGATGCAAAACCAAAAGAAGCTAAAAAAGCGGAATAATATTTAAAAAATGATAACAAAAAATAAAAATTTTTGGAACCACAGAAATCACAGAGGTGATTTCTAGTGGCAAAGAAAAAAGCATGTAAAAAATGTAAAGTTTTCGTAGATGGAGAACAATGTCCTATTTGTAAAAATAGTAGTTTTACAAACAATTGGCAAGGAAGATTATTTATCACTGATGTTGAGCGATCCATGATTGCACAAAATGTAAAAGCAACAGTTAAAGGTGAATATGCTATTAAGGTACGGTGATTATAATGAAGATTGAAATTACACAAAAAAATGAAAATGCATTATTAGAACGTACAGACCTTAAAGGTACTGTAGATTTTGAAGGCGTTACGCCTAGTAACAATGATGTTGCTGCAGCAATTGCAAAAAGCTTAGGTGTAGAACAAGGTTTAGTAGTTGTAAAAGGTATTTATACTCAATTCAGTAAACAAGAAGGAACATTCAATGCAGTTGCATATAAGAGCAATGAAGCACTTAATAAAACTGAAAAAATGACTAAACATTTACGAAAAAAAGCTGAAACAGATGCAAAAAAGGCAGAAGAAGCAAAGGCTGCTGAAGTAGAAGCTAAGAAAAAGGCGGACGAAGAAGCGGCTGCAGCAAAAGAAGCTGAAAAACCTGCTGAAGAATCTCCAGTTGAAGAGAAGAAAGAAGAAGTAGCTGAGGAAAAAACTGAAGAAGTTGCCCCAGCTAAAGAGGAATAATTACAATGGCAAAGAAAGGAAAAGGAAGCGGCGGAAAAAAAGCACGAACACCTAAAAAACCAACACAAATATGGAAGTGTTACGAGGTTCAAGGTGACAAATTAGTACGTAAAAATCCGTTCTCACCAAAATCTAAAGGTGATTTCATGGCAGTTCATAAAAATAGAACAGTCTGTGGAAAAACAGGTTATACTGAATTTAAATCTAAAAAACAAGAAGAGTAAACTATGCCTGAAGGATATTTTTTTTCTAAATCTATTTCTTATGAAAATCCAATGGGATTATTTTTACCTAAAAATCATGTATTAGAATATATTCCACTTGATATGAATGCATTACGTGGACTTGCTTTTAAAATAGGTGAACTTCGTTTTAAAGAAATGGTTGAAGCACAATTAGGAATCGTGGATCAACAATTAAATGGTATTAATCCATTTAACGGGGAGTTGCTTCCTACCCATACAGAAAGACAACGTAAAGGGATTCTGAATGCAAAAACATTATATGAGAGAATTTTGAGTAATTAATCCATAAATTCTATGCCTAATTCTGATTCTGTTGCACTTTTCTTAAGCTCACCAAGTTGATGTGCTTCTCCAAAGATTTGTTCAGAACTTACACCTGTTACAATCAACATGGTACGAATAGTTTTTTCTAAATCTTTGTAAATTTGTGCACCCCAAATAATTTTTGCTTTAGGGTCTAATGCTTCAGAAACAGTTTCAACGATTTGACGTGATTCATCTAGAGTTAAAGATTCTCCACCAGAAATATTAATTAATGCACCGGTTGCATCAGAGATATCTACATCAATTAATGGGTTATCAATTGCTCTTTGAACTGATTCTTCAGCTCTTTTTTCTGAATCTGATTCTCCTACACCAATCATTGCAACACCACCTTCTCCCATGATTGCTTTTACGTCTGCAAAATCAAGATTTACTAATCCAGTTTTTGTCACTAATTCTGCGATTCCTTTAACGGCATTTGTAAGAATTTCATCTGCAACTTTGAATGCTGTTTGTAGAGGTAAATGTGGTGCCATTTCTAATAATTTTTCGTTCGGAATGACAATTAATGTGTTAATACTTTGTTCTAATTTTTCTAATCCTATTAATGCGTTTTCATATCTATGAGACCCCTCCATTGTGAATGGAATTGTTACAATTGCAACACTTAAAATCCCCATAGTTTTTGCAAGATGTGCCATGTATGGTGCACTACCAGTTCCGGTTCCACCACCTAAACCGCACGTGATGAAAATCATATCTGAACCTTCTAATAATGCTTTCAATTCTTTATCGTTTTCTTTACAAGATTCTTCTCCAACTTTAGGATTTGATCCTGCACCTAAACCTTTTGTCAAATCTTTTCCAATGAGAAGTTTTTTATCTGCAGTTGTGTATAATAAATCCTGTGCATCCGTATTAATTGCAATTGTTTCTAATCCTTTAATTCCAACTTGAGAAATCCGGTTAATAGTATTGTTACCTGCACCACCGCAACCAATTACTTTAATTCTTGTTTTTTGGTTATCAATAAGTCTTTGGAGCTCTTCATCTACATCAGATGATACGTTATTATGTGATACTTCTTTCGTTTGATGAATATGTACCTGTTGAGGTTGATGTTCTTGTTGATATTGTTCAGAATTGTCTTCCATATTTACACCTTCTTTTTTAATACGATTTTGAGAAGAATCAGATTTATAAAGATTGTTAAACTGGAAAGGTGTGGTTTTAGAGATTAGTTATTAACTTTGACTTTAAATTCTACATCAACCTTCGTAAGTTCTTTCAATTTTTCTGTTAACGCGCCTGTGAATTGTGGTGGAAGTTGTAGAGGTAATTCTACATTTGCTTTTCCTTCAGTAATAGAAGCTACCATATGTTCTCTTCCAATCCGTAAGGTTGTAGATAAGAATGATTCAATTTGTTCTTTTATATCTGTGATTTTCTTGTTGATTGTACATGTGTAAACAACTGTTTTTCCTGCTAATGGATGATTAAAGTTTACAATTACTCTTCCACCTGCAACTTTTGTAATAACTCCTCGCCTTCCATCAGCATCAAATTGTAATCCTGGTCTAGGTTGCATTTTATGTTCTTTGAATACAGATAGTGGCATCATTTCAACGTTTTTCACATCTCGTTTTCCAAATGCATCTTCTGGTTGTAATGTTAATAAGAATTCTTTTCCAACTTCTTGTCCTTCTAATCCCTTATCTAATCCTGGGAGAAGTTGCTTTTCACCTACGCAAATGATTGCGGGTTTTAAGTTATTATGATTGTGAGGTATTTTAGCGTCATCAGCTGCTTTTTCTTTTGTGGTGTCAAAGATTGTACCATCTTCTAACCTTCCAGTGTAATCAATTTCAATGAAATCTTTATTTTGAATCTTTTCCATGATTTATGTGAGAGAAGAAAGGATATTTATAAGGTTTGTTGTTGGTGACCTAAGGTTTAATTCTACGAACTGCGATTCCTGAACCATGAAGGTGAACAGGATTGTATGCCTTAGATGGGTCTATTAAAGCTCCAGCAAGAAGTGAAAAGTCAGGATGATATGTTACATGAACAAGAGCGTCATATCTTCTTGGACCTGATAGATCTGCAATTCCCTTTAAAGCATACTCAACATCTTCAAAATTAATACACGCTTCATCCCATTTAGTTGTATCTACTTTCAAGGGTATTTTTTGATTGGGAAAAGCTTGATCAAAAACTGTTTCAAATTTCTCTCCTGTTAAATCCTCTAAGGATGCTTTTGATCCTTCATGGATAATTACTTCATAATCTGTCATAATACCTAAATTAGGAGGATTTTTTATAAAGGTAACTCACAAAAATTGGATTATTTACTTTCAACAAATTCAATAATTTTATCCGCGACTTCTTCAGCTGTTGGAATCGTTGAATCTACGACAAAATCATAATTCGCTTCATCTCGTTGATCTACATCATAATATTTTTTATACCTTTGAGAATCATTTTCTTCACGTTGTCTCACACTCTGTTTCAGTTGTTCTAATGATTCTATCTTTCCTTCGTTTCTTTGATCAACAAGTTCTTGTTTTTGGAGATCTTTCCAAATACGTTCTGCTCCAACGTCTGGATCTACTTTGACGTAGATTTTAATAGATTCAGGAATGAAATGGAACATGACACGTCCTTCAGCGATAACTGTTCCAGTTAATGCTCTTGCATCTTTAGCAGCTTTCTCATCAACAATAATATCTGTTTCTGAATGTGTAAGTGCATATTCGTTAAGCTCTTCCATAGTCATGCCTTTTTCTCTTGCAAGCTCTCTTCTAATACCACCAACATAAATGCGTTTCGCATTCAATTTTTTAATAAGAATCTTTGCAACTGTTGATTTCCCGCTTCCTGGGTTTCCTGAGATTGTGATGATCATGGTATTTTTAATATATAGTTATTAATAAATCTACCGTACTTTCTCATACTCTGACTTTTTCAAATCGCCAAATTTCTCAGTAAACCATTGTTTGGTCCAGAATAATACTGATTTACTTACACCCCATTGTTCATAACGTCGTGTTGAATTAGTAACGGTCGTATCAAGACAATGATATTTTCCGAGTTTATTTAGTTCAGATATTAAGTTGTGGTGTTCTCTTACAATTATTTCTGGGTTATATCCATTGATTTTTTCAAAATCTGATTTCCGACATACTAAAGCACCACTACATGCTTTATACAATCCAGTAGATGCATAAAGATTCTTAAGTCCAAATGCAATCTTAAATGAAAGGTTGTTCTTATCTGGTTTGCTTTTTGTAGTTAGGATTGTATGTTGGTCTGAGAAGTTAGAATGAATTTTATGGAGTGCATCTTGTTCTAAGGTTGTGTCTGCATCTAAAAAAAGAAGTATTTCAGATTCTGATTTATCTGCGCCATAATTTCGTGCACGACTGACATTTGCTTGAGACATAGAAAATAATTTGAATTTTTCACTTTCTCTTTTTCTGACAATTTCTTCTGTTTTATCCACGCACCCATTAGCTACTACAATAACTTCAAAATCTTGAAATGATTGATTTTTAAGAGAATGTAAAGTCTGACGAATATAATTTTCTTCGTTATGTGCTGGAATAACTATTGATATTGCTGGAACCACCTGTATTTGAAAAGACAGTAAGGTATTTTAATGTATTGTTATTGTTGAGAATAGATGTTAGAGTGTCAAATAATTAGCAGCCCATAACATTCCAGAATCACAGTAGTAAAATGGTGTCTTATGTGGTTTGCCATTCTCTGAAAATACTTCAAGAACATTCTTGTGTTTTTCAATCAATGTGAGATAATTTTTCATAAGGATGTTTCCTTTATCTGGATTTACTTGTTTCACGAGACGGACGTATAATGGGCCCATGTGCTGCCATAATGCAGTACTTTCATAATCTTTATTGAAGAATTCTTCCCAGATGAATGTGATATGTTCTCTAGAAGCAGTATATTTCAATGGAAATGGTTTATCTAATTCTTTTTCTTCAATTTTTTGAAGGGATTTCTCTAACATTTCGTGGTCTTTAATTAATCCTGTAAGGAATGGAAAAATGTTAGCATCTCCTGCAACATAATCTTTTTTAGAGAGATCATCAAAGAAATATTCTCCATTCCAGAAATGTCGTTTAATAATGTCTGGATAATTGAACTTCTCAAATGGATTGATTAATTTCAATGATTTCAAATGTTCTGCGAGCATTCCGACCATGGTATTATCATAACAGGAACTTTTTCTGACTGCAAGATCTTTCATGGAAGAGAAATGGTCATCTGGTTTTACTAGACCAGATTCTTCATTTATTACTTTTTTATAATACTTAATGATTTCTTTATTAAGGAAATCTTTATGTTCGTAATAAGGAAATTTAGAAACTTTAATTGCATGAATAAACCAAGGAAGAGAATCAACACCTAATTTAGGAAAATCAAATGGTTTTCCCCTAGGTGTGATGGTTGTTGTGATTTTATTAGATTGTTTGAATCTATTTAATGCATATCGGATTGTTTGATGAACTTGTTTCTCATAATCAAGTTGCATTAAAGATGAAACGCACCATCCAAAATCTCGTGTCCAGAATTGTCTAAAATGACCAGAAGAAGTTTGGAAATAACGATCATTCCAACAATCTTCTATGACTTTTTTACAGATATCTTGAGCATTTCCTTTGTATTTCTTTTGATAGATACGTGATTTTAATGAGTTTATAAAGACACGCGATCCTTCAGTTAAATATACAAATTTCATATGTTTTATGACATTCTATTATATAAAAAGTTAATGGTTATTTGAACTCAACATCAAATCCTTCATCAATGATTAAATCTTGTCCCTTGAATACTTTAGTCACAATATCATATTCGCCTTTAATGTCCTCATAAAGATATTGTTGTGCAAAGATAAAGACCTGATCTGGTTTTAAGTAATAAGGACCATAAACATCAGCAAATTCTGTATGGCGACCTTTATTAAAATTAATTTCAAGATAATATACTGTATCTTCATCAGGTAAATCTGAAACTACACCACCAGTTAAGGTGTTCTCAGTATTTGAATGTTTAATTGTTTCTGGGATTATTTTTTCTTTATCACCAAAAATCTGACCTAATATCGGAAAATTATTAAGGGATTTTTTCATAACTTTTAAGATTGGAGAAGGATCATTATTTTCTGGTCCTTTTAATTGAATTTTACTGGCCTTGTCTCCGGAAACAATTATCGTGTAGAGGTCAAGTGTCTTCATTTCTGTATCAAGATCAACTGCTGTCCCTGTAAGGACATTCGTATTTATTGAAATTTCTTGTTCTTTAACTGTTTCTCCTGAAGATGCAAATTGAATTTTTATTTGCCTAGGAACAGATAATCCAGATTTGATTTCTATGGTTTTATCTAATGTTTGACCAGGTTCTAAAGTGATTTGTTCAGGATTAACAATTTCTGCTTTAAGCAATCTTCCTGAAATAGGGTTTGGGGATAAAAATATAGAGACGATTTTCGCAGCTAACGAATCTTTTCCACCAAGTGTTTTTGTAGTAACAAGGAAAAATGGGTCATCTATATCTTGGAAAAGTTCTGGGTCTAACAGCATTCGCTTCGTACCAGTGTTGGATAAGGTAACTTGTACTTGAGTAATATCACCAGCTGCTAATGTTTGACTATCTAAATTAAGAAATTTTCTAGTATCGGCAGGATTGTAAATAGAGGAAGAAGCTGATGGACCAGCTTCAGATGAAGAACTTGCTGCAGCTGAAGGAGCGGCTGAACTTCCTGATGTAGAAGAGGTTGATGATGAAGTAGTGGTTGTTTCACCTGTTGCTACATCTACTTCTGTCACACAAACTTGGTAAACTGGACCAAAATCGTTAATTGATTGTCCTGGACGGAAAATTGTGGAAACAGAACCATTAAATGGCCAATCATCATTCCCAGTAGATTTAGCATCTGCAAATCCATCACCATTAGTATCTGACCCTTTATCGCAATAATCCTCCCAGTTATTTCCTTGAGGATACCCACCTACTGTCGTATTCCATTCATAATTTTCATTTGGTACAAATCCTCCACCTTGAATATCTACATAAATATTTCCAATATTTTTGAATGTATTATGATAAAATGAAGTGTTGTAATGTTCTGTACCACTACTTACTGAAATTGCACTAATACTATCATTCCAAGTATTATTTCTAAAAACTGTGTGATACGTCTCATCAATAAAACTTGCCCAAAAAGTAACTGGACTTCCAATTTCATTTCCAATAGCTAATGATTCATTACAACTTTCAAAATTTGCACGTTCCCACGTTGAATTTGCAACCGTTATTAATCTGCTATTGACACAATCAAAAATGCTTGTGTATGCCGAATTGTTTTCAATTGTGATATTTGTAGAATTTGTGATTTGAACAGCAAATGTGGTATCACCCCATGTACATGAATCAACAGTAATGTTATCACGGGAATCTATAACTAATAATTCAGAAGAAGTTAAAGAAGGGTTAATAGTTGTACTATCACAAGTTAATGTCAAATCATCAGATGTAACATTGATATCACCAGTAAACGTTCCTGGACAAAAGGTTGTATCACTAGATATTTGTAATCCTTCACTTGGTCCAGTACAATCTAGATCAAGTGATAATTGAACCACAGTATTATTTGTTGTTGAAAGGTTAATTGACGTTTCATTTGTAACATTAACTCCCTGATATGTAAAATAAACACTTATATTATGAGGAGTCACATAAAATACATCTGTACTATTCTTTTTCCATTCTGCTAATTCCATTCTAAAAATCCCGTCAGATCCACTTGTGGCACTTTGGTCTAAATTAGTACTATCATTAAAGAATGCCTGAATATTTGCATTAGGTAATGCAACACCGCTTGATAAAGTAACATTAACATCAACATACCATCTTAAGTATACTGAAGCATCTCCCGTGATAGAAACATTTTCAGGCTCAATAGAGACATTTACAAGAGAATTGTTTGTTGCTCCATCATTCTCTGAAACAACAGCGAAATTAGAATTATTATCTAATATGCTATCATAGATGCTATTATTATTTGATCTATTAAATACAATCCCATAACTATTATTGATAATTGTAAGATTTCTAAATATAGAATGATTTGTTGTATGAAGAAACAAACCATTAGTGAAATTATCCACTTGTAGATTTTCTATTTCCATACTTGACGTAGATGTTAGATTAATTCCATCTCCATTATTTTCTCCAGTTAGATTGTAACTTTGACCATAGAAAGTAAAAGCACTTCCAATGAAATGAAGACCTGCAGTAGTACAAAGATAATTATCTCCTATTTGAAGATTTGATGTAACAGTTGATCCACAATCAATAGCATTTATTGTAAAATTAAGTTCTTTTTGTGTATCATTAATTAAATTGATTGTAGTTACATTAAGTGAATAATTATTCAGAGAAATAGTAAATGTTGATGGGCTTACGAGATAATTAATACGGTTATTATGATAAAAGGTTAATGCGTTTAAAGTAGAAGAACCCTCTGAGTTTGTTGTTTGAGTATCACCAATTAACCCAGTTACATCTTTCACTTCAACTGAAGCACCAGATATTGGAACACCTGAAGGATTACTTACATTAACTGTTACAGCAGTTTTTACATACGCAGTAATTCCTGAAGGAAGAGAGAATGTGGAACGGTTTAGTGTTGAATTTATAAAAGTGATATTATTATGTGGTCCACTATCAGATTGTATATCATATGTGTTCTTGTAAAAAGTACTATCTTTAACAATAATATCAACTGTGTAAAATTGGTCAAAACGAATTGCTTTTGTATTTTGGTCAAAGAAACCGCTTGTTATGTTCCCATAATCAAAACGATCAAGATCCATACCAACACTTGCATTAAAAATATAATTATCAGAGTAGAGATAATTTTCTCCTTCATGTGAATAAAGGTCAAGCCCAGTTCCATTATTAACTTGAGTAATATTATTATTGGTAACATTTCCAGAATTGTTAGTCATATCGGTAGTGTCATCAAAATTTACTATTCCAGTGATTGAATTTAAGGAAGTTAAATTATTACTGTCAACATGCCCTTTATCAACTCTTACTAAATAAATTCCTGCTGTTGAAGAGGCCGTTGCTGTAAGATTATAAAGATAATTTTCAGTAATTGCAGTTACATTACTATCCCAAACATTTATTCCCCAATAACTAGTATTTGAAATATTGTTATTGGAGATAGTAATATTGACACTGTCATAAATGGTAATTCCTTCAGTCTGGTTGAAGAACACTGAATTATTAATTACGAGATTAGTTACATTTCTGAAATAAGTTCCATTTGTAAAATTAGCAAAAGTACAATCTTGAATGGAGAGGTTATTTTTATGTTCAATTGATAAACCGTTACTTCCAGTTCCAGAGATTGTATTACCGTTACAATCTAAAGTAAGATCATTGGCTATAATATTCAGTCCATTAGCAGTACACCCAGTGATAGATGAAGATAAAGTAGTACTTTCCGAGATATTGTCTTCACAAGTATAATCGACAATAGAAATGGAAGAATTACTTTGATCTGTTTCATTATTAACACCATCACCAGCAAATACTTGGCAAGTCCAGTTATCAAGACGATTGGTAGTACTTGAAGTAATATTTGCAACATTTACAAGTGTGTTATTAACTACCTCAGTTGATCCACTAGTATATTCAGTAGTAGTATTGTACCATGTCCAATGTGCAGTTAGAAGGCTATGTTCATCATCCGTAGCATTAAACCAACAAAGAATATTATCATTTGTATGATTAGTTGTTGATGAAGCATTTACAAAATAATCTCTAGTATTTGGAGCTGTATTTGAAATGGTTGTAGCATTTGCAAAGAAACTGCCTACATCTGTTGCATTAAAAAAATATTTAAGATTTCCAAAATTAACAAACGTACAATTACCACCGAGACAATCTAACCCATTATCTATAATATCTGTGGAATCATTTGTATAATTACCAATTTTATAAATTTCTGTAACTTGGTTAATAACATTATCAAATCTGATTTCAACACTATTATTGATTGAAGAATTTGGTAAAATGAAGGATGAAAGATTTACACCAGCTGAATGATTTTCAATGAAAAATGTATAATTTAATCCAACAGTCACATTAGAACTGAGGTTCATATTTCTAGCAAAACTTCCTGAACCATTATCAATCCATTTAATTTGTCCAAAACTATTGTTGTAAATAAATGTACTAGTGTTTGTACCTGAACTATCATCTCTTATCATCCAAGAATCACTTTCATTAACGGTGAAATTGTTGTTATGAATTACATTATTTCCTTCAGTTAAAATAATAGCTTGACTATCAGTTCCATTGATATAAAAGTTATTTTCAGAAATAAAATTATCACCGCCAGTGGAAAATCCCCCAATCCCATATGATTCAGAATCATTTGTAATAAAAGTATTTCCAATAATATTTGCTGATTGAAATTCTCTAATACCTCTTCCACCATTATTATAAATATAAAAATTATTATTTTCAACAACATCCAAACTATCTGAAGGGGTAATAATCATCGCTTTATAAGCGGCTCCAGCCTGAGTGAAATTATTATTAGTAAAATTTAAATCAGCTGATAAAGCAGGAAAAATACAATTAGAATCATAACAAGTGATATTGTTTGAATCAAATCGTGCATTAGTGATTGTGCTAAGTGCAATTGCATATGAACCAGAGGATACAGTAACTAGAGTATTATTTTGAAAAGTGATGTTAGATCCTTGTTGAAGATATATTTGAATGAATCCAGAAGTACTTCCTTCTAAAAAATTACAATTTTTAATGGTATAATTTGAATGTCCAAGTGAATAAACACCTTCTCCTTGACCTGTCTTCGAATGGTTTACCAAAAATCCATTACAATCCAAGGTTACACCACTTGCATTAATTTTGAAACAAACTCCATTATTACTTTGAATATCTGCAGTCAATGTCAAATCTTCACTAACATTCCCACAAGTTGAAGAAGTAGCTTCCCCTGCAATTCCAAAATTTTGTGATTTAAATGCATTTGTTGGGAGAATTATTTCTTGTGAGGGTGTTTCATCAAGTTGATCTGTTTTTATTTGAGATTCTTCAATACTTGGTTCTGGAACGATAACATTTTCAACAACAGGTTGTTTTAATTCAGGTGGTAATGTAACTTCTGGAAGTTCTTGTTTTGGATTATTTAGATTTTCATCTAGAGGTATAATTAAATTGTTTTCAATTAAGTCATCTGTTTCATTTTCTACAATCAATTCTTCTACAGAATCATTCGCAATTATTTGATCTAATAAAGTTGGCTCACTAACATTTTCTACATCTAAACCAATTCCAATTACTGCTCCAGTAGGTGTAGAATTCTCTGAAAAATAGAAACCAACGAAGCCCATTGAAGCTATTACTAAGAAAAACACCACTACTAGTACCATCTCCTCTCTTTTACTTACGTACATTAAGCTAATTAGAAGAAACTTTTAGTGTTTATAAAACTTTATAGAAAGTAGGAGTTTTCAAGAGGAAGAAATAATAAATTTATAGATTCTTATCGGAAACCTTTATAAACCACCTCAATTCTAATGATATGTTACGCATATTAAGGTTTATTGATGCAAAAATAGTCTTATATAATGATAATATAGGTGAAAAATATGGCAAAACAAACAATTGAAACATTAATTCAAGCCGGGAAAGCAACAGCAGCACCACCATTAGGTCCTGCTTTAGGCCCAACTGGTGTTAACATTGGTCAAGTAGTAGCGGAAATTAACAAAAAAACTGCACCATTAGCTGGTATGCAAGTTCCTGTTAAAGTTACGATTGATACTGAAACAAAAGAATTTTCTATTGAAATTGGAACTCCACCCGCAGCTGCTTTAATTAAAAAAGAAGCAGGTATCAAGAAAGGTGCTGGAAATCCTTTATTAGATAAAGTTGCAGATTTAAAGATTCAGCAAATTATGAAAGTTGCAAAAACGAAAGAAGATGCACTTTTAGGTAAAGATCTTAAAATGAAAGTTCTTGAAATCGCAGGAACCTGTCAAAGTATGGGTGTGATGATTGAAGGAATGAATGCACACGATGCAATTGACGCTATTCATGAAGGAAAATACGATGAACTTATCTCTTCAGGAAGAACAGAATTAACTGAGGAAGAAATGAAAGCTTTAGAAGAAGAGAAGAAAAAACTTCAAGCAGACATGGAAAAACGTAGATCCGAATGGGAAGCTAAAGGTAAAGAGATTCTTAAGAAACTTGAAGGTAAGGCTAACAAAGTTATTAGAAAAGCATTAGAGGAAGCAGAGATTCCAATGCCAATTATTAACGAATTAGCACCTGCTGAAGAAGTTAAGAAGGAATAGGTTTTCTTTTTATTCCTTTAGGAATGACTAGAAATCTTTTTTTAGATTTCTTATTTTTTATTTTAATTTTTCTTGAATAATATAAAATTTTCAATAATCTTTACATTAGGGCAGGGCGCTAATGTAAAAGATAAAGAAAATTCCACATTAGCAATTTTTCTCAATAAGTTTATAAAGAATCAATTGAAATTTTGAATATGGTTGGAGAATATGATTTACTTACAAGAACAATAATAGATGTACTAGAACTTCAAGGAGAAACAGCTAAATCTTGCGGGATAGCATTAAGCGCCACATTTAAAATGACTCCTAAATCTACGGAAGAATGGATTAATTCTGCACGAAAAGGTCACATTTATGGGACCATAGGAACTCCACAGAATCCACAGAAACAATTAGGAAGATTAAGCCACCTTCTTCATTATTTAGGTATTTCTCATGAAGCAGAAATAATTGAGGGAATAAGAGAAATGGATGAAAGATTTGTGTATCCTCCAGAAGAAAAGAGAAATCAACAAGGGACAAAAAATCATCTTGAAACTCTTCTTGGAAAAGTAAGACCAAAAGACCATGATAAAGTTAGAGA
This sequence comes from Candidatus Woesearchaeota archaeon, assembly GCA_018655525.1. Taxonomy (GTDB): domain Archaea; phylum Nanobdellota; class Nanobdellia; order Woesearchaeales; family GW2011-AR9; genus 1-14-0-10-32-24. The sequence continues at coordinate 26,842 of JABIJM010000002.1, read as the reverse complement.
TTACTTGTCTGGTATCATTAGCGCTTATGAGAAGTAAATTAACGGCCTTTCAATTTATCTAATTGCTCAATTTCTTTTGCTTTAATTGCAAGAACCGTTTCAGAAAGTTTCCCAATAAGTTCTGCCATTTTTTTTGCTTTGTTAAGATGTTTCATTTGCATCATAATAACAAAAATTGCTTCAACTAAAAGAACAAAAATAATGATAGAAAAGACTAGCATAATTTCAACCAATGGAATATCTACACCGAATACTAACATTTTAGATCACGTCTTTTTAGTATAGTAAATATTCGTGGTTTTTAAACTTTGTTATTTATATAAAAAAGAAAAGATTATGAACTTGCGCCGATATTTACTTCAAAATCATTTTGTAAAACAATACCTCCGTCTTTATATAAAGTTGTACTTACAATGTGATTCCCTTTAAATAATTCTGGACGATATGAAAATTGTTGTGCTAAAATAAATGATTCCCCTTTTTGAACATGATAAGGACCATAAATATCTGTAAATAATGTTTTCTTGAAAGTATTCTTGAATAACGAAGATGCAAATTTAAATTTTGCAGGAAATTTAAAACCACCAAATAATCCTTCTTTGTTTATAGAAAGTTCATACATAAAATTAGAAGAATCTTCAATTAAACCTATCGCGGCACCTGTATCAACATTTGAAGGTGAAATAATAAGATAAAGATCCAAAGAATTTTCACTTTCAATTAAATCAATTGCAGAACCTGTCGCGGTATATTCCTCCATAACCACTCCATTTAATGTTACCATTTCACCAAAAGTTTCAATTGAAACCCATAAGGTCCTAGGATTAATAAATAAAGGAGATTTTATTTTATAAGGAATTTCTTTCCTTTCACCAGGGTTTACTGTAAATTTTGGATCATTCTCTAATTTAGCTTTAAGTAGATTTCCTAAAGGTGCATTACCAGAATACCAAATAGGAAGTAAATTTTCAAACAACCCATTTTGAGACCCTAATGTTTTTGTTCTTAAAAGATAATTATGTTCTTCAGGCGTATCAATTATATTTTGTTTTCCCAAAAGTATTTTTTCTCCAAAATTTTCCACAACAAGAAATCCTTCAAGACTATTATTATCTTCACTTGCTGTTTTTAATGATACTCTAATGTTATTACGTGCTTCTTCAGGAGTATAATATTCAAGAGGGACTATTTTAGGTATGCTTGGAATTATCGATGGTGTTGGCGTAATCATAATTCCTCCAGAACCCCCACCTGAAGAACCACCCCCTCCACCTGTGCTTGTGGTAGTTGTAGTGGTAGGTGTTGCAACCGTAATTGTAAAATTATTACCAATTGTAGTATTTTCAGCATCAGTTGCATTCACATATGTTGTTGCAGTACCCGTAGCATTACTTACTATTGTAAGAATACCTGTTGAATCATCAATTGTAAAATTTGCAATGCTTACGTTTTCAAGAATGAATATTAAAGCATCGCCATCATCATCAGTAAAATAAGAACTGAGATTAATGGTTGTTGTTACCCCAACATCTGTACTGGGAACATCTGACAAGTTTGTTGATTGTTCAGGTGGCGTATTGGAAATATTCATTAATGATGTCCATTCTGTGGTTGAACTAGATCCATCAAATGCCGTGAATGAAACATTAATTTCGCTATATTTCGAGTAATCTGAAGGATCTAAGAAACTATCATTAATAGTAGACCCGTTAGTTTCATCTTCAAATAATTGCGTTGAACCAAATTGTGATTCATTAATATACCATCTTAATGTGACATTCATTTCATCAAGATCTACATCAGAAATAGTTCCATTTACAGAAATATCTTCATTTGTAGTGTAAGAAGATTGGTTGAATGTAATATTATAAACATCAGGTAATGTATTTTGGACAGTTGTAGCATTACTAAATGTAGAATTCGCATTTACTGAATCATACACAAAAATACTGAGATTGATAATATCAGAACGATTGTAATCATAATCAGTTAAAGATAAATTTTCTGTAATAGGAACATCATTAGGATTACTACTAATGCTGGTATTTTTAATAGATACACCATTTACAAACCAACTAAGATTTACAGTTGGTAAATCACCTTCTGCATCCGTAGTGGTGAAATTAATGAAAATGGAAGAGGTGTTGGTATAAATAGGATCATTTGTAAAGTTAAAATCTATTGTTGGAGCTGTGTTTGAGGTTCCAGAATAATTACTGAATGAACCAACAGATGCAAAAAGTGTGTTGCCTGTATAAGCCGTAACATTACATGTATCACCATTGTCACAAACGGATCCATCTTTACTTAAATGAGGAGTTTCAGTGAAATCTAGCCCTTTAATTTCAATGTTAGCTTGCCCATCAAGTTGTAATGGGCTTCCTGTTTCTGTGAGGAGACCTGTATTATTATTTTCTAAGAAAATCGTTTCACCAACACTAAGATTTATGTTTGTTGTGAGGTTTGTTGAAGTCCAATTAATTTGGCCAAAGGAATTATTAAAGATTAATGAATTTCCTCGTGTAGATATAATAATAGTATCATTAATAGAACCTTTCGTCATATTAATGAATTCCATATTGAGGAAAGTATTGTATTCAGAAAGTGAACTCAGCATAATTCCATAATCCAAAGGAGATGATAGGTTAATTTGATTAAAATAATTGTTTATTGCACTATTAAGCCAAATACTATTGGTACTACCATTAATGAAACCATTTGAAAAATTATTGCCAGAACCAGAACCAATCTTAATCCCATACCCATAATCTCCAGAGTTATAAATAGTGAAATCATTAAACGAATTATTCTCACCAACAATATAAATTAAACCAAGATTATTAGTATTATTAAATCCATTAATTGTAATATTTGAAAATGTATTAGAATTACTAATTCCAACATTAATCCCTGAATTATTTTCTTCAATTACAAGGTTAGAAAAATTATTTTGATGACTATTTGTTAAAGAGATTGCACCTAAAGAATCATAAATATTCAAAGTATCAAAAATATTTTGGTTTGAATTTTGGATATAATAATGAAAATTATCACTACTATTAATATTTGTAAATGTAAGATTATGGGAATTATCAAGATAAAAACTTCTCAAAGAGGAATTAGAAATATTAATATCACTAATATTTCCCCCATTAAGATTTTGGAGAAGGACTTGTGCATAATGAGATCCTGAATGTTCAAGAAGAAGATTATCCAATGTAAGATTAATTATATCATTAACATAGATTCCTTTCTCAAAATGACTAATATTACAATTTATAATGGAAACATTTGTTCTTCCAATAGAATTAATTGCAATTCCATCATCAATACCTTCAATATAATAATTATTACAATCTAAAGTCACGTCATTTTGATCTATCACGAAACAAGTTCCAGTAGTTGTGGTTGTTATTGACGAAGTTAATGTTTTACTTTCGGAAATTAAACCACAAGATTCAGCTGGTTGAAAAACTGCACTATAAGCACTGAATGTGTTTACTGTAAACTTAAAGATGTCTGTTCCTGCATCATATCCCAAAAGGGTACAATCACCAGTAGAGATACAATCAGATCCTTCTGAATTGATTAAACTTTGATTAACACTGTCATTATAAGTTTCCCATTTGAAAACTTGATTATAACTATTATTTAATCCAGTCAAACCAATTTCAGCTTCAGAATTATTAATTGATTCGGATGCTGAAGAATTAAAAGCTGCTGTATTATTTCGTAAAATGATTGTATCATTAAAGGAAATGTTCATTATGGAAGAAAGATTTCCAATTGAAATCCATGAGATGTATCCTGTACTGGTGGAATAATTTAAAGTTTGGTTGTAGGATACACTTGTAAGATCTTCTATTGCACCGATTTGTGCTGCGATGAAACTGTTGTTGGTGAATGTATTGTTTTCTACTGTGTCTTTAAGGGTTAAAGCCCTTGCGTTTGTTCCTGTTGTATTAAATATGTTTGAGATTAAGAGGTTAGTATTTGACGTACCTTCGAAAGATAATCCTGATGCTGCAGATCCAGTTGTAAAAACATAATTATTATCAAAGAAATTAAAGTTTGAATTTGAAAGATTCATTCCAAGTCCATCTGAATCTATAGTTGCGAGAGTATTAAATTCAAAATTATTTTGATGAGATGATGTGAAAAGAACAATACCTTGTGCTCCACCAGATGTTCCTTCAATTGAAAGGTTGTTGTTTGTAAATGTATTGTTGGAAGAGTAAGTTAAATAAATTCCATCACTCATGGGATTAGTGGTTGTAATATTGTTATATGTGAATGTATTATTTCTAGCATAATTTAATAGATAAATGCCAGCAGCATCAATTCCTTCAGTTTGAATTAAGTTATTTGTGATATTAGAGGAGTTTGAACCTGATGAGGTTATACCATCTGAAAATTGTCCTGCAGTGTTAATATCATTATTGTAATAATTATTTTCTTGTGAATTAATAATTCTAATTCCATCACTTTGTTGACCAAATGTTGAAATTGTAAGATTGGATAAATTAAGATAATCTGAATTAGTGATGTAGATTCCTTCACTGTTAGAAACATCTCTGTTGATGATGGTTGAATTTGTGATTGATGAATTTGGTGAACTTTCTAAATAAGCTCCATATTGATATCCTTCAATTGCATTGAAACTATGAATTGTGATGTTACTGAATCCTGTCACATTAATTCCATATCCCGTTTCATCATTACTTGAAATATTGTATCCGGTCCCGTTGATTACAATATTATCTCGTGCAACAATGAAACATGTACCGGAACCGTTAAGGTTTTGTGTGAGATCTGTATCAAGATATAATGTTTTTCCACACCAAGGATCTCCGTAAGATAGGGAAACTGAATCATTTGTTTGTAAAGGGAGATAATTTGTAGAAGAACAAGAAGCATTCCATGTGTATGTAGTGTTTAATGCATAAGAGTTGTTTCCATTGTACAATTGATCTGAAGCATCATAGATCATAGAAGCTGTTGAACCATCATGGAACGTTGCAGTACACGTTGCATCTGTGATTGCAGATGTTCCTGTATCTGTAAAGTTTGCATAAAAAATAATAGTTTGATTATCAGTTCTTGATTGCCCACCATGTAATTCTCCTGCATCGTTTTCATCCCAGATTCTTAAAGACGCATTACGGTTAATAATTGCACCAGTTCCTGAAACATTTTCTATTCTATAACGGTTTCCTTCAGTAGAAACAAAAACACCTTCAACATAAACACCATCCGTGATATTTGTTTTTGTAATTTCAATAGAGTTTGAACAGGATTGTGTTACTTGAGATAATGAAGTTGCATCCGGGCAGACAACCACTCCATTATCATTGATTGAGTTGTTGAGGTAAAGATTATGTGTTAAAGATATTCCGGATGATGTAGCGAAATCTGTCACAATTGCGGTATCATTGTAATCAATTGTTGATGTACTTAGATCTGCTGCAGTGGTAAATGTTGCATTGATTGTAAGAATAGGAACGGTCCCATTAAGGAACGTAATATTTTGTTCAGTAAAATGTAAACTTCCATGAACCATTTCGTTAGTGTGGTTGAAAGTTGAGTTGAATGTTAAATCGGTTGAAGGTCCAAGGAACTGATATGCCTGAACAAGAGGGAGATAATCAAAGACACCTGTATCAACTTCAAAAGATGTTTCTCCAATTCCATCATCATTTATATCAACACCTGAATAGGTTGCATAATAATTTCCACCGATGGTAGGTCCACGGTTAATATTGGTCCCATTTTGATGTGTTGTGTTCCACTTGTTTGTTCCATCATCAAGAATTACGAAACTTCCTGAGGTAAATTTATTATCATAAAGAAGGACATTAAGAGATCCACCCTCTAATGTAAGGCTATCTTCTATAGTGTTGCCATAGAGAGTATGATTCAATTGGTTGCCTGCCCTTCCAGCAATATAAATGTCAGGCCCTGTATTTGATGAAAGGCTAGAATTAGCAATAGTAATATTAAATACATATTGATAAAGGTTAATTCCATAAGTGCCCGAAAAAGAGATATCAACATTGTTAATAATAGTGTGATTATTAGCAACATAGATCCCAGTAGGAGAAGAAGTAATAGTTGTATCTAAAATTTGTCCCCCTATTGTATCTCCACCGGTTGCTTCAAGATTAATTCCTCTTTCAAAAGATTCAATGTAACAATTTTGAACGATCATATTGTTAAACTCTAAATTACGAATACCCATCCCTCCGGTATCTAAACCACCTATGATTGAATACCCAGCACAATCAATTGTTATATCATTGGCTCCAATCGTTAAACCAATTTTACCAACTCCTGAACAACCAGTTAAATCTTCTGTTAAAGTATAACTTGAAGTCACAGTATCACCACAAGAACATGCCGAGACACCACAATCTGCTTGTGTAGAAAAATCATCTTGTAAACCAATTACAGCACCTGTCAAAGAATTATCTGATTGAGAATATGTATATCCAATAAATCCAACACTAGCAATTAAAAGTAGTAAAACCACTATTAGTCCCATCTCCCCTTTTTTGCTCACGTACATCCAGCAAGAATAGGAAGAGTTTGTTATTTATAAAACTATAGTAAACATAGACGAGAAAATGAAGAAAAAAAGATTATTTTGCGCAACGAGCACCAGTTTGATCAAAACTTAAGGAAGGATTAACTGAACCTCTTCGATGAGCTGTTAAATTAACTCTTGCATATTTATCATCAGTAAAATCACCGCCACGGACACCTTTCAATTCTCCAGTTGCTGGACCTTGATCATCTTTGTTAGATGCAGTTGCATAAGAGTTTGGTCCATACCAATCTGCGACCCATTCAGAAACATTCCCTGCCATATCAGATAATCCTTCTGGAGAGTTTCCTTTTGGAAAGCTTCCTACTTGAGTAGATCCTGATTCTGGTGATAATGCACAAGTATTATAATTCCAATTTACTAATTTATCACTACATTTTGGATCAGGGTTTTTGTGATCAGGACTTTGTCCTCCCCAAGGATAATTTTTTCCATTTTTTCCACGTGATGCTCGTTCCCATTGGGCTTCTGTAGGCAATTTCTTGCCTGCAAATGTACAGTAATCTACAGCTTGTTGCCAGGTAATATTTACAACTGGAAAGTTTCCATATTTTGAGTTTCCATGATAATTAGCTTCTTTGTTTGAGCTTAGCTTTTGAGGTGGTGAACATACTTTTGCGATTACACAAACTGCATATGCTGTATTTGTTACTTCAAATTTGTCAATAAGATATTTTGATAATTCATGCATTTTACTATAATTATCACTAGAACAAGAAAAGTTTTTAACACCATCACATCCACGTTCAAACCATCCTGCTGGAATTGAAGCCATTAAATCTGGCCCATCATCTACGATTCCATTACAATCATTATCATAACCATCTTGTGTTATTCCTTCAACAGATCCTGCTTTTTTATTTTCAAACCATTGTGATGCTTGGACAGTTTTTCCTTCCCATTCTTTGTCACCGGTTTTACAAATAAGTTCTAAAGGTGTGTCAACACATGTTTTTTTTGCTTTGTCAAATAATTTGTATGTTCCTTGGGTTTTCGTATCACCATTTTTACAAATATCTGGATCATCACATGAATCTAATTTGTATTCTTTAGATCCTAAATTACATTTAGAAATTCCTAATCCATTTTTTGTAGTTCCATAATTATCACATGGCACATTCAATTTGTCTTCATCTGCTACTTGTGGAATTTTACATTCGTTGTCAAATCCATCGCAAATTTCTGGTGCGCCTGCATATATAGTAATTTTATCATCGTTACAATCTCCACCAATTAATACTTTAAATTCTCCTTCTGGTTCACATAGTGATTTTGGAGAAACATTGTCATCTCCCTTTTTGTCCCCATCGTGGTCTTTGTAATATAATTTCTTTTCTAAACAACCTTGTGTATCTATTGTTGCATCTTTTGAATCTGGTTGCGAAATATCTTTAGTATCTGGTTTAAAAATATCTGTTTGAGCAATATCTTGTGTATCAGGTTTGATAAAAGAATCAATTCCTGCATCTTGAGAGGTTATATCTTCTTGAGTTCTTCCTGCATCATATCCAATATCTGTTGTTGTCCCATCTACTTTATTGATATCTGCGTGAGAATCTGCTGAAGCGAATTGACTAGAATCAGGAACTTCATTAGTACATCCTGCTAAAGTTAAGGCTAGTCCTATCCCTAATGCTACTTTTCTTAAAGATCTTGGAATGTAATCAATTATTGTCATAATAGACTTATTAAAAAGGACTGTTTATAAAGTTTTCGTTGCTTTAGCACTTAATAGTGACAAAAGCAACATTTTTATACCAAAACAAAATCTAGATTATATGGTGGTAGATTTTACTAAATTAAAATTTCATACATTTTCTGTAGAACAATCATTAAAAGAATTAAAATCTTCTGAAAAAGGGTTAGATTCACATGAAGCAGAACAACGATTAAATGATTATGGTTTTAATGAACTTAAAGGAAAAGAAGGGTTACATCCTTTCAGAATTTTCATCCAACAATTTTCTAGTCCATTAGTATGGATATTATTAGTAGCATTAGTAATCTCTATTGTTCTTAATGAAGTTGTAGATGCAATTGTCATTGGGATAATTGTGGTTGCAAATGCAATTATGGGATTTATCCAAGAATATAAAGCTGAGAAATCTATTGAAGCTTTGAAAAAGATGGCTTCTCCAAAAGCTCGTGTCTTGAGAAATGGAAAAGAAATCAAAATTGAATCTCGTTTACTTATACCAGGAGACATTATATTTTTAGAAACTGGTGATAAAGTTCCTGCTGATGCAAGATTAATCGAATCACATAATCTTCATGTAGAGGAAGCGTCTTTAACTGGTGAGTCATCTTCTGTTTCTAAAGACATTCAAGAATTGAAAGATGTTCCTTTAGCTGATCGGAAAAACATGATTTTTGCTTCTACAATTATTTCAAATGGAAGAGCAAGAGCAGTTGTGGTCCACACTGGAATGACTTCTGAAATTGGAAAAATTGCAAAGATGATTTCAGAATCTCATGAGCAATTAACACCATTACAAATAAAATTACGTGATTTAGGGAAATATCTCACAATTGCGGTTGTTGCAGTTGCAATTCTTGTATTTGGTGCAGGATTGTTTTCTGGTGGAAGTGCTACAGAAATGTTTCTTGTCGCAATTGCGTTAGCAGTTGCCGCAATTCCAGAAGGTTTACCGGCTGTGATCACAATCTCATTATCTATTGGTGTTCAACGGATGATTAAAAAGAATGCACTTGTAAGAAAATTAGCTTCTGTTGAAACGTTAGGAAGTGTTGATGTTATTTGTACTGATAAAACTGGAACCCTTACACACAATCAAATGACTGTGCGAAAAATATGGACTAATGATAAGGTGTATAATGTTTCGGGAGCAGGATATAATCCTAAAGGAAATTTTAAATGTGGAAAGAAACTTGCAAACCCAGAAGAACTACAACAAATTCTAAAAGCAGGGTTATTATGTAATGATGCTCATTTTTCTGGTTCTAATGGTGACCGAGAATTATTTGGGGATCCTACTGAAGCTGCATTAATTGTTTCTGCTGAAAAGGCAGGATTACAATTAAAGGAATATAAAAAAAGAATTGATGAGATTTCATTTTCTTCTGAACGTAAGATGATGACTACCCTCCATGATGATAAAACATCATACACTAAAGGTGCTGCAGACATTATTATTGAAAGATGCGACAAGATTCTTCTTAATGGAGAAGTTCAACGCTTAGATAGGAATCTTAAGAAAAAGGTTTTAGAACAAAACGAAGCATTTGCAAAAGAAGCATTACGAGTTCTTGGATTTGCATATAAAGAAAAGTCTACTAAGGCTGATGCAGAAGAAAACATGATTTTTGTAGGATTACAAGCAATGATTGACCCTCCACGTGAAGAGGTTAAAGGTTCAATTGCGGAATGTCATACTGCAGGGATTAGAGTTATTATGATTACAGGAGATCATTTGACAACTGCGAAAGCGATCGCAGCTGAATTAGGAATTAAAGGTGAAGCGGTTACAGGAGAGCAGTTAGAGAAGATTAAAGATTTAGATAAAAAGATTTTACGTATTGGAATATTTGCGCGGGTTAATCCCGAACATAAGTTAATGATTGTAAAAGCGTTAAAAGATAAAGGTCATGTTGTTGCAATGACAGGAGATGGGGTAAATGATGCCCCTGCTTTAAAGAAAGCAGACATTGGGATATCTATGGGTATTGCTGGAACAGACGTTGCAAAAGAAGCATCTGATATGATTTTAACAGATGATAATTTTACATCTATTGTAAGCGCTGTTGAAGAAGGGCGTGGAATCTTTGATAATATTAGAAAATTTGTAAATTATTTATTGTCAAGTAATCTTGGAGAGATTTCTGTAATTTTATTTGCATCGTTATTTGAGTTACCATTACCTTTAACTGCGATTCAAATTTTATGGGTAAATTTAGTGACTGATGGTTTACCTGCAACTGCATTGAGTTTAGACCCTCATTCTGGCGGTATTATGAACAGAAAGCCAAGACCTGCAAGAGAAAGTATATTATCTAAAGAACTACGTTCCGACATCATCATTTATGGTGTGTTAATGGGTGTTGGTTGTCTGGTGTTATTCTGGTTATATCTTGGATCTGGTTTAATGAAAGCACAAACAATGGCATTTACAGCATTAGTAATTTTTGAAATCGTACGTTTACAGGTAATCAGGTATGAATATAAATTAGGTATTTTTAGCAACAAATTATTGATTGGTGCAGTCATATTATCTTTAGGATTACAAATGCTTACAATCTATGGACCTTTAGCTGTATGGTTTAAAACAACTCCTTTAGAATTATTTGATTGGGGTATGATTCTTGTTGCTTCCGTAGTATTATGGATCGCATATAAAGTAGTATATGGGATTGTAAAGAAGTTAGAGAAGTAATTCTTGTAACGATTGTTCAAATTCTGAACCTCTACGAGAGGAATGTTTTAATGCATGACTCACACCATTTGATAAAAGAATTTTTTCAGTATCTTCATTTGAACGATAAATTCCAAGGATATAAAGACGAGGGATTAATCTTCGTAAATCTCTGGTGATATACCTAGTATCAATTCTTCCCCTATCAAAAGATACATCAGTGAAATGATATATGATACGTTTTGGACGAAATTTTTCCGTACTACCTTTGATTAATTGTACTAAAGAATGATGGTCTCTAAAATGAAATAGATCATACCGACTGTCTCCAAGAATTTTTTCAATTTGTCGGTACATTAAGGGAGGACATTTGACATATAATTTTTCATTCCTGTTTTTTAGAATTTGCCACGCTTTATTACCTTTATTTTCACGGCCTCTCATCCTATCCAAAATAACTTACTTTTTCTTCTTTGATTTGTTTTGCACGTGCAGAACTAAAATATTCATCTAATTTATTGTAGGCATCTTCTACTTCTTTATCTACAGACGGATGGACAACTTCTAAAGCATCTTCAAAATTTTTCATGGTTACTTTATCTGCAGAAATATTTTCTCTTAGTGCAAGCATTGCTGCTTCCCTACAGACTCCTTGTATGTCTGCTCCAACATAGCCTTGTGTTTTGGAAGCTAGTTTGTTTATGAATTGTTTTTTATCAGATGACTTTTTATTATTTACTTCTTGATTAATATCTTTTTTAGAATTTGTTTCATCAAGAGCTTTTGACTCTTTCTCAGAGACAGGCATATCTGCTGCCATTTTACTTAATGTACTTGAATTTTCTTTTTCTTCTTGTTCTCCATTTTTATCATAATTTTCTTTTTTATGATTAATACTACTATAATCAACTTTCATCTTTTCTAAATAAATCTCAAAGATTTTTTTCCGACCTTCTTCACCAGGTACGGTTGTTAAGATGATTCTATCAAATCGTCCTTGTCTAAGAAGTGCTGGATCCACAATATCTGGTCGGTTGGTTGCTGCAATAATTACAACATCGTTTAATGATTCAAGACCATCCATTTCTGTTAACATCTGGTTAACAAGACGTTCTCCAGTTCGTCCGTCATTTGAAGCTCCTGAACGTCGTGGAACTAATGCATCTATTTCATCAAAGAAGATTATTGTTGGAGCTGTTTGACGTGCTTTATGGAATACTTGCCTAACTGCTTTTTCAGATTCTCCAACCCATTTAGATAATAAGGAAGGTCCATTTACAAGAATGAAGTTTGCTTCACTTTCTTTTGCGACTGCCTTCGCCAATAATGTTTTTCCTGTACCAGGTGGTCCGTATAATAAGATTCCTCTTGGTGGCCTGATTCCCATCCGTTTGAAGACTTCTGGTTTCTTTAATGGCCATTCTACGGCTTCTTTAAGTTTGTCTTTCACATCTTCTAATCCACCAATGTCTGTCCATGAAACATCTGGCGTTTCTACAAGAACTTCACGCATTGCTGATGGTCGTACATCTTTTAATGCTGAAATAAAATCTTTTTGTGTAACCATTAATTTGTCTAAAATTTCATTAGGAATGGTATCTCCCTCTTCAATTCCTAAGACTTTTAATTCTGGAAGAATTCTTCGTAGGACAATCATTGCTGCTTCTTTCGCTAATGAATTTAAATCAGCACCTACAAATCCGTGCGTGACTTTTGCGACTTCTTTTAGTGTAACATTTTTTGCAAGAGGCATGTTTCTTGTATGAATTTTAAGAATTTCTAATCGTCCTTTTTTATCAGGCACTCCAATTTCTATTTCTCTGTCAAATCTTCCAGGGCGTCGTAAAGCTGCGTCTAATGTGTTTGGCATGTTGGTTGCGGCAATGACGATAACTTTCCCTCTGCTTTTTAGTCCGTCCATTAATCCTAATAATTGTGCAACGACTCGTTTCTCAACATCTCCTTTGGTTTCTTCACGTTTTGTTGCAATGGCATCAATTTCATCAAAGAAAATGATGGAAGGTGCATTTTCTTCTGCTTCTTCAAACTTCTTTCTGAGGTTTGCTTCTGATTCTCCATAGAATTTTGAAATTACTTCTGGCCCGTTGATTAAAATAAAGTTTGCATTTGTTTCTGATGCAACTGCTTTTGCTAATAATGTTTTTCCTGTTCCTGGAGCTCCATGTAATAAGACTCCTTTCGGTGGATCAATCCCTAATCTTTCAAAGACTTCTGGATGTTTTAATGGAAGTTCTACCATCTCACGTACTTTTGTAATCTCTTCTGAGAGACCGCCAATATCTTCATAATTAATTCCTAGTCCAATTGCCTCGTCTTCTACAAGTTCAACTGCTTGTGGATTAAATTCAACAACTGTATCTTGATTCACAATACAAATTTCTTTTCGCGGTTGTGTGTCAACAACAACGAATTTGATATCTCCAAATCCGAAACTTGCGAATCTGGATTCCATCATTTCAAAGATGTCAGAAACTTCTTTTCCTGGTTGTGGTTTCTTACGTGCAGATCCTAACGACACTAAATCTCCTTTCACTACTGCTTTTCCAAGAAGACCTTGTTTGAATAGTTGTGGAGAAGCTTTTACAAGAACGCCTTTACTTGCCGGTGCAATTGAGATTTTTTTTGCAACTTTAACTTCAGCTTTTGAAACATCAACCATTTCTCCTATAGAAGTACGTCCGTTTCTACGTATATTTCCATCCATACGAATGATGTTTAAACCGAAATCTCCAGGATATCCACGATCCACGATCGCTGCAGTAGTTCGTTCTCCTTTAATTTGGACAATATCACCTGGATTTGCACCTATTTTACGCATAAATCCGGAATCTATCTTAACAATGCCTTTATTGACATCATCTTGTACAGCTTCCATTACTTTAAGCTTAATTGGAGCGTTTTCCATATGGACTTTTTAGAGGGAAATAGATATATAAATGTTGTGAATGAGGTTGATTTGTGTGTGGATTTTATAAAATAAGATCCTATTTTGTATATTCAGAGAAAAATCCAACAACAAATGCAAGGGGAATTCCAAACATCCCAATTGTATTTCCAACAATTGTATCTAAAGTAGCACTTTTAGGATATAATGATCTGTAACCTTTTGTTACAAGAGAATCAGAAGATAAACAAAGAAAAAAATCATCTAATTCATTATTTGGAGTAGTATCATGAATACTACATCTTACATTTTGACCCCAAAAATATGCAGACGTCATTGGTTTCATAATTTCTTTTTTAAAAACATCATAAGCAATACGAGTATAGGTCTTATTCTTGTGTACGAAACCAGGGCGATATTCTTCCATGAGCTGTAGCAGAGATTGATATATATAAAAATATGGATGAAAAGAATATATAAAAAGAAAAATTACTCCGTTTTCGGAGCTTCTTGTTGTGGAATCTGTTTCTGTAATTTTGGAAGTGGTAATGGTGAAGGTAAACTCACTTCTTCAGAAATCTTGATTGCTTGGATGTTTCCTTTATGTAATGCTGCATTTACAACTTCTTCTGTAATTGCTAAAGGAACTTTTTTGTTTTCATCCCATCCTTTCTTGATTTCAGAAACGTCCGCTTCTTCTCCTACATAGATTACTTGACCTTCTACATCAATTTTTCCTAAGTCTGGTTCATATCCGCAATTGAATGCAAATGTGAATTTGAGTCCTTTTTTACCAGAAACTGCAAAATCTAGGTCTTCTACGTTTTTAATAGAAACGTTGTTATTAATCTTAATTTGGCCGCCTTTTGCTGTTAAGCTTCGTTCAGCTGTCACTTTATGTAAATTTACTTTAACTATTGTCATTGATAACCACCTTTTATGTTTGTAGTAGCTTGTGAGAAGGGTTATTTATAAAGTTTATCTTCTTCTTAACCCGTGTTTTCTCTTAAGTCGTCTTGTAGACCTTATTGTCGTTGGTCTTAACTTTCTTCTTAATTTAGGATTAATTTTTTGTTTCAAAGCTAAAATTGGTTTATCTTCACTACGTTTGATTTTATAATGATTTCGCTGGTCGTCTTTATTAACATAAATATGTTCAGAGATAAGATCCGTTATTAAATGTGGTTCATTCACTCCAAATCCATTTGTAAAATCAGCAATATACAATTTTTGATCAACTTTGTATACATTCCATGCATGCCGACCACTCAAAAAATTTCCTTTTTTTAAATGTGAGATGACACCAGCACTTTGTAACATCATTTGTCCTACAACGGCAATATGACGACAAATGAAGCTATATTCCCCATTATCGTCTGAATAAAAATTAAGAGCAACTGAATATGCTTGTTCTTTTTCACGTTTACTGACTTCATTAAGGTCATACTTAAATATTAATTCTAAATAATAATTCATTGAAGAAATTAATTTATGAGTTCCTTCAATTGTATAAAGAGAATCTCCCAACTCTGATGATTTTTTTTTAGCAAGAAGTAACAATGGACGAAGTTCATTTTTTCTAAATCTAAATTTTGCACGGTTTTTTCGTTCTTCAGGAGAACCATCGTCAAAAGATCCCAAATCAGTATAACCATCACGAAGATAATGAGGGATACCATTATGAACAATATCTCCTGTTTCAGGAAAGAGAAGCTTATCAGTAAGAATTTCTAAATTTAAGACTTCTGAAAGAAGGGTGATACGTGATTTCGGTGTTAAAGGTATGGAAGCAGCAATTTCATTAAGTCTTCTAACAGTTCTAAATGGATGATCATAACTTGAATCTAAATAAAGTTCAAATTCGTTGTTTGTTATACTTGGAGATCCTTGAAGCGTTCCATGAAAGTTCATTGTTCTAAAAAGTGTTGTAGAATCTTCATAAACAACTCCATGGATTAATGCCTTATGCAGGTAACTTAATGATTCTAAGGATTTACTCATAAGACTCTAAATAGGGGTGTTTTTTAAAAATAAGTGGGTGAATTTTTTACTTTTTCTTAACTGCTTTCTTTTTAGCCGGCTTCTTCTTAGCTACTTTCTTCTTTGCTTTCTTTTCTGCAGGTTTCCGCACAATTGGTTTTTCTGTATCTACTTTACCATCCTTAATGTTCATTAAGGTTTGACATTTAGGATAGTTGTTACATCCTAAGAATTCACCATAATAGGATTTTCTCAGAACCATTTTTCCGACGTTACAGGTTGGGCAGGTCATATCTTGTTCAGGATATTTCTTTTCCACAGGTGCATTCTTATCAGCTGGTTGAAGGATTACATCTTGTTTCTTTCTTCCTGTTCCAATTGATGCAATTGGCCATCCTGTTTCATCATCCATTTTACCTGTGAATTTGACAACACCTGTTTTTGGGATGTTGATAATAGTTTTACAATCGGGATATTTTCCACATCCTACGAATCGTCCGAATTTTCCTCTACGAATCATAAGACTTCCTTCTTTACATTTTGGACATCGTCCCATAAAATTTTGAATATCTTGTGTTTCTCGTACGGATGCAAGAATCTCTTTTCCGATTTCTTTTTCTTTCTTTTTGAAATCTGTTAATAAGACCGTAAGTGTTTTCTTTGCTTTTTCAAGAACTTTTTCTTGTTCTTGTTTTCCTTCACGAATTTGTTGCATATCTTCTTCAAAGTCTGCGGTTAATTTTTCGTCAACAATGGTTGGTGCGAATTTTTCTAATATTGAAATTGTTTCCATTCCCAATTTTGTAACTAGGATTTTAACACCTTCAACATATCCACGTATGAATAATCTATCTAGAATGTCAGCACGTGTTGCTTTTGTTCCAAGATTTCGTTTTTCTAGTTCTTTAATGATAGAAGATTGATTGTATCGTTTTGGTGGTTGAGTTTCTTTTTTGACTTTTTTGATACTCTTAATATCAACAAGATCATTCTCTTTCATATCTGGTAATGAGACTTCTTCCAACCTCACATACGGTTTATAGAAGACATGCCAATTTTCTTCAATGGTTCTTGTTCCTTTTGTAATAAATACTTCTTTGTTTACGTCAAGGAAAACTTCCATTGTTTCACGAACTGCAGGTTTTGCGAATGTTGCCATGAACCTTTTGACAATTAAATCGTATATTTTTTGTTCACGTGGTTTTAATTCTCCTGGTGCTAAACCAGTAGGATAAATTGCTGGATGTGCTGGATCTGTTTTCTTACCATCATTTGGTTTTAATTCTCCTTTCAATAATTCATTACACAATCCTTGATAATGCGGTTGTTTTGCTAAGTCTGTAAGAATTTTTTTGAATCCCAATTTTGGATCTAGTTTTTGAGAGGATGTTCTTGGATATGAAGTTACTCCTCCAAGATATAATGTTTGAGCTAATGCGAGCGTTTCTTTTGGTGTAATTTTGAATTGACCGTATGCTTCCGATTGTAATGATGTTAAGTTGAATGGATTTGGTGGAGCTTGATTTCGTTTGGTTCTTTTGACTTCAGTAACTTTTGCATCACTTTGTCCTTTAACTGATTCCATGATAGTATCTACTTTAGATTCATCAAAGATTTTTCCGTCTTTATGTTGAGCTTCAATATCGTTCTTCTTGAAATCTCCAAGAAGTGGAATCTCCCAGAAAGGAACTGGCACAAACGCTTGAATTTCTCGTTCCCTGTCAACCAACATTTTTAATGCAGGTCCTTGAACACGTCCAGCTGACATGACTTTGAATGATCCTGCTGCTTTGACAGATGAAGTTAATGCTCTACTTAGATTAATACCATAAAACCAATCTAATTTATGACGTGTTTCTCCTGCTAAGGCTTGACCCCAATCAAGAGTTTTCATTTTTTCATCATAAGATTTTACAAGATCTCCTTTTGTAAGCGTTGAGAATTTCATTCTGTTTGCATCTTTCTTTTTACATGCAAATCTAATAACATTTAATCCAATAACTTCTCCTTCAACATCAAAATCTGTTGCAATGGTAAATTCATCTGCTTCTTTTGCGAGTTTTGTAATTGTGTCTAAGTAAACTTTGACGTACGCCAATCCTTTAGCATTTTTGTAGGATGCTTCCCATTTAATATCAAATGTTGGGTAGGTCCATCCATTTTTGTTGGCTTCCACTAAACCGTATAAATGCCCTACTGCAGAGGTTACAATAATTTCTTTTCCATTATGTGTTAATTCAAAATAAGAAGATTGTTTGTTCTTTTTCACTTTCGGAGACCCATCTGCAAGTGCTGCTGCCACCTTTTTTGCGGAGGATGGTTTCTCTGTGATGATTAATTCCATATGTAAAGAATTATAGGGAGTTTTTAAAAAGGTACCGGAAAATAACTATTTTCTGGGACCTTCAAAATGTTCTAATTTTGTTAGGTACCGGAAAATAACAATTTAATGGGAGCTTCCGAAAAGTCTTGGCTTTTCGTTAGCTATTGTTTTTTGAGAAGAATATGGGAATTGTTGTAGGATCAGGATATTGGAAACAAAAAGATGATTTAGTAGAACGTGTTCTTAGTGGAACAATTAAAGTAGTTCAAAAATCAGCAAATAACCCACTATATGTATATAATAACAAAAATTGTTTCTTTTGTAACAATAGAGTTTCTGGTAGGATGTATCATTTAGTTGACCAAAATGATAAAAAAACAACAAATTATTTTTTAGATGAAAGATGTTATGAAGAAATTAAGTTAAAGATTAATTAGGTAATCATTTCATTTTTTGATAAATTCCAATACTCGTTACAAATAACGCAATCACAATTGGGCCAATGAATAATCCGAAGAAACCAAATACTTTTAATCCTCCAAGTACACCTAAGAATATAACAAAAGAGGATAACTTCATTTTGTTTCCAATTAATTTTGGTTTTAAGATTGTATCAAGATATCCAAATACAATGATTGAATAAACCAAAAGAATGGATGCTTTAATCAAACTTCCTTCTAAGAAGAGAATTGCGACAGTTGGCACCCAAATTAAAGCTGGACCGATTGCAGGAATGAATGCAAGGATGAAAATAATCAATCCAAAAAATAATGCAAGAGGGATTCCAAGGACTCCAAAAATAAGTGAACCTGCAATTCCTTGTAATAGTGCTACACTAATGTTTCCACTTACAACTGCATCAATCGTGCTTTTAAGTCTCCTGTATATTTTTGATTTCGCTTTATTCTGAATGGGAAGAATTGCTAAAATACGGTTTTTAATTTCTTCACCATGATCTAAAAAGTAAAATATAGAGAAGACCATGATTACAAGGGAAATCATAAAACTAATAAGACTTCCAACAAAATTTTGGATTCCATTAAATAAATTGGTGATAAGTGTTTCAACTAATGTTTTTCCTTTTTCTTTAAATGAAGGATCTTCTGTAAATACAACTGCTTGTTCAAAAGTTGTACAATATAATGATTCTTCATTTAGGCAAGCTTTGTTTACACTGAATGTTAAATAGCGATCATAATCTTCATAGAGTGTTTGAGTTTGATCAACAAGTGGTACAATAAACAAGAAAAAGAAACCAACTAATAACAAAATTGTACCTAAACTTAAAATGGCTTGGGAAGCAAGACGAGATTTTAATTTTTTGACAAGCTTTTGATAAAGAGGATGAAGTAAATAAGAGATTAATGCACCTGCAAATAATGCCGTGACATAACTTTTAAACATGTAAATGATAATAGCCAATAAACTGATTACAAAGAATACAAATACCCATTTTTTTTCTTTATCATTAAAGACCATGTAACTTAGAAAATCTTTAAGGTATTAAAATGTATCTTTTTAAAAAGAAAAAAAAAGAAAAAATCACTTCTTCACAACGAAGTAATATACGATCGCGGTAATGATGCTAAAGAAGAACGCTGCAAGAATCCATAAAATCTTGTGCATATTATCCATCTTTTTTTGATATTTAATAATATCTGCTACTACCCATATGAATGCGATTATTCCTAATACCCATAAAAATTTTCCAAATGCCATTGTATCACCATCTTATTAGAAAATTTAATGAGTTATAAAGTTTTCTTAAATCTTAAAAAATATTTTTCGGATTTGTTTAGATAAGGATTGTTCTTTTTTTCTCGTCCAATTGTAGAAATAGGTGTTGACCCATAATCATGACCGGGAAGTATAATTGTATGTTCTGGAAGGTTTTTAATTTTTTCTAGAGTTTGTTGCATGAGTTCTGGTTCACTTCCTTCAAAATCTACTCTTCCACAACCTTCAATAAATAATGTGTCTGATGTGAAAAGGTGTTTTCCATCAAATAAACAAATGCAGTCAAATCTGTGACCAGGTGTATGGAGAACTTTAAATGTGATGTTTGGTATTGAAATTTCGTCGTTGTCTTTCACAGGATTTGTGATTTGGATTTTTGTTGATTCATGTCCGTACACAGGAACTTTATATTTATCTAAATCTACAATATGATCACGATGGGAATGCATCATGACAACGAATTTTAGTTGGAGGTTGTGTTCTTTGATGTATTCTTGAAGTTGTGTAAGGGGAACAGCAGGATCTATGATGATACATTCTTTACCATTATCTATGATGTAAGTAAAATTATCATCGTATCCACCTTTGAATGTTTTTATGTTCATAATTCTGTTTTTTATTTCAGAAGATATAAATATTGTGAATTTATAAAAAGGATCATGGATGTAATCAAAAAAGAGGTTCTTTCTAAAAGTATAAGAATATCACTGGAAGAAAATGGAGACGAAGTAGGACGTATATTTTTGCAGTTTATTGTAAATGATTTACATCAAAAACCCTATGCAATGGTTGAAGATTTATTTGTACATGAAATGTTTCGTGGAAAAGGATATAGTAAGGTTTTGGTTGAAAAAGTGATTGAAACAGCTAAAGAACATGGGTGTCATAAATTAATAGCAACTTCTAGATTAAACAGAAATAAGTTACACGAGTATTATCAGAGATTTGGTTTTAAAGAGCATGGGAAGGAATTTCGGATAGATTTTTAAAGTAGGCTGGTTATTAGGTATTTGGGAGCTAGACTGGCAGGTTAGCGTTCTGTTGTCACCGTCAATACGCTTTAGGCGGAGTTGAAGCCCATGGAAGGATTAGTTTTGTTTTAACTGTCCTTGTTGTCTTTGTCGACGACTTGTCCTGCGGGATGGACTTGTTCAGAATCAGGTCAGATCCTGGCGGAAGCAGCCTTTATGCTCAATCTTCATGTTCGCAGGGTTGCAAGTCTGAGAAGCTACGAGGATTCAACAGTTGAGGCTTAGTTAATACGACCGTGGGGTGCTCCTATTTTCTATATGGTCCAATTGGTGAGTCGGAAGTTAAATTACAATCTTTGCAATGATAAGAATCAGATGTTCTTGAAGCGTATGTTCCTAGAAGATATGAAGGTCCCCATCTTTGGGTGTTTTCATGAGAACAGCCGTCTTGTTTCTTTTTGAGATCAGTTGCAAATTGATCTAATAATGTGTCAAGACTTAGATCAATACCGTCACGTAAACATGTTAATTCTACCACGTTATGGTTTCACCTTTAGATTATTATAGATTGCAACAACATTTCCATCACGAAGTTTTTCTATTGTGTTTGGTCGTTCTGTTGTTTTGTAATTTCGTAGAAGAAGATATGAGGGAGGATTTGGATGCGTTCTTGTTTGCCTCATATGTGAAAATCCTGTTAATTCATCCTTTTCAAATTCTTTTTTTCCTGTAAAAATGTAAGCACGAATTGTATCTCCAATTTCTAAATGTGGCCAACCACTAAATTTTAATTTTTGAACAGGAATATTTTCTTGAAGTTCTAATTCAATCACACAACAATCAATATTTCCACCGCGATAAGTACTAGAACTTCCTCCCATTCTTTGTTCAGACATTGACCTAATAGAAGTTTCCTGAGTATGATAATGTACCATTGCAACAGTTGCCTCTAATGTTTGGATTAATGCATTATATGGTTGACCTTCAGATTTGATACGTTCGTTGTGTGCTTTTGCTTCTCGTTTTAATTTTTCAAAAACTCCTCCTACAGGAATTTCTGGTGGGTCAGTAGAAGCAGTAAGAGAACGAGATAGTGGTTGTTTTGCTTTGTCTAAAACATCTTGAGGAGGAATATCATCTGGATGAATAGGAACCATAAATAAAAAGAAAAGAAAACAAGTTTAAAAAGAATTCTATTCTAGACTGATATCATCTAAATCATCTAAATTAACAGCATCTAATTCATCTTCAAAAGTATCTAAATCTTCTAAATCTGTTAAACCGTCGTTGATTTCTGTAACCTCAGATGCTTCGTCAACTGGAAGTTGTTCATCTACAACAACTTGTTCAGCACAGCCTACAATAAAGAGTGTTAGTATTAAGATACTAAATATTATTCGTTTCATAATAAAAAGAAATAAAAAAAGAATTTAAAAAACTTCCTTACTCCTCTAAAGGAGTAGTGTTGTCTTCATCTTCTGAATCGTCATCAGTTTCAGGTTCATCAGATTTCTCTTCATCATCAGAACTATCTTCTGTTTCAGATTCATCTTCAGTCTCTGTTTCAACTTCATCTAAATCTTTATCTTGTTTCAAATCACGATACATTTTCATGAATTCCCTTAAGGTTTCTTTTGTATCTTTAAGATTTTCTCGTACAAGTTTCTGAGATTCTCTCCATGCAGTTAATTCACCTTGTGCAGATTCAGCATCTTCAAATAATTCTTTGGATTTCTTTTGATTTGCTTCAAGTGTTTCTGTTTGATCTACAAATTTTGCTAATAATGTTTCTAATTCTGTAGTATCAGTTCCTTGTTCTTTCAAATCTGCGATTCGTGATTCCATACCGTTTGCAAATTCTGTATGTTTACCAACAAGATTATCTAATTTACTGCTTGTCATTCGTGCAATGATTCTTTTTTGAAGTTTACGTGTATCTTGCCATACTTTTTTTGTTTCTTTGATTGCATCACGTAATTCTTCTGCTGTTGCTTCGTCAGCCATTGCAGTTACTTTTTCTACTTGTGCTTCAACTGATTTTTCTAATACTGCAATTTCTGCAGAAGTTGTATCTTTTTGTGCATCTGTTAAAACATGTGATTCTTCAACACGGTTGTCTAATTTCTCTAATGAACGATCAATTACCGCTAATGTGTTTTCTAATCTTTTTTTAACACCTTTTTTGACATTACGTTTAGAATCTTTACAGTCTTCAGTATCTTCTGTACATTTTGCACGTTCACGTGTTTTTGTTAATTCTTCGTTTTGTTCTTTATGTTTTTCTCTTGCGTCTTCATATCGTTTTTTGAATTCTTCACGATTCTCTTGAGCCATCTTAATACGTTCTGGAACTGCTTTCAATCTTTGTAAAGCTGTTTTACTTCTTACTTTCGTTACGGATTTTAATCCATCTGTTTCTTCCTTGATTTCTAATTTGGTTTCTATTTCACCATCTTTCACTTTTGTTTCTTCTTTAATTTCTATTTTAGATTCAGCATCATCAGAATCTGCGAGTACCATTGGAACTGCACTTATGATGAACATTGCTAAAATCAATATTGCAAATATTTTTTTCATGTTAATTACCTCCGTTTGTTGATATGAAGGTTTGAGAATTACTTTATAAAGATACTTTCTTGAAAGCTTTATGAAGCTTTACGACACTTTTTAAGTGGAATATTTATAAAAGAGAGTTAGAATTAAAGCATTATGAGAAAAACAATCATTTCAGGCTTAATTGCAATCCTTAGTGCATGTTCTCCTGTAGGACAAACTGACAATACTGCAAATGCAGACGGTGGAAGTTTTGATACAAATCATAGGGTAACTGCTTATGATGGTGGGATTCCCAGTATTGATACCTTTATTGCTCAGGACACCAAAGTTGATGAAAAGGATTTATGTACTCATTCTCATTCTCCAGCAGAGAAAATTACAAATAAAGGTATTGAGATTTATTGTTGTAAAACTGATGATTGGAAAGATAATACAACGTATATCTTAGCAAAAGATATTGCAATCCCTCATTATAATAATTGTATGCACATGTTTGGTTCTGATAATCAAAAACTTGAAAATGTTGTTCTTGATTGTCAGGGTCGTACAATCAAAAATACCAATAAAAACAATAATACTGCAGGTATTGCTATAATCTTTGCTTCAAATGTTGAAGTTCGTAATTGTATAGTTGATGATCAAATGACCGGATTTTCAATTTCAACTTCAAAAAAAGTGAACCTTAATAAAAATACAACAAGAAATTCAACCCATTCTGGACTGCAAACATTTGCTACGCATGATACAAAAACAAAAAAGTTTATCCATAATGGTGACTTATATCTAACAGACCATAAATCTTTTAGTGACTCTACAGGTATTAATGAAACTGGTGGATCTAGAGTGTTTATCGAAGGTGGAAAGATTGAAGATGCAACTACTGGAATTGCGACTCTTCCATTTCATGCTACAATGACTATTGATGGGATGCTTTTTGAAAAAAATAGCTATACAGCTGTTGATTATTCACACGGAAACTTAAAGGTTACAAAAGCTCATTTTTCTCATAATAAAATAGGTTTGCTTGTTAAAGGTGACGGAAAGGAATTAGAAGTTTCAAAATCATATTTTACAAATAACTTGAATGGATTATTTCTTTGGAAATCTTCAGGTCAATACGATGGTAATACATTTGGAAATAACACATATTCAATTATTCTTGACTTAGGCCACAGTGGAAAACATGATCTTACAAAACCTGCACATTTCAACAACAATAATTTCTGTGGGGATAGTTTACATGTTGCTGACTGTGATGTTAGTGAATTGGTAACAAAAGGAACTGCCGTGACGGGAATAGGGAATTCATATTATTCATTAGGTTCAACGTGTCAACCATATATTGATTTTAATAAAAGTGTTAAGTGCGTAACCAAGTGAAAGTTTTATAAACAAAACGTAAAATAAGGTTTGATATGCCTAGAATTAAAGTAAAAGGAGCGGAATTCAATTTTAATCCCGTTAGAGATTCGTATAATAGAAGAGCTCAACAATTTAAGAACGACATTATTTCTACGCTTAGAAAGCTTAATCTTACAGAAGATGATGTTGAGATTAAACTGGAAACAAATTGTAGAATTAAAGCTCCTGCTGCTACTGAATGGTATTTTGATGGATATCGGTTATATTATAGTTATAATTTACAAAGTAAATATGCAGAGAATTTATACGTTGTGTCAAAGGTCATTGAATTTTATGTGAAAGCATATGTTAATGAAGAAATTTCGCTTGATGAATTTACAAGAAAATTTTCAGAAGAAGATGATATTGAAAAACAGCGTAAGGCTTCAAGAGAACTTCTTGGTGTGAGTGAAGATTGCGTAGACATGGATGAGATTAGTAGGAATTATAAAGTTCTTGCAAAGAAGTTCCATCCAGATATGCCTGAAGGAAATCTTGAGAAGTTTAAGGCAATCAATAATGCTCATAAGATGTTGAAACGTGAGTTAGAATAGATATTGATTAGCTTTAATTAAAACTTTTTTTGCATCATCATGCGTTATTTGTTCTAAAGCTTTTTCAAAAGGTAGCCATTGATGATCTGCAATTTCATCACAGTTATATTGAACTTCTGTTGTGATTGCTTTACATAAAAAAAAGATGACTGTTTTATCAACCTTGTTTACATTATCAAAGTAAGAGTTAGATTCTTTGAAATTTGGTTGTATTGAAACTTTTAACCCAACTTCTTCATGGATTTCTCTTGTTGCTGTTTGTTCTTCTGTTTCTCCTTCTTCAACATGTCCTTTTGGAAAATTCCAATGACCACCATCTTTTTCTTGGTGTTTTACAAGAAGGTATTGTATTTGATTATTTTCTTTTTTGTAGATGATTCCACCACAGCATTTATCCATGGATAGAATTACTATAAGTGGTATTTAATTGTTTGTGTTATTTGATTGATTGTAATATTACTGATTCTAGTTTCTGAGGCTCATCTGTTCCAATTCTGTATATTGTTTTATTTTTCATGTGAATCTCAACTGCGTCAAATCCTGAAACATTAAAGATTCTCATTTTCGGCCAAAACCAATACCTGATTCCCCATCCATAATACCATTTATTTTTTACTGATTTTGCGGAGATGATTTCTTGAAGTGGAAATTTCTTTTTATAGATACCGTATCCAAATTTAATTTGTAGATTTGTTTGGTCAATAGTTATGGTGAGTGTTACAAAAGAGATTAAGATTAATAGAACAAAAACCATTGTGACTATGATAAGATTACTTATACCGCCTTGGAAAAAGATAAATCCATAAAGCAAGATAATACCAAATAGAACGTAAATAATGAGGGTCCCTATTTGAGTGTTTTTGTAATTCATGTATTTTGTATATTTTAGAGGAATATAAATTTTTGCTTGCAATTAAAATAATTTTTTTACTTTTCAAAATAAGTTTTATGTGATTTTAATATGGCATTTCCTATATTCTTTTTCCCAAAGATCCGATAGAAAAATCCTAAAAAACCAGAAGCTTTAACATCACTGATAATTAAATGATAATTAATTTTTGATCCATTGAGAGTATATTCTTCTAAATGATGAGATGTTGTGGTGATCTTATTCCCTGCCTGATATTCTTCATCAAATTCTATAATGGTTGTGTTTTTTTGAATATTTTTAGAAATGTTTGTTCGTTTCATAACCCCTTCATTTGTTTTGATAGTTACATGGTTTGTACCTTGTTCAATTAATTCAGACATGTTAATGCCAGGCATTAATTTTGTAATTTCTGTATGAAATTTTCCTATGTTTTTTAGGGAGTCATTGATTTTTTTGAAATTACAAGTTATTATAATAAAATCTTCAAACCAGGTGGATTCTTTATGTTTATTTTTCATCAATAATGAGGTGTTGATTATAGTATTTAAAAGTTCTTTTTGGAAGGTTGAG
>JABIJM010000018.1 GCA_018655525.1 Candidatus Woesearchaeota archaeon | reverse complement strand
TATTTGTTTCATCACTTGCTGGAGGACTAGGGATTACAGGGAAATTGGAATCTTCTTTTGTATCCTCAAGAGGATCTGCTTGACAAGTATCTTGACCTGCTTTTTCTTCTTCAAAGTTAGAAACACCATCGTTATCATAATCTTCAGAAGAATCCGGCTCACCATCAAGATCGGAATCCTTAGCTAAATAATCGAATACGCAAATTCCATCAGTCCTAGTATAAGTTTGCTCAAATAAATCCGTTAATCCATCTCCATCTGTATCCTTCTTTTCTCCTTCAGGAGATTGATCTGCAGAACATCCTTGATCGTCTGCGATTTTTCCTTTCTGTGTATTTGCACATTTATCTGGACAACTATTAGAAATCCCATCACCGTCAGAATCACTAAAAGTAACAGTATGAGTCCCCTTAAATTCGTTTCCAATATTATCGGTTGCATGATAACATACAACATTTGTTTCCGAAACTGAAAGGGGCACACCTGTGTATGTAGAATTTGTTGTACAACCTTTTACAGAAGTACTGACACCATAATTAATATCTCCACAACCTACTTGTGAATTACATTCTAATGAAAATCTTGTTTCTTTGCAATTTTCTGTTTTAATGATTTCAACGCCAGGTTTCTTTGTACTTTTACAAATAGAAAGGTTTCCATCACTGACAGTAACACCCGAACCAACTGTAAAATCACCTTCATTTCCAGCTAAATCTACCGCTTTTACTTTAATTTGATACGTTTCTCCTTCAGTTAAATTTCCTGCAGGTACCTGAATTACCTTAGTACCATCCGTGGATCCTTTGAAAATTAACGTACCCAAATTTGTAGTTGAAGAACTTGTTTTTCCGAATGAAAAACTTGTAGCATTTTGAGGGATTTCTTGGACACCAGATTTACTATAAACTTCATAGAAAAAAGCACTAATGTTTTCATTTACCACAGGATACACTGTAATATCAGATTTTCCACAAGAATATAATCCACTATTTACTTTTGAAATAAGAGGTTTTGTTTTATCTAATGTATATGACGCTTTTCCTTCAACTTGATGTTCACCCATAGTACATACAATTGGAAATTGATGATTGCCAAGAACAGAAGGAACATTAAACGCATGAACTCTTCCACCTGAACCTTGCATTGTGGTGAGAGTACTATTAGTTTTAATTTTACATAAAGCATTCTTACTTGTTTCAACATGAATTTGAACAGAATCTGTGTTCACATAAGCATTTTGAGGAGTGATTTTTGTAATTCCTCCAAGTTTTGTATAATCGACATCCAAAGTTAATTTTTGTAATTCTGAAAAGCTTCCTGCCGCATTCTTACACATTGAAGTTAATTCTACTTTGTTTTTCAAACCTTGAAAATTATTAACATAATAAGGAACATAATGAGTTTCATGTAACTTTCTTTTGTAACTAGACTTTACTCCAGGAAGATCTGATTCCGCCCCAGGAAATGCAAAATTCATTAATTCATAACTATCATGTCCTTTATCACTAAATTTACATAATGTTTTATCATCTGAATCAATACTTAACAGAACTTTTGTGCCTTCAATTAAAGGGTTCGGGTTGCCTTCAAAATTGTCTGCTTTTGGATTAGATGTATCATGAGATAAAAATAATTCTTGTTCTGGTCCTAAATCTCCGTTTTTATTTTGACATACTATATATAATTTTTTTACTGAACCTAATGAGAATTTAGAACCACCACTACTTTCAGGAAATTTTTCAATGGTATATTCTTGTTCTGCATTAGGTTTTAGAATCTTGAATCCCGGAGCGCTGTGATATTTAAAATTACTATTAGAATCATATCTACATTCCGTTGTAGGCACTTTGGTTGTGAATACAACATCAAACACAGGTTCTTTAGAAATCCCCCATTGTTCAACACCAAAGTAATGGGCTTGTGGTCTTTTCAATTCTATTCCATATCCTTCAATAAAAATGTCTCCACAATCTGCAAAAGTTGGTTGATTTAAGCTTTTATCAACACCATAATAACAAACATGGGTGCTTTTATCTAATTTTAATTCTGCTTTATATTCTTGATATTGTTTTGAAGGTACAACAGAACAAGAAGTGCCTAGACAATAAAATATTTTATCACAAGCTGAATCCTTGCATTCAAAACTTAAAACAGGATTTTTCACAAAGGTTGTTTCCCAATTAGAACCAACAAATTTTTCTTCCCTTGTTTCTTCTTTAATGACTGCTTGAACAGCTGAAGGCGAAAAATCTACGGTGAAATGGTAATAATCTTCATATTGCTTTTGTGCATATAATTCTTTACATACAATTTTATGTTCAGCAGCATATGTTCGTTCACCTGGAACTTTGATGCTTGTTGTTTGATGTTCTTTTCCGGTTTCATCAGTAATAAAATCTGCATTTTTCACCCAAATACCAGATTCAAACGCAAATAATTCACATGTTGCTCCAACTTGCGTTTTTGCTTTGAAAGTTATCTCGTTTGTGGATACAACACCAAATAAGGAAGGTTCAACAATATCAATAGTAGGTTCTAAATCAAATGTAAATTCTTTAATTTTTTTCTGATCATTACCTGAATTATCTGTACAAGAAACTTGTAACCCATATTTGATCCCTTTCAAATCTTGGTATAATATTTTTTTCTGTTGGATATCCTGCCCAAGCGTCACTTTTGATTGTTCACCTGAAGGAAGAATTTGAGTTAGAGTGAATTCGCAATCCATTGGTTCATTCATCCCTTGTAAAAATACTTCCAAGGTTGTTGAACTTTCAGAAGTTTGGATATCTTCTGCAATCTCAAACTGGGGCGCAACATTATCTACAAAGATGAAAATTTCCTTCGTGTCTTCACGATTTCCGTATTTGTCTTCACTATAATACTTTAAAACATAAGTTTTTCCATTTACAACTTTATTTTTTAATGAATTTGAGACATCTACAATAATCTTTTCTTTATTAGCAAGACCTGGAAAAGACACCTCTACAAATGCATCCTTGCCGTCTTTATCCACACAACTACTTGGGGCATTAGAATCTGTAGAATCTAAACAATATCCAAATATGCCTAATACATTTTGCTGACTACTGTGTGTGTGTTTTGAATCATCAGCAATAAATGATAATGTAGGTTTTGTAAGAGAAATTGAATGTGATCCTTCAATAAGTGTTTCTGGAGGAGAATTATCAACCCTACAAGAAATTGCTTCAGCACCAATGAAATTACTACAATCATCTTTCTTATCTTTATCTGAGTCTTTAACACAACTTCCCCCATTTTTGTTTCCTAACCATGAACAGCTATTCCAATTACATTGATCATTACCTTCGTTACCTGTACATTCTAATTGAGAACCATAAGTATAACAGTTTGCAACAGTTGTTGGAACTTCACCACAAGAAGTACAATCAGTCAATCCTTTTGTAGAGAAACATGCGCCTAAAGCAGAACAAACTTCTGCAGTACAAAATGCATTTTTAAATAAATCTGCTGCACTCCCACATAAATCACATTGGTCGTCTTTCTGATAATTTTGAGGAGCACAAAAACCTGAACCTGTTTCTTTTGTAACCGTTGTAGGCAATCCAATTAAACCATAATCTACTAATTGTTTATTTTGAGCTACATCAACCCAACCACATATAGAAGACACACAGTTGTTAATTTCACAAGCATCTTTACTTTGATAATCAAAACAAGATTCTACTTTTGTACAACTACTACATTGATCAGATATAGAAGATGAATAATCATAATAACAAAAGTTTTCTGCATTTTCTGCTGAACTTCCACCATAACATACATCCCTACTTGCAAATAATCCAAATGGTGATGCTCCCGCTGTACATAACCCTGCACTTTTACACTCTGCCACATTATCATTGAGCGGAGCACAAAAGAAAGTTTGCCCTTGGCTTCCACAATCTAGTGCCTGTACTAATTGATTTTGTGCATTACAGGTAAACACTGTTTTCCGATTTTCAACTTGACAAAAAGATTTCCATTTTTTTGCGGTTTGATCATATTTTCCACCACACACTTCATTTCCAGGTGATAGTTGAGAAGATTGAATTGGTTTAGATTCACGATCTTTACTGTATAAAGCAACCATTTTATAGGTATATTGTTCGTTCCATTTCACACCAGCATCAATAAAAGTTTCATCTAAAGGAGAAGCTTCAAACATTGCTTCTTCTTTTTCTCCATGTAATCTTGTGATTTTATATCCAAGAACTTCTTTACAAGGTTTTTTCCAATTCAATTGAAGTTCTTCTTTTCCTTGTATTGGCGAGATAAAAAAGTCCAGTGGTTCTTTTTCATTCCCTGCAGCAGAACATTCACCTTCAGCTGTTGTTAGAAGTAAATTTCTAATCAATCCTTCTTTTTCTTTGATTTGAAATGTTAAAGGTACTGCCTCAAAATCTTGATAAGAACCTGTAATCACGTGACTAATCCCAGAAGTAACATCAAATTGATATTCCCCCAATGAATCACCTACTGAAAATATTGAAAATCCTCTAAAAACTCCATCGATATATATTTTAACACCATAAATAGGTGTATCATCTTTATCTAATTGCCCATTACCATTCGTATCAAAATATGTCTTTCCTTTCACACCTTGTAATAACGAAACTTGTAAAGTGAAATCCTTTGTTTGAGAACCTTCTTTGAGTGTAACTTGTGAACTTGCAGTTTGAAAACCTTTATGATTTACAGCAAAAGAATATTCTCCTGGCGCAAGTTGAATATCATAAGTTCCTTGTGCAGTTGATTGTACTTGACCTTTTGAAGGACCACTATAAATTAAAATTGCATCTGCAATTGGCTTTTTATCAACATCCGTAACTTTTCCTGTTAACTGTACAAGATCTTTTGCTTGTTTTAAAATAAATTTTTGAGATATTGTTTTTCCAGAACCTAAATTAAGCGTAATTGTGGAAGTCAAGTAACCAGAAGCTGATGCACGAATGGTATAAGATCCAGCATTTAATTTATCAAATGTAAATGTCCCATCAGAAGCTGTCGTTGTTTGAACATTTTTCCCTTCAAGAGAAATAGCTGCAAGAACAATAGGTTGACCTTGTTCATCCACAACAGAACCTTCCAAAGTAGTTTGTGTGATTTCTACCTTACAATAAAGTTGATTACATTGATCTACATTCATTCCTGAACTTGCATCAAAATTTTTGAGCTGTCCATTTTGTAGTTGTTGAACTTTTTGATTACATTGATATTTATTTGAACCAAACTGGCAAAATTCGCCCCCACTATGTTCAATCTGACAACATCCTTGTGTACATTCAAGAACTTGGTCTTGAGGTGCAATGATTTTTCCTTTTACCTGTTCACATAATCCTTTAGGGGTACTTAGTTCGCAACCAGTCTGTGCAGTGTTACAAATAACTTGTTCACATTGTGCAATTGAAGAACATTCTTGTGCAATAACATGTTTTGTTTCATCACAATTTGGATCTTGATCACATAATGCTTTTGCTGAAGAATCATAGGGTTGACAGTATAAACTATCATCAATACCTCCCGTTCCAAGAGAACCATAAAGGATACAGTCTTCTGCTGCAACTGATGAAATTAAAACTAGAAGAAACAAGAATAAAATTACAACTAATACACCTCTTTTTTTTGTTCCCATTTATACAGGAAGAATAAAAGAGTTATTGTTTATAAAGGTTTGGAGAATATACATTAAAATAGACGGAGAATTAACGTTTTTTTCGTGAAAGTTTGCGCAATTTGCTGAAAACTTCTTCTTGCTCATTTTTTTTATGGCGTTTCGCAGAGTTAAATGTACTCTTTTTCTTGCGTTCACGTTCTCTTGCGATCCTATTTAATTTTAATACTGAAGTGTTTTTGAGAGGTTTTTTAGTAGAAGAGATTCGTTTCTTAAGTTCTTCAAAGTTCTGTGAAGGCTTGGATTCTTGAGGCAATTTTAACCCCGCTTCTCCAAATAAATTTTCCATACGTTGTTCCTTTCGCTTATGTTTATGCTCGCGTTTTATTTTTTTAATACGAGATTTAGTAAAAGGATTTGAAAGGAAGGGTGAAAGAAAATCAGGAGATTTAAAAGCGGAGGGTCCATCAACAAAATCGTCCTCACTTGGCTTAAACCAAGATTTCCATTTCACAGCAATGAAAATTGCAATTCCTATAATTAATATCCACCAAAAGAATGAAAAACCACCTTCTTCTTCCTTTTTTACTTCTTTAGGAAGTGAAGTTTCTTGTTTCACTGGCGTCTTTGATTTTTTTAATAAAAGAGTTGTAAATTGTTTTTTACTAACACTTACTTCTTGAAGTACAGCCTGATAAGTAAAATCTTTACAGGAAGATTCACAATTAGGATTAGATTCAAACCCATAATTTGTTTGATCTCGGTTGATTGCTTCAACTTCACATTTCCATTGGCCTGGTGTTGATTGACAATATTCTTGATTCCCAAAGGTAAATTGACAACATCCCGAAGAACACCATTCTTTTTCTTTACCTAAAGGAACCTCACCAAATGGACATTGACCGGAAAACTCAACCTTGCATGAACTCTTACAAAGAATTTTTTGACAATCTTCTACAAAACTACAGTCTTTTCCCTCTAAAAAATCGCTATTTAATTCACAAGTGTCTGAAAAAGAACATTCCTCTTGAGCTTCAACATCAGAAAGAGAGGTGCAATAATTACTACTCCCTTTATCTATAAAACAACCGTCCTCAGCAAGGACTAGAGAAGAAAACAATACTAATGAAAACAAAAATACAAGTACAAAAATAAAACTACCCTTTAGATTCATCACATTTTCCTCCACGACATTGACCGGAAAAGACTCCATCAAAGTTTCCATCACATGCTTTGCTTTCTGTTTTTGAATTACAACCACACACCAAATTTAAATCTTCACTTTTTGTGATATGTTTTGTTTTTGCGACATTATTCGCATCATAAGCTTTTGAAGGTTTGGTAACCGCTTGTAAATCTACTACCTCGCTTGTACATAATGATTGACATCCCATCGTTCCATAACACCACCCAATAGCCTCTCCTTCTTTTTGAGGATATCCATAAGCAGGTTGGTTTTGACATTCTGATTTTATTGTTTGACATCCAGTCAAACTAGAATTCCCACAGGTTAATTGATTAAATTCTAATTTATAGGTTTTTTCTCCTGCACAAATATTTCCCCTCTTTCCATCGCATGTAGCAACTTGTGTTTCTTTCACATAGCCAGAAAATCCAGAAGGGTTGTTCTTTTTAGAGTTTATAGAGATGGTATAATCTTTAACTCTCCCATAACACCCAGGATCCGGATTTGTGAAGCAAGTTGCACCAGCTGATTGAAGTTTATTGCCTACACAACATAAATTAGAAGCCATAAAAGGATTAATGTCTTCTTTCCCTATATTCTTACTAAAATCTGTGCCATCTTCACCAACAGGAAACTGGTATTTATAATATTCATTTGAATCATCCCGGACATAAGGATAAGGATGAGTTGGATTCCTATGGGATAAACATGCAACAACTGCAACATTAATTTCTTTGACAGATGAAACTTCTTGCTCACTACAATAATTTGTAGTAGTGTTTAAAAATAATTTTCCCGTTACAGTAGGAGTCTCAAACGAAAGATCTGACTTGGATAATAATTTATCCCATTCATTAAAATTAGTTTTGAATGAATCTAAATCACATAAGGATTTTTTTCCTAATGAAGAAGGAAATGCAAAACAAGCGTCTTTTAAATTTAAAGGGATTAAAGAGATAAATTCTTCATTATTACCTTCATATTTCAATTGAACCGAAGGATCTGCACCTTTTAACGATTTCCCAGGCGTTGAAATGTTAATAAACAGTGGATCTTCACGCGAAATTAAAAACACATTATTTTCTCCAAGAAATTCCCTATAAGAAAAAAAATCTTTTGTGAAATTATAAGGATAATTAATATGTAAATTAGTTTGTAAAGGACGATCTATCAATACACGCACATCTTGTTTATCTTCAAGGCCATGTTCATCTATTGCTGAAACAGAAAACATATTAACTCCTTCTAAATTTTTGAGGTTTTCCTCAGAAACTGTCACAGATCCATTGATTTCTTCAAACTTGAAAACGCCACTTACAAATTTAAATTCTTTAGTATCTTCGTCAGGATCATTAGCAATTGGTGTGAATTCAACAGTGCCTAAATTGGACTCTCCTTTCACAACAAGATAATCATAATCCGAAGCAGGACAACTAAACCTTTCAATATAATCTAATGCAGGAGGCCTATTTTGACGTAAGACATTGAAATTATAGTCCCCCGGACGGTTGACAATTAAAGAGGTAGAAGGCATAAATGTAAACAAATCATCACCTCCAAAATTTGATTTTGTAAAGGTAATTCCTAAGTTATTGTATTGTTCAGCATTCAAACCTTGTTGACAAAAAAATAATGCGGGATTATCTTGAAAAGGTTCGCAAGAAGAGAACTTTTGCTTGTTAGCATAAGTGAAGGTAGGATTTTTTAACGTAGTTTCACTGAAATCAAAATCTATGTATCTGAAATCTCGTTCTAAGGGGATTAAAACGGCTGCATCCAATAATTGTTTAAATTGCGTAGAGTAAAAAAAATCAAAACTTGACAAATGGAAAAAATCTTGGCCTTCAAGAGAAAACTTCAAAGGATAATTTGCTTTAACAGCAATACCATCTTTCAATAAAGATAATTTTATATCAACATTTGTAGATTCTATAGTTGCTTTATTTGAAATGTTTTCTTTAGTATAAGTTTCAACACATTCTTGAGTCTTAGCACCTAAAAAGCGTTGTAAATCATTCGTTATTGAACTGCTACGTAATTTTAATTCACCAAAGCCTAAAGAAGTATCTGGAAATTCATAACGACAAAATTCGGGCGAAGATGAATCATTCTTACAAGGATAGGCACTAGGGTGCTGAGGATATTTTTTGTTTTCAAGTGCATATGCAACTTGTGTACCATCTGCCATTGTGATCCCATTGACACCATCCACAAAGGTTGTTACTCCACCGGGTTGTCCATCCCATATCTTTCCTTGTTTTCCAATGAGAATTAATCCATCCTGTAAACTATCACGTAAACAATCTTCTACAAAAATCCGTAATGCCTCTTTTTCAAACATTTGATTAAATGCTTGTTCTTCTATATCAGAAAATTCTTGTTTTTGTAGTTGAGATGTAAACGCGATAATTGCAATAAAAACAAAAAGAAGGATAATCCCTATAATAATAAATACTGTAACTTGAGCCTTATTACTAGGAAAAACAATCTGCCTCTTTTTGTCCATCTTATTAAAGAAGAAAAAGATACTTATAAATTTATTCTAGAATGAAAGGATAAAAAACTATTCAACCCTTAACTTTCCAGTTAATTGTGGCCAGAATTCGTTAATTGCATCTTTGGAAGATACAACCTCTACTTTCTGTGAACTTTCATTTACCACACAAGTTAATTTTTGTGCAACACCGGGGAAAGGTTGAACTTTCAAGCCTTCAACGTTAACTTTTTGAGAGTCAGCAAAATCGCAAATTGGCGTATCAAATCCTTTATACTCTACAACTGCTGAACTATTACCTAAACGTAATTGTTTTACTCCAACAACTTCTTTGTTGTTAACAGTTAAAGAATACACGTCTCTAAAACTTTTAAATTCTGCAAAAGGATTTTTTGTTTCATCTGAACCAAATAATTTACTAAAGAAACTAGCTAGACCGGATTTCTTCAAATTTACACCATCTTTACTATAAATAATAGCATTTAATTTTTTGTTGTACCATAAATCTCCTTTCTGATTTACTTTAGATAAATCGCATAATACAAAATCTTCACCTGTCTGACAAATTTCTGTTAATTTTTGGGGAAGAATCCCTAACGCAATAAGGAACGATTTTTCCGGATCATCCAAAGGATGATTTAATGTTGTCCCAAAAATAGTTTTATCTCCTTGTTTTAATACACATACGTTGTTAATACAACTATTTTCTTCCTTACCAATAAGACGATCTGCTTCTTGGCCTTTAATGTTTGAGAAACAAGATCTAATAATTTTCTCTCCTTGACTGCCAGCAATTGCGTCGCCAAATTCTAATTCTTTTTTCACAGTTTCTAAATTTGTTCCTGCAATTTGGTTTTCTTTTCCATCAAAATGTAATAGTGTATCTTGATAATTTGTACAATAGAGGGAATAATCATCACTTCCTGCAACATCTAATAAAGATTCAGCAATGAATTTCGTTCTTGAAGTCCATACTCCCGAATCACAATAATTATCTAAGATATATTCTCCGGAGTCAATACAATTAGGAAATAATCCTTCTGTGAATGAAGAAGCTGAATTAGCAGAAGTACCGCCATCATCTTCAGACAATACAAAACATTGAGATTTAGATTGACAAAATCCTGCCTTATCTTCAATCCAATCTTTGTTTGCAGGAACATTAACCCAATCACCTTCTACACATCTATAATTTCTATTTTCACCTGTTGGTTCATAGAAATTTGAAAGAGAAGACATTTCATCCACACATGCAAACCCATTCCAACATCCATTTTCAGCACAACACGCTGCACCTGCACGGGTAGGATACAAATCTTGATAATAAAATTCTACCGGTGATTCATCATCCCTATATTGCAACATTGGTTTTTCAACTGTACAAGGACCTTCAAAAGATAATGAAAGATATGAGGTAGTTTCTATCATAAATTCTGGAAGAGTTGCGTCAGTAGATTTTCCATCTTTATCAATAATATTAAGAATAGATTGACAAGTCCCATTTTGCACAAAGTGTAATGTTCCTGGAACAACTGCAATCTTTTCGGACCGTAAAGTTTCTCCTTCTCCCAATTTGATAGATGTCCCTTGAAGATTTAATTGTTCATTTTTCTTTAAACTTCCTTGTGATAAAATTTCCCAATGAGGTAATTCTGAGCCACTTGGAATGAATAAAGCATTAGATAAAATATTTCTTGCAGGTACAGCCGAAGAGGAGGAATTACGTTCATTTGCTTCATAATTTGCTTCCTTTAAGGTTAAGAAAGAATCTTCAGGATTATTAAAATTAAAAGAGTCCGTGTTATCATACCCTACTTTTGTTAGTCCTTCCTTACTCCAGGAATTAATTGTGGTGAATATTTCTTTATTATCTACAGTTGAAGAAGAATATGCACAAAAAGAATCTCCTTTTACAGCACAATGTTTCAAATTATTTTCTTCTTTTAATTTACCTTCCCCTATCACATAATCAACAGCATTACACCCAAAGAATTCGCCATCATAAATGATTTGTTGCGCAACCTTCTTAACTTTCAAATTTGCTTTTTCATTAAAGGTTCGTTCAGTTCCAATAAAATGTTCACTCGCCTTATCTGAACCAGTTACAAAATATAATTCATACAATTCAGGATGTGGATTTGTCACAGTATATGGCGCTTCTCCAGGAAGCGGGAAAAGACATTCATCTTTTGTACATGAATAAATTAATTCTTGAGATTTTTGTATGGGTGCTAATTCGGTTGCTTCAATATTCTTATAATCTGCCATAATGTAGACTTTGTTATCAAATAATCCTCTTAATTCATTCACAGGCAATGTTTTATCCCACCAATCTCCTTGCAATGGTGCATAGAAAGACAATACAACCTCTTCATCATCTGAATTAATTGTGAGATCTCCATAGAAATCATCCATGTATAACAATCTATGAGCAGCTTTATTGATTGTTATTTCTTCAACTTTCTGAGACTCACCTTTGAAAGAAATTGTTTTTGTGATAGAATCTGAAGTTACCATTTCTTCTTTCCATTTCACACAATCTCCCCCATAATCTTTTTCTAAACAATATGTTTGACTTGAATCTTTACCTAACGATTCTGGATCAATCTTACCTGCACTTCCTTTACCAGTCAAATAATAATTTCCTTTATTTGTAGTATAAGTAAAACTGACTGATTTTTCTGGAAATTTCACCTCAAATTGTTTTTCTGCAGAACTTACTGTAAACTTAATGTCCATAGAAGTATCTCCAACTCCTAAAGGTTGAGAATTCCAACAACCTGTTTCAGTAGCAGAAGAACCATCATAATATTCATTCTTTGCATTTCCACAACAATTTGCAGTAGCAGAATCAACACTACCATCGTTTCCTAACCATGCCTTATCTCCATACAATGATTTACATAGAGATTCACTTGTTGCAACAGATTTCTCAGCATCTCCTTGGTCTAAATTTTCCAACCAATTTGATTTGTCACGGTCATCAACACCTGAACAAAATTGTGTTTCCCCTTTACTTAAAAACATACTTTGTAATTCAATTGTATTTTGTTGATTTAAAGTTTTTAACGTTATTTTCTCTACGCCCCTGTAAGGTTGTAGATTTGGAATTTTTATGTGCATAGAAGAATTATCACTAAAGAATCCGTTCTGTGCAAAACCTAAAACACCTGAAGAATAATATTTTTTATTTTGTGGACCAAATATTTCCAACGTAAGACCTGCTGGCAATTTTAAATCATCGGGAGTCTTATATTTAACAAAAAATTCCAAAGAATCATAACCTTCAAAATCTAAAGTAGTTTCTGCACCATACCAATCTTTAAAATTAGTTTGGACATCTACCATAACTCCATCACCTTCCAGAATATTTTGACCTTGATTATTTTCTTTTCCTTTAACCAGAGGTAAGATATATAACGATTCTCCCGTAAACCTCCCCTTAACATTATCATTTTTCTTAGGTAAACCTTTCCCGAAACATTCTGCCCAACTCCACCTATTTCCTTCGTTATAACATTGAAACCTATTTGAAAATCTTTGATTATTGGTATTTTGAGTAGGTCCCTCTAAATTTTGAACACCTTCTTTACATTCATACCATCCTTCACTATTAGACACAACATCATATGCTTCTTCCCCAGGTTTATTAATTGTAAATACTTGAAATGGTTTAGATGTTGAAGAAATTAAACACCAATTTTCTCCATTAGGACATAATTGATCACTAAGTTTCACACCACCAATAAGATTAGGATCATTATTGATGCATACAAAACCACCTTCATCATTTTGCCACGGTTTCCCAACATCATCAATCCCTCCAGCACCGCAACAAAATCCTGTGCCCGAACCTTTAGACCCAGTTTCATAAGATAATTTTTCATTAACAAAATTGTTTTGATCATTATCTTGGCGACATGCATCTTGATTCAAGTTACAATCGTCATTTGTTTCTCCTTCCAAAAATGCTGCAACTGCAAGGACGCCTGAAGGAGCTTTACAATCATTATTTATCTTATCCCCACAAATTTCATTTGCGCCTGGATTAACACACATTGAACAAAATGAAAATTCGGGATCACTACATAACTCTT
This sequence comes from Candidatus Woesearchaeota archaeon, assembly GCA_018655525.1. GTDB lineage: Archaea > Nanobdellota > Nanobdellia > Woesearchaeales > GW2011-AR9 > 1-14-0-10-32-24. Next base: position 1,735 of record JABIJM010000018.1, on the reverse strand, counting down.
TCACTTTTCCACGAATATATTCTTGTGTTTGACCTTGATATTGTTCTTCTGTTAACACAGGGCAACCCAAATAAGGATCTAAATAACCAAAATCGCTACAATCACCTTGACCTTTTGTCCACCCATCTTTATCCAAATCCCTATCTTCTTTCGTTTGCCAGGTAAATCCCTCATTATTTCCTAAATCCTTACATTCATAAAGAAGTGTAGGGATTGTTTTTTTCAATATGGTTCCATCGTCTGAAATAATACCCGTATCTACTTCATAATTGAGCCAATAAAGAGCACCTTCATGGTCACTATCACATTTAATCCATTTCTTATTACTTGCACACATAACTCCTTCTTGATCTTTAAAATTATAACCTGCAAATTCAAGAGCATCCTCAGCATCTCCATTGGATCCTACTAAAATTGTAAATGTACTCGATATACCCCCAATCACACCACCAATAATACCTCCAGCTGCAGCACCCCATGGGCCACCTACCCAAAATCCAATTCCTGCACCAATTCCAACGCCAGTGACTGTAGAACCGAGAATCGCTCCAGATACTTTAAGAACATCCACAAAATCATCAAAAGCGGCCTCTAAATCACTCATTTTTTCAGCAGTAGAAGAATATTTTTCATTTATATTGGTCCCAAAAGGCAATACATCGCTAACACATTCATGATCCAATTTGATACCACCATCCTCCTCATAAGAATAAATAATACATCCATTTTCATTTGAAGGCCATTCTATTTGCACATCATCACCATCACATTCATCATCATACATACAATCAGTCTCAGAATCCCCACAATATTGATCTACATGTTCCTGTTGTTCCTTACATTCATCTTCAGAATCACAATTATTAGAAATAGCAATCGCCTCGTAACTAGTATATTTCTCCAGTTCAACAATATCTTTATCACTGACTTCTTTAGGTTTCTCATCATCACCATTTACTTCTCCCAAAACCAATGCAGAAGAAATAATAGATAGAACTAAAAGTACAACTAACAGTAATCCTCTTTTTTTCATAATCTACTTCTATCTAAGAAATAAAATGAACTTATAAAGGTTTGTGTAAAACAAGGTTAAATGTACTCATTTCTTACGTTTCTTTAACGTCCTCAAGAATGCAACCAAATCCTTTTTAGAACGAATATCTTCTTTATGTAAAGAGAAATTTCCAAATAATACTTTTACACCATACTTCTTACACAACTTAAGATTTGCACGCATCCTACCTAATAACTTAGCAGAATTCTTCGTATTCAAGATATCTGAAAATGAAAATCCAATAATTTTTCCTTTTTCTGCTGCAATTTTACATGTGATTTGATCTAATCCTCCACGTACGTAATGCACAGAATCTTTGGGATGGATAGATTCCATTCCATACACTAAATTAACCTTTGATTTTTCAAGAGCAAATCGCAACAAATCTTCTGTTGCAGGTTTGACAATCGTAAATTGTGAATATTTCTTCAACAAATCCTTATTTGTTTTAGCTTCAATCACTTTAACATCATCTAGAAACAAAGTATCTTCAAACCCGAGAGATCTACATAAATCTTCCAGTTCTTTTGTTTTTTTTAATAAGATGATGTTATCCATTTTTAAAACCTAATTTTCTTTCAACTTCTTCTAAAGTATGAACTTTTCCCTCCTTAAATTCTTTTAGTGATTGTTTAATATTTTTTAGTGTTTCTTCTGATAATTCACATTCTTCATCTTTAG
>JABIJM010000017.1 GCA_018655525.1 Candidatus Woesearchaeota archaeon | reverse complement strand
TTAGTATGTGGGTTAATAGTGCCAATGGAGGCGCATTTGTGAGTTTACGAACAAATCTACCGCGCCGTGCACTATTAACATAGAACATACAAATAATTCACCAGTGAAAGTCATTACTTTAAATAGCAATTCTACGGAGCCTATTCGCTATTTTAGATTATATCTTAATAATATTGATTAATGTAATAGCGTAATCATTTTCCATAAAAAAATTCCCAATAAAAAACATTCCCTTCCTTTCTCCAAACCAAACCTATCAACAAACAGGGTTTTTTGGAGGTCCGAAAAAATATTCATATTTTCGATACCTTTAAAACTTCCAAAAATATTCTAATACTGATGTCAAAAAAGAGGATTAAGTTAGGATTAGCGTTAGGTGCAGGTGCAGCTAGAGGATTAATTCATATTGGAGTGTTAAAAGTTCTTCATAAACATGGTATAAAACCTCATTACATTGCAGGTACTTCTATGGGTTCAGTGATTGGTGCAGCATATGCAGCAGGAAATTCCCCCGAAGATTTAGAAAAAATTGCAACAACCACTGATTGGAAGAAAATTATAGATTTTACAATACCAAAATCAGGAATTCTAAAAGGAGACCTTGTTGAAAAAAGAATTAATGAAATTGTTAAAGGAAAAGAATTCAAAGATTTAGATATTAAATTTGGAGCAGTATCCTATAATCTTACAAAACGAGAACGTGTTGTTTTTACAGAAGGAAATTTAGCGAGAGCGTTACGTGCATCTATTTCTATCCCAGGTGTTTTCACACCACCAATAATTAACGGAGATCGTTATATAGATGGTGTTGTTACAGATCCGACACCTTTTGACGTTGTTCAGGATATGGGGGCAGATGTTGTTATAGCCGTAGATTTGTATAATAAAGAAAAACGTGTAAAAGCACCAAAAGTTAAGAAAGGAAGTTTCTTTGAAGATTTAAGACAGGAATTTGTTGTTGTTGAACTATTAAATATTAAAAATTATCTTTTTCCGGAACGATGGCCACGTTTAATCAGGAAAATTTTATATTGGTTATTTGATAAAATTCTTTATCCTGCAAAAGTTTTAAGAATTCTTTCTGGAAAACAAGTTCCAGACATCACACAAATAATGAACTCCTCTATTGAAATTCTTTCCAACAGTTATGCAAATGAACGTATGAAACATGCAGACATTGATTTTAAAATAGCACCAAAAATTAAAGATATAGATTGGGCAGATTTTGATCAAGCTGAAAAATTCATTAAAATTGGTGAACGTGCAATGAAGAAAGAAATTCCAAGATTAAAGAAAAAACTTAAACTCGTTTAATCAATTGATTTTCTTGATCTAATCTTGGTTAACAAGATTGGCTAAAAAAATCTACATTCAATTGATTTTTTTGATCTGATCCATCACTCTATACTTCAAATGAATTTTCTTACCAGTTTTATTATTCTGTAAGAAAATATCTTTAATCATCATTTTAACAGTATATTCTTCACCTTGATAATCTACAATATCATTTTTTCTAAAAGGTGCTTCTCTAAATAGAATTGTTACTCTATATTTCTCTTTACTATCAATTGCGGTATGTAAAGTTGCTGTAACGTGATAATGTCCACCAAACTTTTTTTGTAACTGAGAACCCAATTGACGTCCCTGATTGTTATCAGCAAGATAATAATCCCATCCGTTCTTTGTTTTTTTTGCTTCTTCAATTCTTGGAACAACAATTTTTTGTTCCTTGATAGTTTTATCCACCCAAGCCTTCACTTCATCGGATGTATCTCTAAGTTGGAGAATTGCTTCAAAGTACTTTGCATGCTTACCTTCTAGGGATCTAACCATATAGAGAGAAAAAGTATGTGTTTATATTAAGGTTTCTGATTATTTGTAAAAAGATTAATCCGTAATATTTAAATATTTAAAAATAATCCTAATAACATGAACAGAAAAGCAAATGCAACAGCAGCAGTTCTCTTTCTTCTTATTGTAGCTACATCTTTTACGTTAACCTATTATCTCTCGTAATAGTACAAAACCTATCAAAAAACAAATTTTTTGGAAGGTTCAGGAAAATGATTCATTCTCCCAAAACCTTTTTAAACAACGTGAAAAAATATCCTTCTATGTTAACACCAGAATCAATCACAGAACTAGAACAACGGAAAGCACAGCTTTCTGAGCTCCAAACTGAAAGTTTGGAAAGACAAAAGTACCGAGTAGTTGGAACTCATTCAGCTGTGAAAACCTGTGGTTGGACAAGAAACATGATCAATGGTGAAGGTGGATGTTACAAATTAAAGTTCTATGGTATAATGTCGCATCAATGTCTTCAAATGACGACTTCCATTAGCTGTGCAAACAGATGCACATTTTGTTGGAGAGGATACAAAGCACCAGTTTCAAAGGAATGGACATGGGAAGTAGATGAACCAGAAATGATTGTTGAAAAAAGTCTAGAAGCACACCATAAATTACTTGTAGGATATGGTGGATCTGATAAAGCAAATAAGCAAGCTTATGAAACCTCTAAAACTGTAAAACATGTTGCACTTTCATTAACAGGTGAACCAATTATTTATCCGAAAATGAATGAATTGCTTGATAAATTTCACAAAGATGGGGTTTCAACATTTATTGTGACTAATGGACAATATCCAGAACAAGTAAAAGATTTAAAACCAATTACACAACTTTACATTTCTGTAGATGCACCAAACAAAGAATTATTGAAGGAAGTAGATAAACCTTTATTTGCAGATTATTGGGAACGATTGCTTTTAGCATTAGATTACCTTGCAGAAAAGAAAGCGAGAACTTGTATCAGACTAACATTAATTAAATCTATTAATGATGTAGAACCAGAAAACTATGCAAATCTCATTAAACGAAGTGACGCAGATTTTATTGAAGTAAAAGGTTACATGCATGTTGGAGAATCACGTGAACGTTTAGGAAGGAGAAACATGCCTATTCATGAAGAGATTATTAAATTCACGCAAAAAATGATGCTTTCTTTAGAAGACTATGAAATTGTTTCTGAACATATTCCCTCGCGTGTAATCATGGTTGCAAAAAAGAAGTTCAAAAAAGAAGACGGATGGTATACGTGGATTGATTTTCCGAAGTTTGAAGAACTTGCAAATTCAGGAAAAGAATTTACCTCTGATGATTATCTTAAAAAAACACCAAATACAGGATTGTCTGGAAAAGGAACCTGGAATCAGATGCAGGATCATATTAAAGAAAAATTTCTCAAAGAAAACAAACATTTATTTGTAGATGAAGAAACAAATGAATTGAGTTTTTATGAAAATTAGATGATTATCGTGAAGCAACTAACCTTTGATGAGTTTTATATAGCCCAGATGCAAGTAAATGTGCGCTTGCATGGATATATTCAAAATCTAGAGCAGTATGTTGGGGAACAGTATCTAAACAAACAACTTTGTCAATATAACTTCTATTGTTTGCTTTTTCATGTTGGTCTGGCATTGTTACTGCATGACTAGTCCATAATTCGACTCTTCCTTTTCCACCTGTGGCTTCTTTTACAATTTTTCCTGCACCATTAGCGGTTCCTAAACTAAAAGCCATATCATCAATAATGATGTATGTCCCTTCAGGATTCATATTTGATCTGTTTATTGGACTAAATGATTTTATGTCTGTACTTGATCGATCATACGCATTACGATCTTTATCAAAATTAACCAGTAAGGCATAAAATTCTTCAGGAGTTAAATCAGGACATGCACGCTCAATAAAATTTTCACATTTTGATTCTGAACCTGAATCTACAACAATTACATATAAATCTCCTTTTTTTTCTTTTCTTAATTCTGCAAATCTTTCTTGAAAAGGTCGCAATCTTTTTCTTACATCTTTTGATTTCTCACCAGAAATACCTAACTTATATGGATTAATGGCACGAGCTGAATGGAAAGGATTAATACTATGGAAGTCCATACCTAAAGATTCTGCTATCTGAGCTGCTTCTTTTGCATGAGGATCTATAGTAATTAAAGAATTTAATTTTCCTCTTTGAAGGTCTTCCATCATTATTTTTAATGAGTCAAATTGAAAAAACCCTCTTTTTTTATATTTATTAATACTATGTGATCTGACATATGTCAAATATGGCGCAAGGAGTGTTCTTTGTAGAGTATCTGTATTTTTTAACACATCTAGATATCCTCTTACGGTCATTAAATGATCATTTACGGAAATACATTGTGGTTGTCCTTCTGTTACAAATCTATCTGGAGTTAACATATGCTCTACCAACGCCACATGTGATCCCCTAATTATATCATATAATTGGTTTCTTCCAATATCAATTTGCGCTTCAACATCAGGAAAATAATCAGAAACCAATTCGTGTTGATGATTTTTAGGTGTTCCTTTCTCTATCCCTGATCTTCGTAAACTTGTTAATAATTCTACTTTATCCTCTAGTCCATAATCATCTCTAAGAATTTTTGTGACTTTATTAGCTAATTCAGCAGTTCTTTCACCGGAACAAGGAACCACAAGAAGTTTTGTTTTACTCGCCATTTATTAAATAAAACATTTTCTTTCCTTATAACCATTTCCTCACTAAATCATATCTATTCCACACCTTACTTTTAACACAAAAACCTTATAAATACACTCTATTAATAACATCATATGACACTAACAAAAGAAGAGATGGATGTATTGAAAGTTTTGGTCGAAAAAGAATTGGACCACGTGAGCAAGGATGCAGATAAATTGATGATTAGTAATTCACCATTTTTAACGAAAATTGAAGGAGATCAATCAGATCTTGCATTTATGAAATCAGAAGCAGATTATCAGAAATTCCTCTTAGGAATATTAACAAAATTATAATATGACGCAAGAACAAGATTGGCAAGAAAAGTACAAGCATTTTCAAATGCTACAGGAACACATAGAACAGATGACTCATCATGTGCAGATGTTAGGACAACAATCTGAAGAATTAGAAATTTCTAAGAATGCATTAGTTGAATTAACAAAAACTGAAACCGGTACAGAGATTCTTGCACCATTATCAAATGGAATTTTTATTAAATCAAATCTTGTAGATAATAAAAAGGTTATTGTAAACGTTGGAAGCAACACCACAGTTGAACGGACAATTCCTGAAGCAGTTGCATTGTTGGAAAAGGAACATATTAAAATCCGAACAAGAGTTGTAGAAGCAGAAGCAATGTTACAAGATTTACATCAACAAACAATGGCAATACATAAAGAAGTTGAGGCAGTTGAACAATAATGTTCGGTAAACTTAAAGACAAGCTGAAAAGCGCCTTATCCGTTTTTTCTAGTGAAGCTGAAGAAGTAGCTGAAGTTAAAGAGATTGAAGTAGAAGAACCTGTTAAGGAAGAAAAGAAAGTAGAAGAGAAACCTGTAAAGGAAAAGAAAAAGGCTGAGAAAAAAGAGAAGCCAAAGAAAGAAGTTGTTAAAGAAGTAATTGTTGAAGAACCAAAGGAAGAGATTAAAGAAGAAGTTGAAGAGAAGGTTATTGAAGAAGCAAAATCCGAGGAACCAAAAGAAGAAAAAGGATTCTTTTCAAAATTAAAAGATAAATTTTCAGCACCTGATGAAACTGAAGAAACAGTAGAAGAACCAGCTAAGGAAGAGAAAGTAATTGAAGAACCTAAAGAAGTTATCAAAGAAACACAAACAGTACCAAAAGAAAAAGTTGAAGAAATTAAATCTGAAGTTGAAGAAACTCCAAAACCCAAAGAAGAATCTGAAGCAGGATTCTTCTCTAAAATCAAAAAATCTATCACAACAAAAACAATCTCTGAAGAAAAATATGAAGACTTATTCTGGAATTTAGAATTAGTATTACTTGAAAACAACGTATCAGTTGAAGTGATTGAAAAAATCAAAGAAGATCTTAAAGAAGAACTTGTTGACAAACCACTTCCACGAGATGTTGAAGGGAAGATTCAAGAAACATTGAAACGTACGATGAAAGAGATTCTTACAATTGACTCCATAGATCTATTACAAAAAATAAAAGATAAGAAAGGACCATTTGTAATTACATTCTTCGGAATCAACGGTGTTGGAAAAACAACGTCAATTGCAAAATTAACACATCTCTTACAACAAAGTAATATGTCTGTAGTATTAGCAGCATGTGATACATTTAGGGCAGCAGCAATTGATCAACTTGAAGAACATGCTAACAATCTTGGTGTGAAAATAATTAAACATGATTATAATTCAGATGCAGCAGCAGTTGCTTTTGATGCAATCAAATATGCAGAAAAAAATAACATTGATGTCGTAATGATTGATACCGCTGGAAGATTACATTCAAACACGAACTTAATGGCAGAATTAGAAAAAATCATTCGTGTAACCAACCCAGATATGAAGATCTTTGTTGGAGAATCCATCACAGGAAATGACTGTATTGAGCAAGCAAGGAAATTTAATGAGCTTGTACAAATGGACGGTGCAATTCTTACAAAAGTAGATGTTGATGAAAAAGGTGGCGCACCATTAAGTATTTCTTACACAATCAAAAAACCAATCTTATATCTAGGTGTTGGGCAAGAATACAAAGATTTTGAGAAGTTTGATGCTGATGTGATTTTAGGTAGGCTTGGTTTCTAATTCTTATTCGGTAAAAATAAAATTTCTATTAAGATGTTTAATAATCCTCTTTTCCTTCAAAATATATAAATCACATGATTTGGAGGAATTATATGGCACAAAAAAGTTTTTTAGATATTTTATTAGATGGTCTTGATGGCATTTCAAAAGAAGGTTTAGATGAATTGCGACAAAGGGCACGTAATACTGCCCGTGAGGCTGTAAGAAAAACACCTTTAAGTTGTAGGCAAGAAGGTTTAGAACGGGAGTTTGCACGTTCAATACGTAATAAAGATGTTGATTTTCTTGCGCAAGCTGTTGTGGATTATACAAATGATGTTCATGAAATTGGTTCAAGAAGATTATATGGGCTTCATGCAAAAGCAGCAATTCTTGTTGAAAATCCCATTATAGGATATGAATCTTTAATTAGATTAACTCATCCTAGTTTTGGAGAACGTGAAGTAATGGGTTTAGTTGCATATAAATTAGTTGAACCGAGGAAAGCATTGAACCATTTCAAAGATTGTCCTTTACAAACAACCCACGCTAAGGTTGTTAAATCTGCAGCAAGATATGATGTAGGTAAACGAGACATAAGATTTCACGAAGGTAAACTTGGACACCTAATTGCAACATCACCAGAAGCTAATACATTCTTGGGAACGATTGCTTTTAACCAAGGGAAACACGAACTTGCAGCAGTGTATCTTAGAAGAGCAGCAGACCTTGCACCTTCAGAACAAACAAAGCTTGATGTAATTAGGAATCAATTTGTTTCGGGAGACTCACAAGGAGCTTATCATGCACTTCCAGAGTTCTATGCAACTACTGGATCTTCTATGGATCATCCGACAGCAATACGTGAACTTGGAATTTCAAAGGTTGAACCAGTGTACTGGACGGCTAAATCCCTTGTAGAAATTACACAAGACCTGTTTTAATTTTTTTCTTTTAATTACATAAATGATATAAACACCTTCTTGACACATCTTTTATGGCTCACCCTCATATCTATAGGACATCTGTTGGAACGTATATTACAAGTCCATCTCAAAATAGGATTTTAATACCAGAATTACCTACAAATTCTGGAATGCCATTAGACAAAATTGATGTTTTTTTGGGATATAAAAGTCATCTTGAGATACGTACAGACCAATTACGTGAAGGGTATGAATTGGCGGCTTTTCAATTGAATGGTTTGAACAACTTCTCACATTTAGAAGATGCAGGACAGATTGAACGAGTAGGAAGATTACGAGAAGAGGATTTAGCAAAAATTTTAGAACATCATGATAGCAAAGTACAACAGTATGTATCTTCAATTGAAGCTGAAGAAACGCGTGCTGAAGTTGCACGTTCCTTTATTCTTAAAAAATCGCAAATGTCTTCTGATTCAATTACACCAGTAAATTTTGAAGATCTAATTATGCGTGCTTTTTTATCACGAGGTCATGAAAAATCTCAAGACATGGCTTCTGCCGTTTGGACAGACAATAATCGTTTTTACGTTTTTGATGAACACGCAAACTTATTACATCCTCAAAGTCTTGGTAAACCTGGAGGAACGCCAATGTATTATTTAGAACATGGCGAAGGATTCCCTAAAGGAAAAGTTCTTCATTTTTCCTTTCGTGAGAATTCTGCAAAATCAAAAGCTCATTTACCAACAGTAGGAAGTTTTGATCCAATAACGATCTTGAGAGTTTCTGGTATCTCTAAACCATTAGTTTATGGTGTTATTGACAAATTCTTTACACTTCAAGAACATGATGCTTGGTATGGGAATAGAATCAAAGAATTAAAAGAAGGAGAATTAAAACGATTAGATCCAATACTCCGAAAGAGAATTGCAGCGATTCCAAAACCTATCTTTCAGGAATCCTTGGCTGAAAAAATAAAATTTTAGAGTTTTAATCCTTTTAATCAATCCAAAATCCTTATATATCTTCAATTACTCCTACTCTAAATGCATCCTAAAAAGCTTAGAGAATTGTACTTTAAATTCTTCCAATCAAAAGGACATCAATTAATTGAATCAGCATCTTTAATCCCACAAAATGATGCCTCTGTCTTATTTAATACAGCAGGGATGCAACCACTTGTACCATTTTTTCTTGGTCAAACACATCCTTCTGGAAAAAGAATTGTTAATGTTCAAAAATGTTTAAGAACTGTTGACTTTGAAAATATTGGTGACAATTCTCACCATACATTCTTTCAGATGCTTGGAAATTGGTCATTAGGTGATTATTTCAAAGAAGAAGCGATTGACATGAGTTTTGAATTCCTTACAAAAATCCTAAAACTTCCTTTAGACATGCTTGCGTTTACATGTTACAAAGGATCAAAAGGTGTTTCCAAGGATACAGAAGCAGCAAAGAAATGGAAATCTCTTGGTATCCCTGATGAAAGAATCGTATTCCTTACAAAAGATAATTTTTGGTCAGCTGGAGAAACAGGACCTTGCGGACCATCTTCAGAAATGTTTTATTGGACTGGAAAGAAACCAGCACCTAAGAAATTTGATCCGAATGACGATACCTGGGTAGAGATATGGAACGATGTTTTTATGTGTCTAGAGAAAAACAAAGATGGTTCTATCTCTGAATTAAAACAAAAAAACGTAGATACCGGAATGGGACTTGAAAGGACTGTTGCAGTATTACAAGGAAAAGAATCTGCATATGAAACAGAATTGTTCCAACCAGTTGTTAAGAAAATAGAACAATTATCTAAAAAATCCTACCGAGACCATCAAAAAGAAATGCGTATTATCGCAGATCATATTCGTGCAGCAGTATTTGTTCTTGGAGATGAAAATGCAATCACTCCATCAAATGTTGATAGAGGATACATTCTCAGAAGATTAATCAGACGTGCAGTAAGGTATGGAAAAATGTTAGACATTCAAAAACCATTTCTTTCAGATCTAGCAAGACTTGTTGTTAAGGATTATGGAGATTATTACAAAGAGATTGAAAAGAATAAATTGTTTATTTTTCAAGAATTAGATCAAGAAGAACAGAAATTTGCATTGACTTTAGAAAAAGGGTTACGTGAATTTCAAAAGATTGCAGTAAATTCAGATGTGATCTCTGGTAAGGATGCATTCTTATTATTCCAAAGTTATGGATTTCCGTTAGAAATGACGCAAGAATTAGCTGCAGAACAAAACATTTCTGTAGATGAAGCTATCTTTAAAGAAGAATTTGAGAAACATCAATCTACATCAAGAACTGCTGCAGCAGGAAAATTCAAAGGAGGACTCGCAGATGATTCTCCTGAAACCACACAGTTACATACAGCAACACATTTACTGCTTGAAGTACTACGGAGAGTTGTAGATTCAAACATCAAACAGCGTGGTTCAAACATCACACCAGAACGATTACGATTTGACTTCTCTTTTGATAGAAAATTAACAGATGAAGAAAAGAAAAAAGTAGAAGATGAAATGAATCGTATCATTGATGCAGGAATGGAAGTACGTAGAGAAGAAATGTCAAAAGAAGAAGCTGTTACTCTAGGAGCACAGATGGAATTCGGTGCAAAGTATCCAGAACGTGTTAGTGTTTATTTTATTGGAGATTTTTCCAAAGAATTCTGTGGTGGCCCGCATGTAAAGAACACTTCTGAACTAGGTAAATTTAAAATCAAAAAAGAACAAAGTAGTTCTGCTGGTGTTAGAAGAATTAAAGCTGTTTTATTGAAAGAATAAAAAATAAAAAAATTCTATTTACTTCCTGGTACTTTATTAACATTTGCTCCATCAATAATTATTGGCATTCCTGTTCCATTTGGACTTGTTGGTGCAATAATAAATGTCGTGTTTTCTGAACCAGCTAATGTTTTATAAGCTTCAATTGCCTCGTGTTGCACATAAAGTGGAGTTAATGTTTTATTAATTACTCTTTGTGCTTCTGCTAACCCTTCAGCTTTAATCACACGGATGTCAGCATTACGTCTTTCGATATCTTTTTCAATATCCTTTCTCTGTAATTTTTGTTGTGAAGCTACTTTTGCTTCAATTTCCTTTTTTACGGATCCAGGATAATCAATGTTTCCAATATCTAATGATTCAAAGATGATTGGTGTTCCTTTATACCTCTCTTGAAGCTTTCCTAATACAGCTTTTGCTATTTTTTCTGTGTGTAATTTTACTTCAAATGGTTTATACGTTCTTACTTCTTCTCTAACTGTGCTTCTGTAAGGTCGTTTTACATTATTTTCGTACCACTGTTTTCCACCAAATTTTTCTACGACTTCTTTTATTGAACCTGATTTCAAACTAATTCTTACATGTGAATCAAAAGTTAGGTTCATGTCTTTTTTTGTAACAATTTCATATTCTTCGGAATATGTGTCTGGTCTCATATCAATATTATTTACATATTCTCTCCATACCAATCCTGTTGAACTTGGACCAACCTGGGTACTTTCAAAAATTCTTTCTCCTAAAACTAATGGGTCATGATAGACATAACCCTCAAATCCGGCATCTGTCCTCGGGTTGGTTCCTCCTATTGCATAAGCTCCTATACCTCCAATTCCGATTGCTGCTGCTGTAACAATTGCTGCTAATTTTCCCTTCATTCTTGATCCACTTCTTCCGTGTCTTGTCATTTTCTTTTTCTCCGAGAGAGCTAACGCTAGTTGGAAAACTCTCTCCACTTAAAATTTAATATTTCACTTCACACTGACTATATCCACAACAAATCGTTGCACGTGTATCTTTTTTTCCTTCTGGATTCGTGCCTTTGATAAACAACGCGTATTCTCCTGCTTGGCACTCACGATTAACTACCCATGCTTCGTGTTCGATTTCAACATTTGTCCATCCTTGTCTGATGGCTTCATATAACCCGTCATTTTTTTCTGCACATCCACCCAATGCCCCCAGTCCAATTGCTCCGGCAACAAGCAGAGCTGTTAATCCTTTTTTCATTTTAATTTCCTCCTGATAATGTTTTCAAAACAAAATCAGTATATTAAACCAAATTACAAGATCTTCAATTTTTGCCGAAGATTTTATAAATAATCAAGGATATAACAAAAACATGCCAATAGAAAACCTTTCATTTGATGTAAATCACAAGAACCATCTAAAATTAGATGTGAAAGATAAAAAAATTCTTTATTACCTTGTACATAATTCACGAAGAAGCTTCACAGACATAGCAAAAAAAACATTATTGTCAAAAGAATCCGTGCAATACCGTTACAAGAAACTAATTGAAAATGGTGTGATTCTAAAAACATATCCTGTGGTAAATTTTGAAGCATTAGGTTTTCAAAAATATCATCTTTTACTATTATTAGAAGAAGGAAAAGATGCAGAACGTAAAAAATTTATGGAAGCTTTGGAAAATCATTCGAATGTCATGCGTGTTATGGAATTTAGTGATAACTGGGATTTAGAAATTGTAATACTTGCAAAATCTTTACGACATTTTGATGAGGTAGAACGTGATTTACTTTTACCTTTTGAAGGTTTAATTATAAATAAAGATACTGAAGCTTTAATTGATCTTCTTGATGACGGATGTTTTCCAGAAGTACGGAGAAAACATGGACCAAAAGAAAAAATTGAACATAAAAAAAATGTAGAAATCTCATATGATCAAAAAGATCTTAAAATTCTTCAACAACTTGCAAAAGATGCACGACAATCAACATATAAAATTGCACCTTCTGTAGGTTTAAGTGCAGATGCAATAGGGTTGCGTCTTAAAAAGTTAGAAAAAAACCATTTGATTAAACGATATGCAACGTTGGTAAATTTTTCAGATTTAGATTATCAAGGTTATGTTTTTTGTTTTACAACATCAAGTTTATCTGTACAAGATGAACAAAAGTTTTTCTATAAAATGTCCCAAACTCCTCATGTTATCTCTGTCAAGAAAATGTTAGGTACATGGGATATGAAAGTTTACGTAGTTGTAAAAAACAATCAAGATCTCCATCTTCTTATTAAAGATATAAAGAAACAATTTAGTAACCTCATGCGAACTTACGAAACATGGGTAATTTACAAAGAATTATACTTCAATCCATTTCCTTCTGTATTATTAGAAGAATGAGTGCGCAGGCCGGGACTTGAACCCGGGTCACAGCGTTGGCAACGCCGTATACTAACCACTATACTACCCACGCACAATTCATCTAGAGAAATATCTTCTTAATAAAAGTTACGGAAAATCTTTTGATTTTTAGGAACCTCAGAAATTCTTAATTTCAGTATGTTTACTGAAAAACAAAAGAAAAAAAACAAAAAAAATGCTTAGTTTCGTGAGATACTAAACAATGACTTCAGTACAACGATCAAAGTTGCAGGTACGAATAATGTTAAGATGCTCTTTAAAATATTCGCAATTACTGGTGCTACAAACTTAAACACACCGATTTGTACTCCTAAGAAAGAAACTAATACTAAAATTGTTCCTCCTCTGACAAAATGGTCTGCTTCTCCGTGTGTAACATTTAATAGACCTACCACGATACCTAATAAGAAGACTACCCATACCATTGTTGCATGGAATGCGCCTGCATAACCTAGACCCAGAATTACTGCTAAAATAATTCCTACTAAGAATGACCAACTTCCGATTAAGTGACTTGGAACACGACTACTAACTTTACTACTTGCTTTTCTTTTTTTAGCCAATTTACAATCACCTCTTTTTTAACTTAATTAAATTAAGTATAGTCTAAGAAAACATTTTTCCTTTAAAAGACTTTCGAAAATATGGCCTGTGGGCTGTAGGTTCTTGGTTTCTGGCTTATTCTCACTATTTCAAAAAATAACCAGATTTCATCTTGGACTTTCCTCTCGAAAAGTTTTATAAACACACTAGGACTAAACTCTAAAATCCCTCCATAGTTCAGTGGCTAGAACGCTCGACTGTAGCAGATGTGTGACAAACGTCTTAGAGACGTCTGGATGAAACACTTTCAGTCATGTAGTCATCGAGAGGTCCCCGGTTCAAATCCGGGTGGGGGGACTCATTTTTTCCAGTTTTTGTTGTTTTCTTATACAGTAGAAGCCAATCTCTTTATGAAATAATTTGAGGTTTTTAACAATGACCCCATATACATTTCTTCGTGAACCATATCCTTCTCTAAGTCTATTTTCAATACCGAACTCAAGGAGTATTTTCTGTATTTGTTTTAACCCTTTTAGATTCACTGAATACAGTCTAATCTCGGCTTTTTTTCCTTGAGGCACAACACTTCCCTCGTCATCATAAAGTGCCATTAAGAATTCTTTTTTTATTGATTTTGAGCTATTCATGATTTGGCTTGGTACAGACCAAGTATATGAATAATAATCACAATATTTCTTCAAATCAAGAAATGCATTTTTAGATCGTACATATACGCAAGGAAGATATTTTTCTGTCTTACCTGATTTTTTGAATTTTATTTTTGCTTTTAGTCCATAAACTTTGTCTAAATCTTTTACAAATATTTTGATTAATTCATCATCAATAATGTCATATTGGAGGTTATAGTTAGTTTTAGACTGAAAAACACATCCATCTCCAATTAGGTGGGCAATTAACCTAGCTTTTGCAGAAGTAAGTTTCCTATAACCTGGTTTTAGTTTTTTAATTTGCATCAATAATCCTATGAACTTGTAAATTTATAAACTCTACGGGGACTTGTCTAGTTGTCCAGTGCTTCTTATTTTCTCTTATCCCATGTGTATTGTGCTTCTCTCTTTAATTAAACCGATACCTTTATAAACAAACCATCTCACTAGTCACAAAATGGCAGGAAACCTTCTACATATACGTCTCTAAAAGATAAATCTGTAGATAATTTGCTGTCTTACAAACATGCCCTGGTAGTGTAGCTCGGCCTAGCATGTTGCCCTGTCGAGGTGGTTTAGTAAGAAGCTACCGCATAAAGGCAACGACCCGGGTTCGAATCCCGGCCAGGGCGCTTTCCTGTGGAAAGCGAA
This sequence comes from Candidatus Woesearchaeota archaeon, assembly GCA_018655525.1. Lineage (GTDB taxonomy): Archaea > Nanobdellota > Nanobdellia > Woesearchaeales > GW2011-AR9 > 1-14-0-10-32-24. The sequence continues at coordinate 24,463 of JABIJM010000017.1, read as the reverse complement.
CCATGTAAGTGAACAAATCAGTTCACCAACTCATGGGCCGGTAGCTTAGCTTGGTAGAGCGCCTGACTTTTAAGCATAAAGTCAAAGCAATCAGGCGGTCGAGGGTTCAAATCCCTTCCGGCCCGCTCATAATCAATGAAATTGTTTATGGAGGATAGGAAGGTCCGAAACGATGAGTTTCGTCATCTTCCGGCCCGTTCACAATCAACAACAAACATTCCATGGAGGAACACACAACATGACCCTAAACGTCCTACAACATCAATTCGTCCCAAAACATTCAAAAGTAAGTGATTCTGATAAAGAAAAACTATTTGCAACTCATACAATTGAGTCAAAACATCTTCCAAAAATTCTTATAACTGACCCCGCAATATCAAGTTTAGGTATAAAAGCCGGTGATGTCATCAAAATAGAAAGAACTAGCAGAACTGCTGGAACAACAGAATATTATAGGTTGGTAGTTGAAGGGTAGAGGTAAAATAATAATGGATCGTTCAATATTAGTAAAAAAGTACTTTGAAGAAAAAAGGTTTGTAGATAGTAGTATTCAATCATTTAATACACTTCTTGATAAAGGGCTTCAAATTGTCATTGAAGAAAATAAAGAAGCAGAACCAACAATTATCCCTCATAATATTGAGAGATTTAAAATTAGATTTGGACGAATTACCGTAGGGAAACCAGAAATCACAGAAGCTGATGGTTCTAAACGAGCAATTTATCCCATGGAATCACGTTTACGAAAAATTTCTTATACCGCACCTATCTTCTTAGAAGTTAGTACGTATATTAACGATGTGCAACGAGAAAATTTTGTTGCTGAGGTTGGAAAATTACCAATCATGTTAAAATCAAAATATTGTAATCTTGATAGTTTATCACGTGAAGAATTAATCAAACGTGGAGAAGATCCAACTGACCCAGGTGGATATTTTATAGTCAATGGAACTGAAAGAGTTATTGTAAATGTAGAAGATCTTGCAGGAAATAACTTTGTTGTTGAGAAAACAAAAACTGGTGACTTTAGTGGACGTTTCTTTTCAGCAGCAGGTTCTTACAAAATCCCACATACTTTTGAAAGGAAGAAAGATGGAATTTTCTATATGTCTTTCACACGTGTGAAACAGATGCCTATTGTCGTAGTTTTAAAAGCAATTGGCTTACTTAAAGACGAAGAAATTATGAAAGCAATTTCAACAGAAAAAACTTATGATGAAGTTATTTTAAACTTATTTGAATTCGTAGATGTAAAAACACAAGATGATGCAATTGATTATATTGCAAAAAGAATTGGAATTGCACAAGCAAAAGAAATCCGTATGGAACGTACAAAAGATATTCTTGATAAATTTTTACTTCCAAATATGGGTGCTGGCGACAAAATGCGTGAAGCAAAAGCTCGTAACATTTGTAAAATGTTGAAAAAATTTATTGACGTTTCAAATGGTCAACAAAATTCAGATGATAAAGACCATTACATGAACAAAAGATTACGGATGAGTGGAGATTTATTACTTGATTTATTCCGAGCGAATTTTAAAGTATTAGTTGGAGATATTTTATATAATTTCCAAAGAATCATTAAACGTGGAAAACTTCCATCAGTGAGAGTTATAATTCGTGATAAACTATTAACTTCTAGACTTTATTCAGCTATGGCAACCGGAGAATGGGTTGGTGGTCGTCAGGGAGTTTCGCAGAGAATTAGTAGAATTAACTTTTTAGATATGGTTTCCCATTTACAAAGAGTTGTAAGCCCTTTATCAAGTTCTCAAGAGAACTTTGATGCACGTGCTTTACATTGTACACATATTGGAAGATTATGTCCTATTGAAACACCAGAAGGTACAAACATTGGGCTACGTAAAAATTTAGCAATGTTATGTTCTTTATCGCAAAATACAGATGAAAAAGAAGTCCTTGATGCAATCAAATCATTAGGATTACAGGAGGCTCAATAAAATGGCTGACGTTTTTATTAATTCACAATATGTTGGAAAAGTTGATAATGCCTCAACATTTACACAAGACATTCGTGATTTACGAAGAAAAGGTTCTCTTTCAGGAGAAGTTAATGTTTATTTCAACGAAACTGCAAATGATGTTTTCATTTGGAGTGATGCTGGACGTGCAAGACGACCTTTAATTGTTTCAAAAGAAGGAAAATCTCTTTTAACAGAAAAACATTTACAACAATTAGACTCAAATGAAATTACATGGGCAGATCTTGTACGACAAGGAATTGTTGAATACATAGATGCTGGTGAAGAAGAAAATGCACTTGTTGCATATAATGTAGAAGATTTAACAGAAGAACATACGCATTTAGAAATTGAATCTTTTGCAATTAGTGGAATCACAGCAGCATTAGTTCCATTCGGAAACTATACGCCTTCCTCACGTTTAATTATTGGAAGTAAAAACCAGAAACAATCTTTAGGATTCTATGCAGCAAATTATCATTTACGTATGGACATGGATGCAAACATCTTACATTATCCACACTTCCCGCTTGTAAAAACCGCAATTCACGATGTAACAGATTATCATGAACATCCTTCTGGACAAAACATGATTGTTGCAATTATGTGTTATGATGGTTATAATATGGAGGACGGTGTAATCTTAAACAAAGGTTCCGTTCAACGTGGATTAGCAAGAAGTACATATTTTAGACCAGTGAGTGCTGAAGAATTACGGTATTCAGGTGGACTTATTGATGAAGTTTCCGTTCCAGATAAAGAAGTAAAAGGATATAGGACAGAAGCAGATTATGCATTCTTAGAAGGAGATGGAATCATTTATCCAGAAGCAACAGTTCAAGAAGGAAATGTTGTGATTGGACGAACATCTCCTCCGCGTTTCTTAAGTAGTTTAGATGAATACAATTTATCTGCTGCTATTAGACGAGAAAGTTCAGTTTCATTAAAACATGGAGAAAAAGGTGTTGCAGATTTTGTTGCAATCACTGAAAATGAAGAAGGTAATAAACTTGTACAAGTTCGTTTACGTCAAGAAAGAATCCCAGAAATTGGTGATAAATTTACATCACGTCACGGACAGAAAGGAGTTACAGGAATATTAGTTCCACAATCAGATGTTCCTTTTTCAATCTCTGGTGTTGTTCCAGATTTAATTTTCACACCGCATGGAGTATCTTCACGTATGACCATATCTCATTTAATTGAGTTAGTTGGTGGTAAAGTTGGAGCTTTAGGTGGAAGATTTGTTGACGGAACATTATTCAAATCAGAAGCTGAAGAAGATTTACGTCAAGAATTAACACAATTAGGTTTTAATGAAGACGGGAAAGAAGTATTTGTTGATGGAAGAACCGGTAAACAAATGCTTGCACGTATTTACGTTGGAAACATGTATTATTTACGATTACGTCATATGGTTGCAAATAAAATGCAATCACGTGCGCGAGGTCCAATCCAACTTCTAACAAGACAACCAACTGAAGGTAAAGCTAAAGAAGGTGGTTTAAGATTGGGAGAGATGGAGAAAGATACATTCATTGCCCATGGGGCATCTTTGCTGTTAAAAGAAAGATTTAATGCTGATAGAGCAGTTATTCCTGTTTGTGAACAATCAGGTTTAATGGGATTCTATGATGCACGGAAAGCAGGAAGATCAGTTTCGCCTTTATTCGGAGATAATTCGGATATGGCAAATGTTGAAATGAGTTACGCATTCAAACTCTTACTTGATGAAATTAGAAGTCTTGGAGTATATACCAAGCTTAATTTAAAAAATAAATATTAACTGAGGAAAACGAAAAATGAATCAACAGGTGCATAAAAAAGTCGAGAGTATCTCATTTGGAATCTTTTCACCAAAACAAATTACAGAAGCATCCACAGCGAAAGTTGTAACACCGGAATTATATGATAAGGAAGGTTATCCTGTAGATGGAGGATTAATGGATCTTCGTTTAGGAGTAATTGATCCAGGATTGCGATGTAAGACTTGCGGTCAGAAATTAAAAGAATGTCCAGGACATTTTGGATTCATTGATTTAGCTAGACCTGTTGTTCACATTAAATTTGTACGTCAAATTTTAGACCTGTTAAAATCTTCTTGTAAATCATGTGGAAGAATTATTATTCCAGATGAAAGTATGAAACGTTACGTTGCAATCTTAGATAAAATAGGAGAAGAAGAAGGATTTGAAGCTCGTAGAAGAAAAATTAAAGAGATTGTACGAAAATATAAATTAAAAGAAAAATGTCCTCATTGTGGTACAAAACAAGATAAAATTAAATTAGAAAAACCATATAATTTCTATGAAAATGATATCAGATTAAGTCCAATTGAAGTTCGTGCACGATTAGAAAAATTATCTGATGAAGATTTACGGATCTTTGGATTTAAACAAAAAGATTTCAGACCAGAATGGTTAATTATTACCGTTATGCAAATCCCTCCAGTAACCATGAGACCTTCCATTACTTTGGAATCAGGTGAACGAAGTGAAGATGATTTAACACATAAATTAGGGGACATTGTAAGGATTAATCAAAGATTATTTGAGAATATTAATGCTGGTGCTCCTGAAGTTATTATTGAAGATTTATGGGATTTACTACAGTATCATATTACAACATTCTTTGATAATGCAGTGGCACAATTACCACCAGCTCGTCATAGAGGTGGACAAGTTCTAAAAACATTATCAAGTAGAATTAGTAGTAAAGAAGGTCGTATTAGACATAATTTAGCAGGAAAAAGAACAGACTTTTCTGCACGTACGGTTATTTCACCTGATCCATTAATTGAATTAAATGAAGTGGGAGTTCCTACAAAAATGGCAATGCATCTTACAGTGCCAGAACGTGTTAGTGAATGGAACAAAGAATATTTGAAAAATTATGTGAAAAATGGTCCTAAGAAATATCCTGGAGCAAATTACATAATCACACCTGATGGAAAACGTAAAGCAATTACTGTTGAAACTCAAGAAGAAATTCTTGAATCATTAGAAAATGGATTTATTATTGAACGTCATTTAATTGATGGTGATGTTGCTCTTTTCAACAGACAACCATCTTTGCATAGAATGAGTATGATGTGTCATAAAGTAAAAGTTCTTCCAGGAAAAACTTTCCGTTTAAATCCTGCTGTATGTAACCCATATAATGCAGATTTTGATGGTGATGAAATGAACTTACACATCCCTCAAACTGAAGAAGCACGTGCTGAAGCAAAAATCTTAATGCTTGTTGAAACACAAATCATTTCACCAAGATATGGACTAAGTGTTGTAGGATGTATTCAAGATGCAATCACAGGAAATTATCTACTTACAAAAGAATTAGTGTTATCACGAAATGAAGCTGTTGATTTACTTTATGCTTGTGGACAAACTGATTTATCTGATTTATCAAACAAGGATAAAATTGACGGTTTGGAAGTCTTTTCTATTTTATTACCTAATGATTTTAATTTCATTGGTAAAGATAAAAGTGGAAATGATGTTAAAATTGTTGATGGTAAACTTAAATGTGGTTACATGGATAAAGCAAACCTAGGTCAAGAAAGTGGATTAATGTTACGAAACATCTATGAAAAATATGGACCTTCCTATACTGCTGATTTATTAGGAAAGATTTCAAAATTAGGTGTAACTGTTCTTGCGCGTCGTGGATTTTCAATTGGATTAAGTGACATTGATCTTCCAAAAGAAGCAAAAGAAGAAATTATAAATGTTATTGATAAAGCTGAACAGGATGCATTACGATTAATTGATACGTATTATGCAGGAAATCTTGAAGCTCTTCCAGGACGAACAATCATGGAAACTTTAGAAGTACGAATCCTTGAAGTTTTAAATAGATCTAGGAATAAAAGTGGAGATATTGCAATGAAGAAAGTACAAAATTCAGCAGCAGTAACCATGGCTCGTTGTGGATCACGAGGAAACCCTTTACAAATTGCACAGATGACAGCAATCGTAGGGCAGCAAGCTTTACGTGGTCAACGAATTTCACGAGGATTCTCAGGAAGAACATTAACCTATTTCAAGAGAGAAGATTTAAGTCCAAAAGCACGTGGATTTATTAGAAATAATTACAAATCTGGAATGAAACCACATGAATTTTTCTTTGGTGCAATGACAGGACGTGACGCTTTAATGGATACAGCTTTACGAACACCAAAATCAGGATATCTTTATAGAAGATTATCAAATGCAATGCAAGATCTTAAAGTAGATTATGATGGTTCCGTAAGGGATGCTAGTGGACGTATTGTACAATTCTCATATGGAGAAGATGGTTTAGATGTCTCCAAAACAAAGAACGGAGAATTGGATGTTCAAAAAATTGTGCATGAAGTAGTAGGAGGGAAAAACTAATGGCAGATCACACAAAAGTATTAAATTCATACAAGAAGAAACTTCCTCCTTCAATTTTAGAAGAAATTAAAGATTTGTTTCCAAGCGCAGGAACTGATAAAAAATTAACAACAGTTTTAGATAGCACAGTTCAATCTTATGAAGATGCAAAAATTAACCCTGGAGAATGTGTTGGTTTAGTTAGTGCTGAAAGTATCGGAGAACCAGGTACACAAATGACATTGAACACATTTCATTTAGCTGGGGTTGCTGAAGTACAAGTAACAACTGGTCTTCCTCGTATTATTGAACTTTTTGATGCTCAAAAAACAATTAAAACTCCTATGATGGAAATTTATTTGAAAAGTCCTCATAACAAACTTGAGAACATCGGAAAATTTGCAGCACGAATCAAAGAAAAAGTTTTTGGTGAATTAGTACAAGAATTTTCATTAAATATTTTTGAACAAACATTAACTGTTAACTTAAGCAAGGAATTATTAGATAATTTTGGTTTAGCTGTTAAAGAATTAGTGAAATCATTGAAGACGAAAGCAAAAGGATTTAACATTGAATTTGAAGAAAATAAAATTATATTTTCCCAAAAAGGTAAAACTGAAGAAATTAAAGACTTATATAACTTAAAAGAAAAAATCAAAGCAGTTAAAGTTGGCGGAATTAAAGGTCTTAAACAAGTTCTTCCTGTAAAACGTGGAGAAGAATACATTGTTTTAACAGCTGGAACAAACTTAAAAGATGTTCTAGCTCTTGATGAAGTTGATACCACAAAAACAGTAAGTAATGATCTTTATGAAACATTTGCAGTGCTTGGAATTGAAGCAACACGTCAATTAATTATTGATGAAGTTTACAAAGTAATTGAATCACAAGGTTTGAATGTAAACATCAGACATATTATGCTTGTTGCAGATATCATGTGTGCGAATGGTCAAGTAAAAGGAATTACCCGTTACGGTGTTGTAAGTGAAAAGGCAAGTGTACTTGCACGAGCATCATTTGAGACACCTATCAAACATTTAATTAATGCAGCATTAGAAGGTGAAATTGATAACTTATCTTCAGTTGTAGAAAATGTAATGATTAACCAGCCAGTTCCGTTAGGAACAGGATTACCTGGTTTAGTAACAAAAATGAAATAATTATGAGGATTATATAGAAAAATGGCAAAAATTAAAAAAGAAATCAGTGAGGATTTAAAGGAATTACGGTCTAAGTTATTAGAAAATAACGTAATTCTTGGAACAGATAAAACACTTAAAGCTCTACAAGCTAAAGGTGTTGAGAAGGTTTACCTTTCAAAAAATTGTCCTAAAACTACCGTAGAGGATATTCAACATTATGCAAGTTTAGCAGATGTTCAAGTAATTTCCTTAGAAATGGATAATGAAGAATTAGGTGTTTTTTGTAAAAAGAACTTTTTCATCTCCGTTCTCGCAATAACAGCATAAGATGGCTCGTTTAAAGCTTGATCCTGAGACAATAGGTTTTTCAAATCTTATGGAGCAAATGACACATGCACGTGTCAAAGATTGCTTCAAGGATGAAGAAACAATCTATTTTGTTGTAGGGTTTGGTCAAATGGGCAAAGCTTTAGGAAAAGGTGCAATAAACATCAAGCGCCTTCAAGAAAAGTTCAACAAAAAAATTAAGATTATTGAGTTCAATGATGACGTCTGTAAATTCGTCCGGAATGTAGCATATCCTTTAAAAATAGAAAGTGTAACTTTAGAGGAAAATTATGTTAAGATCCAAGATAGTAGCAAAAAGACGAAAAGTTTATTAATAGGACGCCAAAGTAGGAACTTAAACATGTTAAAAAGGGCAGTAACTCGTTTTTTTAACATTGATATCAAAATAGAATAAAATGGCAAAGAAATCAAAAGGATTAGGAGCAGCAAAGAAACTTCAGAAACGAAGGTCTAGCTTTAAGCTTAAGAAGAAAAGACAAATCTTCAAACAGAAACATGATCCTTTAGCTGGAGCTGCACAAGCAAAAGCAATTGTCTTAGAAAAAATTCAAATTGAAGCAAAGCAACCAAATTCTGCAATGCGAAAATGTGCTAGAGTTCAACTAGTTAAAAATGGAAAACAAATCACTGCATTTATGCCTGGAGACGGTGCAATGAAAATGATTAATGAACACGATGAAGTAATCATTGAATGTATTGGTGGTAAAATGGGCCGTGCTAAAGGAGATATTCCTGGAGTTAGATGGCAAGTACTAAAAGTTAACGATCAAAGTTTAAACGCGTTATTACGTGGTAAATTAGAGAAAGCAAGAAGATAAGGATAAAATGAGCGAAATAAAATTTTTTAACAGATGGGACACAGAAGGAGTTAAAGTTGAAGATTTAGGTCTTCAAAGATATATGACTTTAGACCCACGTATCTTACCTAAAACTGGTGCAAGATATGCAGGAAATAGATTCCACAAATCACATACATTTGTTGTAGAAAGACTTGCAGCTAAATTAATGTCTTCAGGTCATAAAGGTAAAAAACATTTTATCTCTTCAGGTCACAATACAGGTAAGAAAAACAAAGTATTACGTATTGTTGAGAAAGCTTTAGCAAAGGCTGAACAGAAATTAAAAGTAAATCCTCTTCAAATTCTTGTAACAGCAATTGAGAAAGCGGCACCTCGTGAAGAAGTAATCGCAATTGAATATGGTGGAGCACGATATCCAAAAGCAGTTGATGTAGCTCCTCAAAGAAGAATTGATATTGTATTACGATCATTTGTTCAAGGTTCTTATGTTAAATCTTTTAATAAAAAAGTTGCAATTGAAGACGCATTAGCGGAAGAAATCATTAATGCATATCAAGGAAGCGTAAAAAGTGGCGCAATTGCAAAGAAACGTGACTTAGAACGACAAGCATCTTCAAGTAAATAATTTTTATTTATTAAATTTCTACCTTAACATTTTTAAATACTGTTTAAATTACATTCTTTATGAACATCTTAGGCATAGAATCAACAGCACATACTTTTGGTGTAGGAATTATTACAAATAAAGGTAAAGTTCTTTCAAATGAAAAGGATAGTTACACTTCTAAGGACGCAGGGATGATTCTTGATGAAGTTACCCTCCATCACAAAAATGTGGCTGAAAAGGTCTTAAAAACAGCTTTAAAGGAAGCAAAGTTAGATTGGGATGATGTTGATCTCATTTCATATTCGGCAGGACCAGGTTTAGATCCGTGTTTGTGGTTTGGATATCATTTTGCAAAAGATTTATCTCAAAAATATAATAAAAAATTAGTTGGCGTAAATCATTGTTGTGCACACTTAAGCATTGGAAAAGTCTTCAATAAATTAAAAGATCCTTGTTACCTTTATGTTTCAGGTGTAAACACACAAATTATTGTTTTTGAAGAAGGAAAATATAGAATTATTGGTGAAACACTTGACATTGGTTTAGGAAATTTACTTGATAAATTTGGAAGAACCATTGGGTTAGGATTCCCAGCTGGTCAAGAGATAGAAAAACTTGCAAAGAAAGGAACATATGTTGAATTACCTTATACAGTCAAAGGAATGGACATGTCGTTTTCTGGAATTTTGACGAAATGTCAGCAGATATTTGAACGAAAAACAACTCATAAGGATTCTGATGATGCAATCACAAAAGAAGATCTTTGCTTTAGCATTCAAGAAACATGTTTTGCAATGCTTGCAGAAGTTGTAGAAAGAGCAATGGCACATACCGGAAAAAAAGAATTATTGCTTGTTGGTGGTGTTGGTGCAAACAAACGATTCTGTGAAATGTTAGATCTCATGTGTAAAGAACGTGGCGCTAAGTTCCATAAAGTTCCTATGGATCTTGCAGGAGATCAAGGCGCAATGATTGCGTGGGAAGGATTCCTTAGAATGAAAGATTATGGTGACGAAGAAGTCATTCCACACTGGCGAACTGATGAAGTTTGATATCTTACGCCTCTAAACTAGAAACCTTTATAAAGGCCAAAATTCTAATTCTCTTTGTAGTTTATCGTCGTTAAAAGGATTCTTTAGAATCTTATATTATAATCAAAAAAGAAGGGTGAATTAATCTTAAAATGGAAGAAAATAACACTGAAAATCAGCCACAGCAATCACAAGAAGAATCTGAACAACAACCTGTACATACAGAACCACAGCCAGTGGCAGAACCAACTCCTTCTCCTCAACCAGCTCAAACTGGATCATATGGTGCATCAAACATCCAAGTACTTGAAGGTCTAGAAGCAGTCCGAAAAAGACCAGGAATGTATATTGGAGACACATCCATTCGTGGATTACATCATTTAGTTTATGAAATTGTAGACAATTCTATTGACGAAGCATTAGCAGGTCATTGTAGCAAAATTAAAGTTATTATTCATAAAGATGATTCCATCACCGTTTTTGATGACGGGCGTGGAATTCCAGTTGGTATTCATCCCAAATTTGGTATTTCAGCAGTAGAAGTTGCACTTACAAAATTACATGCTGGTGGAAAGTTTGACAAAGGGTCTTATAAAGTTTCAGGAGGATTACACGGAGTAGGAATCTCTGTTGTAAACGCATTATCTTCTGCACTTGAAATTCAAGTTAAAAGAGATGGAAAAATTCATTATCAACAATATTCACGTGGAAAACCCTTAACAGAATTAAAAATAACTGGAGATACAACTGAACGAGGAACCATTGTTCATTTTAAAGCAGACGATGAAGTCTTCAATGTTTTAGAATATCATTATGACATTCTTGCAAAACGATTACGAGAACTAGCATTTTTAAACAAAGGGATAGAAATTGAACTTGTTGATGAACGATCTGAAGAAAATCATGATGTCTTTAGATATGAGGGTGGAATTAAAGAATTCGTAGAATTTGTAGATAAAAATAAAGCACCATTACATGAAGTTATTTATTTTGAAAAAGAGAAAGATGATGTTGTTGTAGAAATATCCTTACGATATAATGCTGGTTATAATGATAATATTTTCTCCTTTGTAAATAATATCAACACTATTGAAGGTGGAACTCACCTTTCAGGATTTAGAACATCCCTTACACGAGTTTTGAATAGTTTTGCAAAAAATATGGGTACAGGGAAAGATATTAAACTTAGTGGAGATGATGCAAAAGAAGGTTTAACAGCAGTAGTTTCTGTAAAAGTTCAAGAACCTTTATTTGAAGGCCAAACAAAAACAAAATTAGGAAATTCGGAAGTTTCAGGAATTGTAAGTTCAATTACTGGTGAAGCTCTTACTACATTCTTTGGAGAAAAACCCACTGTTGTAAAAACAATTATTGGAAAAGCATTAGATGCAGCTCGTGCAAGAGAAGCAGCACGGAAAGCACGAGATTTAACACGAAGAAAAGGTGCATTAGATGGGGCAGGTCTTCCAGGTAAATTAGCAGATTGTAGTAACAAAGATCCAAAGAAGTGTGAAGTTTATCTTGTAGAGGGAGATTCCGCAGGTGGTTCCGCAAAGCAAGGACGAAATCGGAATTTCCAAGCAATTCTTCCATTACGTGGTAAAATATTGAACGTAGAGAAAGCACGTATTCATAAAATGATGCAGAATAAAGAAATCATCGCAATGATCACAGCATTTGGAACAGGAATCGGTGAAGAATTTAATATTGAAAAATTACGATATCATAAAATTATCATTATGACAGACGCAGATGTTGACGGTTCACATATTATGACATTATTATTAACATTCTTATACAGATACATGAAACCATTAGTTGAACAAGGCCATGTGTACATCGCAATGCCTCCTCTATTTCAGTTGAAGAAAGGGAAACGTATAGAATACGTCTACACAGATGCTGAGAAAGAAGCAAAGATGGCTGAAATGGGTGAAAATATAGGTGTACAGCGATATAAAGGTCTAGGAGAGATGAACCCTCGTCAATTATGGGATACGACCATGGATCCGTCTGTAAGATCATTAAAACAAGTAAATGTAGAAGACGTAGTTGCAGCAGATCAAATGTTCACAATTTTAATGGGAGACGAAGTTCCTCCACGACGTGAATTTATTGAGAAGCATGCAAATGAAGTTGTAAATTTGGATATATAATAGTGAGGAGATAATAAAATGGCAGCCAACAAAAATAAATACATTTTTGAGCCTGCCAGGAGAATAAAATAAATGGCAGCCTTTGACAAAGAATTAGATAAAGAATTATGGTCAGAATCAGCAGATTTTGAAAGAAGTGTAGTGAAAGTTTCAGTAATGTCCTATAATGAAGGAACAGCGAAACTACAATTAGGAAGACAGAATAAACGTGCAGATGGAGAATTATCCTTTGCAAAGCTTGGAAGATTAACAAAAGAAGAAGTAGAAGCAGTTCTTCCGTTAATGGAAAAAGCTAAAGAGCATTTGTAATCTTTTTATTTTTTATTATTATATTAAAATTCTAGAAAAAATAAATTAAAAAAAATAAAAATTAGTTAAACTTGTTGTATAACCAACCTAATGCGAAACCTGCTACTAATCCCCAAATTGCTGCTTCTATCATTCCAACAATAACACCTTGAACGGTTGTTGAATATGAGAACAACATACTGCTTAAAAGATCTTGGCCTTTTCCGAGAACACTCATTGCAAGAACACTTAATGCTTTAATAATTCCTAAACTGTATGCTAAGGAATATGGGCTTAAACGTGTTCGTACTTTTGGTGCTGCGATTCTAATTGTTGTTGCTCTTTTAGAAGATTTTCTTTTCGCAGGAGCCTTTCTTTTAGGAGCTGCTTTCCTTTTTACTACTCTCTTTTTAGGTGCTGCTCGTCGTTTAGGAGCAACTCTTTTTGTACTTGCTTTTCGTACTGCTTTTTTTGTAGAACGTGATTTTTTCTTAACCATATCTATATTCACCTCATTTATGTACTAGAAGAACTATTTTGTAGTTTATAAATGTAACGGATTGGTGTCAAAAATAATTTTATCTCATAATTTCCTTAGAACGTTTTATCATTTCTTCGTTTTCAGCTAAAACAGGAAATTCTACTCCAGCAATAAATTCAGGAAATATATTATGGCGATGTACATCAAAATCAAAACTTCCTTCAACTAAACGCATTCTTCTAGTAAAGTCATTTAAAGTTTCTACTAAACTGATTCTTGTAGCTACTTCGGTGTCTTCAGTCCTGATATAATATGGTCTCATTAACAAAAAAGCTGCATTTAAAGGTTCTCTATCATCAATTAATGGCTTATAATCATCCGTTCCGAAGGTTCTTAAAAATTCATCATTACTTATAGGGTCTTCTAATGGATGAAGTAAACTTCCTGTATTTTGAGGATGATAATGAGTTTGAGCTAAAGGACCATCTAATGCTTCATAAGCTAATTCTTTAAAGATTGCAAAGAGACTTACAGCAGGATTAAAAGGAAACCAAGAAGCAAGATTAATATCTGTTTCAATATCTCTGTGTGCAACATATAATGCAAGTTGAGGATGTTTATATAAACGTGTATTCATTGGTAAATCTAATTCATTTCTTTGACAGGTCATTCTAAATCTGCTTTCAAATTCTTTTTCTAATTCAAAATATTTTTCTAAAAATTGTTTCATTGATTTACCTCTGCAACAAGTTCCATGACACCGTATACTTCTTGCTTTAAGTCTTTTACGAGAGCTAGTTTTTCAAAAGGTTTCATTTGATCATAATTGCAAGTCCATTCCCCTGAAGGTAATTTTATTGAATTCATTAATTCAACAACTCCGTTATAAATCCTTTTTGATTCTATTGAAATATTTCTTAAATGTTGTCCACGATATGCCGTACGTATTGCTAATGTAGCCAAAACTAATCCACTAATATGATTTGCCCGTAAAGAATTTTTTTGCATGATCATATTAAGTTCATGGTTATCTCCTGTTCTATATGATTGTCTTTCGTTATGATTTTCAAAATCATCTACACAATATCCAACAGATAAATGCTCCATAATCTCAGAATAAAGCTTATTCAGATTTTCCTGATCCCCAGAAACATTAGACCAATCTAATGGTGCAAAGTATTCTCCTTCTTCTACATGAAGGATGTGTTCATCAGTTAATAAGTCTGCAAGATTCATTTTTCTAACAATCTCCTAACAGCATATTCAAAAACATGACTCTTGCTACGAAAGATTCCAGAGCCTAACATCTGCTCTACTTTTTCCAAAACGTCCTTATCTATCGTTAAACTAATTGGTGATTTCATGCTATATTAGGCTATAAAACAGCCTTTCATATAAACATGACTACTCTTTTGTAAGAACAAACTCAAATCTCTAAACTAGTTACCTTACTCACACCTTCTTTCATACTTACACCAAACAAGGTGTCAGCTTCAGAAATCACAGAATCGTTGTGTGAAATGGTAATATATTGTGCACCATTAGAATAATTTCTAATTAATTTTGCAAGCCTTTCAGCATTATGTTTATCAAGAGCAGCATCAATCTCATCTAAGATGTAGAAAGAAGCTGGTTGATATTCTTGAATTGCAAATATGAAACTTAACGCAGTCAATGTTTTCTCTCCACCGCTCAAAGATTTAAGATCCATATATCTATTTCCGGATAACTTCACTTTAATGCTTAGACCATCATCAAATGGCTTGTTAGGGTTATCTAACTGAAGGAATGCTTTTCCTTTGTTGAATAGGTTTCCGAAAACTTTTGTGAAATTTTCATTTGCTTTATTGAAAGTTGTCATGAAATGTTCTTTCTTCTTTGTTTCAATTTCATTCATTAGAGTCATAACATCTGTTTTTTCTCCAATCAAAGATTCTCGTTTATCTACTAATGCCGTATATTCGGTTTCAACTTTTTCATAGATCTCTAAAGCTTTCATATTCACTGCAGACATCTGAGATAAAATTACTTCAAACCGTGCAACTTCTTTTCGTAATTCATCAATTTGTTTATTCTTAAGAAGAGGTGCTTCTTTATATCTTTCAAACTCTTCTTGTAACCCAGCTAATTTCGCTTTAACTTCTGCATTCTTTAAAGAAATTAAATTTAATTCACGTTCACTTACACGTGATTTATCACGTAAAGATTCAACTTTATTATCAGATGTATTAATGAAACTACTTAATTTTTCACGCTTGTTAAATAATTCTTTATATTTTGCATAGAACTCTTTACTTGCTTTCTCTTTAAGATTTAATGCAGCATCTTTTTCTTTAATATCTGTATTTAATCCAGAAATTTCAGTTGTAAATTCTGATTCTTCTTTTTCATGTTGTTTCATAATCTCTAAAATTTTGATTCTCTCAGGAGCTAACATTTGATCCACTTGGATTGCACCATTCTTTAGATCACTTTCAAGACGTAAAATATCTTCACGTAATCCTTGACGAGATTCTTCAAATGCACTCATTTGTGCAAGTAATCGTGGATTTCGTAACGCAGTTACTTGAGAACGTAAAATATTTTTCTTGGATTTTAAATCCGCAAGATCTCTATTATTCATAGAAATGTTTTTCATAACTTCTCGTAATTCATCATCTACTTTTATTAAATTTTCTTTTAATTCTTTTTTAAGATCTTTTGTTGCGTCAAGATCATCAGTATTAAGATGTAATGTCTTTTCTAATGTAATAATACTTCCTTCCATCTCAGCTTTACTTTTACGTAATGCAGAAATTTCTTCTTCATTTACACCACGTTTAGTTTGAATATTTGAAAGAATACTTTGATATTCAGCAATTTCACCTTCAACGCGTTCCAAAGCTTCTAATGAATCACGTTCTTGGAATCCACCAGACCTTTTCTTAGCCATGAATCCACCACGCATAACTCCACTTGATTCAATGGAACTTCCATCAAGTGTTGTCATTTTAATTTTTCCAACACCAACGTTCCGTGCTGCGTTAATATCTTCAACAATTAATGTATTTCCAAATACTGATTGAAATGCTTTTTTATATTGAGATTTATATGAAATTAAATTGATTGCAAAATCATGTGTTCCTGATTCTTTCAATAAACTTTTATCGGAAGATTCAACTTCTCTATATCTGATTTTGTTTAATGGAATAAATGACGCACTTCCTAATTTGTTAGATTTCAAATATTTAATACAATCTGCAGCGATACCATCATTATCAACTACAAGAAAATTCATTCGTGATCCCGCTGCGGTTTCAAGAGCTTGTGCATATCTTTTATTTACTTGACCTAATTCACCAACAGTTCCATGAACACCTTTAAACATTGTTTTATTTTCAAGGATTGAACGTACTGCATTATTACTTGCAATACCCGCTTTAATATTCATTGCCTTTGCATTTAAATTTGCATGTTTCTCTTGCACGTCTTGTAAATTTCGTCGTGCATTTGCTAATTGGGATGTAAAACTACTATCTTGATCTAAACATGTATTTAATCGTAGTGTAGCATTCTTAAAATTCGTTTTTAATTGTTGTAATTCTCTAACTTGTTCTTTGTTTTCAGAAGCAACTTCTTTAACCTTATTGATCCGTTCATCAAGTGTTTCAAGTTGATATTCAATTTTATCTTTCTCACGCAATAATTCTTGTTGACGTTGACGAATCTGTTGAACTTCTTCTTGTTTAACATCAATCAATTTATCTTTCGCTTCAATATCTTGATCTAATTCTTGAGATGTTTCAATTTTATTTTTTTTACGGAATTCCGCAATTTTTCCATTTAATTGATTTAATTCACGCTGTTTTCTTCCAACTGCATCTTGCATTTCTTTTTGTTTCTTTGTGAATCCAGAAGTTTTTAATTCAAGATCTTTTAATTCCTGTTTAAATTGATCTTTTCGTAATTTGATTTTATTAATTTCATCCTTTAATGTAGACATCCGTGTTTTATCACGGGTAACAGAAACTTTCAAATCTTCAATCTCCTTATGAACTTTAACTTGCTCCTTTTCTCCTTTTTGTTCAATATCTTTATTAATTGCAGAAATCTCTTCTTTATGTTTTAGAATTTCTGCTTTTAATACGTCTACTTTTTCTTCAGCTTCTTTCAATCTAGTTTCATGTTTCTGAACTTCTCCTAGATGTTTTGCATGAATTGTTTCTTTTTCTTTAATTTGCATATCTAAATATGTTGCTTTATGAGAATCAATTTTATCTTTAACTTCCTTAAATTGAAGTGCTTGATCTCTATCTTTTTTCAATTCTTTCAAATATACCTTTCGTTCTTTAAGAATAATAGCTGCAGAATTTAATTTTTCTTCTACTTTATTCAATTCTAAATCTGCTTTATGTTTTTTTTCTTCGTAAATTGCAACATCACTAATCCCTTCAATGATTTTTCGTCTTTCAGTTGAAGACATCGTGACAAATCGTGTGATATCACCTTGTAAAATAATATTATATCCATCAGGGTTAATCCGAGCATTTCCCATTAGTTCTACAATCTCAGAACGTGTTCTTTTCTTTCCATTAATTTTGTAGATACTACTTCCTTTTTTTGTAATCGTTCTTCCAATGACAACTTCTTTATCATCGGTTGGAAATACTTTATTTTTATTACAGAAGGCCATTTCAACAGTACCAGAATTTGCAGGTTTCTTAGATTTTCCACCATTGAATATTAAATTTGCAGCTTTCTCAGCACGCATAGATTTCGCAGAAATTCTTCCAAGAACGAAACACATCGCATCTCCAATATTAGATTTACCGGAACCGTTAGGTCCTAGAATACAATTAAATTCATTATTAAAAGGTATATCAGTTTTGTGTGCAAAACTTTTGAAACCATGGATTGTAAGTCTGTTAATCTTCGTCATTAAAACTCCCTCTTTGTTATGGATAATTGTTTTATTTCTTGTTTATAAAGGTTGTGGTAATGTGGATAATATTCAATACTACACTCTGTAAGAAAACAACCAGACAGACTCTTTACAACAGGAAGTTTGACAACCCTTTAGATTAACCAGCTGGATTTTATAAGCTAAACTCCCTCTTATTTTATACGTCCATCTGGTAACATTGGGAAAGAAAGAATCTATATATAGATTTCTTACTACTACATCTAGATTAATAAATAAAAAAATAAAAAGAAAAAATATTTACTTTAAACTAAAGTCGCTAATGAATGAACCCATTATGTTATCATTTGCATCGTAAAGAGTTGCAGTAACAGTCACACTTGTTAGATCTCCTGTTGTGCTTTCACTGTATGCAAATCCTTTCGGTACATTTGTGATTGCTTCAAAGCGTTGACCTTTTTTAACTGTTTTTCCAGATGTTGGGAGTGGCATTTTCTTTTCAAAATCTCCGTATCCTTCAACTCTAATACTAATGTAAGATGGTTTAATTGTTCCGTCTTCTCCATTAATAATAGTATAATCCAGTTGAATAATTTTTCCCCATGTTTCCTTCCAATCAACTTTTACGTTGTTTAATACAAGTTGGGTGTTATCGTATGTTGTAACTGTTTTCTCAGGTACATCAACGACTTCCTCAACTTTAGGTTCTTCCTTTGGCTCTACTTTAGGTTCTTCTACTACTACGGGTTCATCAGCTTTAGGAACTGCTTCTCCGGTAACTTCATCCACTGCGTCAACACCACTAAATAAGCCTGTTAACCAACTTCCAGAATCACTACCACTATCTACAATACCAATATCGCCTACACTAAATCTACCCGCAAAGAATACTAACATAAGAACAACTACAATTGCACAGACTTTTAGAATACCTCGAGGATTGATGTTTATAGACATCTGCTTATCCAACATTTTCTTCTTTTCTACTGCTGCTTCAGAAGTTACTTTTGTTTCTTTTGTTTCCTCTTCAGCTTCTACTTCTGGTTCTAATACTTTTTTTCTTTGTGCTTCTTTAGCTTTGATTAATTCCGCAATATCAACACCTTTTTTACTTGCCATGTTGCATTTAAGAAAACTTCATCGTTTATAAAGTTTTTTGTAATCCAAATTTCCTCTATAAAGAATTCTCAAATCTTAAAACCGCTGGGAAAGTTATAAACTTCTTTATTAGAAAATATTAATATTACAAAAAAATGGAGAAATCTAGATGGGCATCTTAAATTGAGAAGTTTAAAGTTTACTATAAAGATTTTTTGCAGCATTCTCAATTCTTTCGGAGATTGCTTCTAATTTATCCTTATTCTTCATCATTCTTTGTTTCCGTTCTGTTGGATGTCTGCTGCTTTTAAGTAAAGCAGTTATATTACTTTTCACATCAAAGAATTCTCGTTCAAGATGATTTTTCAACTCTGTGTGGTTATCCTCAAGTTCTGTAATCTCTGCCTCCATTTCAGCAAAGCCAGTTACAAGATTGGAATCATCAAACCCTATTGCTTCCATTTCAGCAGCAGCCTTTTTCAATATTTTTATAAAGGACTTAATTTTATCCTTCTTTGAAAATCCTAACATGTTTCCTAGAAACTTATAACCCTATAAAAATCTATCGTTTAATAAAATATTAGATTAATTCCCTCTATTTATTCACATTTTCTAAAACAAACCTAATCAATAAAAAATATTCTTACATCAACCCTTAGATCTCAGAAACTTCCTTAACAGTTGTTGCTTGCTCAGCCTTCTTATCATCTCTGAACCTCAAGAACCGTGGAAATCGTAAGGCCACACCAGCTGTATGGAACGGACTTTTAGTCAACTCAGCAGCAAGAACGTCAACAACAACACCTGGTTTGAACCACACGTCTGGGATCATTTCCTTTTTGCAATTCACACGTGCGGGTTTCTTTGAAGATTCGTACCTTTTCAACTTCTCAGGTAACTCCTCTAATACAGAATCAGTTAAACCTGTTCCCAGTTTACATAATGTTTCAAAAGAATCATTTTCAGAATCATAAACCGCACATAACAATGCACCATAGACACCACTTCGCCGACCTCTCCCGTAATATGCACCAACAACAACTAAATCAAATGTATCAGACATCTCTTTAACATATTCTTTCTTCCATTTAATCCAATTCCATCCTCGTGTGCCTGCTTGGTAAACTCCGTCTAACGCTTTAATCATAATGCCTTCGTATCCATCATCCAACATTTTTTGAAAGAAGTCATTAATTTCTTCAACGTCATCAGTTAATATCTCTTCAGCAGGCATGATGTGTTTTCCTTTCGGTACGATTTTATTGATGATCTTTCGTCGTTCTTGAAATGGATCATTAAATACAGTTTTTCCATTTACATATAATAAATCAAACACTTTAATTTGGACAGGCACTTTTTTGATATATTCTTCCACATCATTTTTCCGACGTCTCTGCATCAATGTTTGAAACGCTAAAGGTTTTCCATTTTCATCTATTGCAAGAATTTCTCCTTCTAAGATAAATTCCTTTGCTTTAATATCTTCAAGATACTTCACCAAATCTGGAAATTGTGCTGTCGTATTATCTAAACGACGTGAAAATAATTGGATCTTTCCATCCTTTGTTTTATGGGCTTGCACACGTTCACCATCATACTTTCCTTCAACAGAAACTTTCCCTGGCATCTTTTTTTCAAGATCATCTAAATCTCCAATACGTTGCGCAAGCATCATCTTAATTGGACGTCCGACTTGTACCTCAATTTTCTCCAAACCTTTCAAACCTTTCTTTGCTATTGTTTCTGCCATCACACCAACATCTGGACATATATTATATGCATTTTCAAGTATTTCTTTATTTTTCTTTTCACCCGTATATGCAATTGCAAGCGCATCAAGAACTGTCATATCTCCCACACCCATCCGTAACGTTCCAAGAACAATCCTCGTAAGATACTTAGCACCTTTAGATGAAACTTGTTGATACATTCTAACAAGCATAATTGATTTTTGATCTTGAGAACCAGTTCCGCTAGTATCTGCAAGTTTCTTTAAGTTATCAAATAAATCATGAATCGTTAATTTTCCCACAGGAACAAGTGTTTGTGGTTTATGTTTTAGAAATATTTCAGCGGTCAATCCTGCATCTCCTGTTTTCTGATTAGACTCTCTGACTTTTCCAGAAGAAACACCTGCAGCAGAACTAATTGCTTTCAAAATTGATCTTTCAGCAAATCCAAGAACTGCATTCTCATAATCAGATGAAAATTTTCCAAGTGTCAGGTATGCAACAATTGCAATGTCCTCTTTCGGAACAGTCTTAAAGAAATCCGCAAGAATTTCTCGCATCTTGTTCCCTGAAGATACCTTTTCTAACTCTTCGTACACATCAACTAATTTCTGAAAATCCATCTTATGTCAGAGTCTTGAGAATTATATAAAGGTTGTTGTGTAGGTTTCTTGTTGTTCTGATGCACTCCAATTCCCTGATTGTCTCTTTTCAGTGACAAAGTTTATAAATGGCTGGCTATTTTAATAAATGAAATGGTAATAAATAAATCCAGAATTAAAAATATACTAGCTACAAGTCTATTAACAATTTTAGGAGGTGGGTGTATAGGTCCTACTCATTATGCAGGACGAAGATGTGTTCCATATTTTGAAATGTGTGAACCAACAAAAACTTACAAAGGGACATTTGAATCTGGTGATTCAACAATAAATTTTGAAGTTCCAGACAAAAATTGCCATAATAAGATATATAAATTTTCTATTGATACTCCTGCAGGCGTTGCATGGATCTGGGGTAATAATAGGGAAGCGAATGTTCAAATCTCTAACAATGATCTTGCAATGGTCAATACCACTACTGGAAAATTTTCTCAAATGTATGAAGGAACTATTCACCCTGACGAATCATTTAATTGTTTTAATAATGGTCAAGGCGTTGAATGTAGGACCTTACAGGGAAATCCCGAGAATGCATCAAAGATTGCTGGTTTAGTCTGTAAAATTGTTGGTGAATATTTACCTGCTGTTCAGTCTGAACAATATTAATTTTTTTTAATAACTTCTCCAACATATATATTACATTCATAAAACTTAAATACATCGTCTATTCAAATAATTTATGCGAATCTGGAAAAAAACTATCATTTTCATGACAATTCTAATCATTCTAATTTTTTCAGTTGCAGCATTGTCGCAAGATTCCATCAATCCCTTCGTCTTAGAAGAACATCCTTCTCCAAGTAACTGGATTCACGAAAATCAAATTCAAGTTTCTAAAAATAAAGTCACTTTAAACATAAAAAATTCTATCTGGGCGAAATTTACAAATACCAACTCTATGGATCCATTCTTAGATCAAGATTCAAACGCGATTGAAATACTCCCAAACAAAGCAGATGATATTAATGTTGGAGATGTTATCTCCTATCAAAGTTCATATGGTGTTATAATTCATCGTGTTATTGAGAAAGGGGAAGACAATCAAGGTATCTATTATATCACAAAAGGAGACAATTCACCATTTAAAGATCCTTCTAAAATAAGATTTAAAGACGTGAAAGGCGTTGTTGTTGCTATTATTTATTAAATTAAACTGTAGTGATATATAGAATAAGCAATAAATAATCCAATTAATAATATTATTATGTATGTGGTTATTTTTATGATTTTTAAATGTAATTTTACTGCAAAATAAATCAATATCCCTGCTAGTATAATACCAATAATCATAGTTGTAGAAAGTGCAAAGTCTAATTTGTCTTTAACTTCTGGAGTGTTTTCTTGAGTTATATTCTCTGTTATGTTGTCGGCAGCAACCGCTATAAAGGAACATACAACGATAAACAATAGCATAAATAATCCAACACCTTTTTTCATAATTCTAGAAACTATTTTGGCCATTATAAATCTTTTGATTGCCTTAATGGTATCTTCTTTTCCGATACCTTTATAAAACACTTACTTCTCCCAATCAAAACATGAAAAGAAGTTCAAGACGTTGGAAGAAAAAAGGTCAAATGCGTTGGAAGTGGCAACGTAAGAAAATGAAAAAGGCTAAACGTAGACGTAGGATTCAAGCAAGTTAGATTTTCATCATTTCTATCAATTATTTCTGTTTTATAATTTTTAATCTAATTTCTCCTCGATATACCTCTCTTATTTATAATAGAAAGCTTTATAAACAAACTCGTTTCCTTGAACAAAACACAATGTATGCTCAATTAATCTTGAGTGTGAATAAGGTGATCCAAGTTAAATCTTGGACGACAACATGACACTATTCCTTTAATAACAGCTTTGTAGATCTAAGATCTATAACAAAACGAATACTTCTAATAAAAGGGATGTAAAATAATTTAGAAATAATTCCCGTTGATCCTGCGGGAGATTGCTGCTATGGGAGTTCGACTAAGCCATGCAAGTCAGAGGGCCTTTATGGCACAGGCTGAATGCTCAGTAACACGTCAATAATTTGCCCTTAGGTTTGGGACAGCCACGGGAAACTGTGGGTAAACCCGAATAGGTAATTGATACTGGAATGTACTTTTACTCAAAGTTTACGCCTAAGGATGAGTTGGCGGCTGATTAGTTTGTTGGTAGTGTAAAGGACTACCAAGACTATGATCAGTACGGGCCGTGAGAGCGGTAGCCCGGAGAAGGGTACTGAGACACTGACCCTAGCCCTACGGGGTGCAGCAGGCGCGAAACCTTTACAATGTACGTAAGTGCGATAAGGGAACTCCCAGTGCTTATGCATAGCATAGGCTTTTGCCAAGTGTAAATAACTTGGCGAATAAGTGGTGGGTAAGACGGGTGCCAGCCGCCGCGGTAACACCTGCGCCACGAGTGGCGATCAGTTTTATTGGGCCTAAAGCGTTCGTAGCCGGATTAGTTAGTCTTGGGTGAAATCGTTGCGCTTAACAAAACGACGTGCTTGAGATACTGCTAGTCTAGAGACCGGGAGGCGTGAAGAGTATTCCTGAGGGAGCGGTAAAATGCTATAATCTCAGGAGGACTACCTGTGGCGAAGGCGCTTCACGAGAACGGGTCTGACGGTGAGGAACGAAAGCTAGGGGAGCAAACCGGATTAGATGCCCGAGTAGTCCTAGCCGTAAACGCTGTGTACTAGATGTTGCGTATTCTTCGTGGATACGCAGTGTCGGAGCGAAGGCATTAAGTACACCGCCTGGGAAGTACGGTCGCAAGGCTGAAACTTAAAGGAATTGGCGGGAGAGCACCACAAGGGGTGCGGCGTGCGGTTTAATCTAACTTTACGCAGAGAATCTCACCAGCAGCGACGGCAGAATGAAGGTCAGATTA
>JABIJM010000016.1 GCA_018655525.1 Candidatus Woesearchaeota archaeon | reverse complement strand
TTTTTCTAACTTTGAAGAAGAAAAAGCAGGTCAAGATCCTTGTCAAGCAGATACTCTTGAGGATACAAAAGAAGATTCCAATTTCCCTGTAATCCCTAGTCCTTCCGCAAGTGATGAAACAAATATTTTAGCGTGGGTTTTTTTAATTATAGGGATGCTTTCAATGCTTGGAGGTGTAGGATATTTAGTGTATTATTATAAATATTCTCCTTCAAAAGGAACTCGTGGAAATGTGAGAACGAGCCAATCACCTGGACAAAAACCAAAATTGGGATCACGGCCACAAAAATCAAATATGTTTCAAGATTTATTTAAAGGTCACCAAAAAGCATCTCGGGATTATAAACACAAATCTTTATTTGGAGATTTTACTCAGAAGTCTAAAGAAATCCCACATATTGGAAATTTACTAAAAGGAAATGGAAAACATCTTGATAAAGTTCAAGGTCTTGTACAAACATATGCAAAACATAAAGATGAAATTAAACCCGGATTAAAAAAAGAAGAAAAAGGAATTTTTGGTAAATTAGAAAGTCTTGCAAAAAAAACAAAAGATAAGAAAATTCATGAAGTTGTTGGTAAAGATGAAGCGAAAGATATTTTTGCAAAATTGAAAAAGATCACTAAAAAGAGGAAACAATGAATAAGAAAGGTTTAGCAATTAATCAAGTATTTGTATTCATGGTTGCAGGTTTAATATTTGCACTCATTATGATTTTTGGATACCAAGCAATTTCTGGATTTATCGATACAAGCGAAGATGTATTATTTACAAAATTTAAAACATCTATTGAAGCTGATGTTCAAAAAATCCATACTGATTTTGGGTCTATTAGAAAGAAAACCTATATTTTACCTTCAACCTATGAAGAAGTTTGTTTTGTAAATATGGACAAGCCTTATTCAGAAGATTGTAATGTGGGGTTATTGGCTTGTGATACCTGGAAAACTTCTGAAGGTTACAATAGTGTTGATCAAAACATTTTCTTGAAACCTTCTGCTTCTGCTATCAAAGTTGCACCGATTACTTTAACAGATGTAAAAGATAATCCTCTTGATGCATTATGTGTTAAAGCGATAGATGGTGCATTTACGATCATATTAGAAGGAAAAGGGGACCATGCGGTGATTTCACCAATTTCATAAAATGACACATAAACAACAAAAACCAAAGGTTTTTGAGCTTTCTCATTCAAGAAAAGGTCAAGTTCAACTTACTGTAAATTGGATATATATTGTTATTGCAGGTGCTGTTATTCTCTTATTTTTTGCAGGATTAGTGGTGAAAGGAAAAGATGCAGCTGAAAAAAATATTGCAGAAGATGTTGTTCAGGTTATGGGTAATGTTTTCACAGGCGCAGGTGTGTCTGAAAAAACGAAAAACCGTATTGAAACAAGTGGTCTTGCAGAATTTACTTTTCAATTCACGTGTATGGAAGGCGTAAGTACATTTGGCATAAAAGATAAAACTAATTCTGTTCAAGATACTACGCAGCCTACGTTTTCTCCCGAAGAAATAAAGACTACAAGGATGTTACTTTGGAGTTTACCTTATAAACTACCTTATAAAATTGTAGATCTGTTGTTTGTAACCTCCGTCAATACAAAGTATTTTTTGATTGCATTTGATGATATTGATTTTGTTAATGAATTTGATACAGCGACAGATGATTCGGACAAAACCATGAAAATTAATTGGCAATCTATCACTACCTTAGAGGATGTAGATCCTAAAGGAAATTTCCAGATTCGGATAGTAGATTTAGACGGGATTTATGTCAAAGAAAATGGTGATGTCCCAGTTAAAGCTTTAACATTGGCAGATGATAAAGTCACAGCTGTTACCTTTTTATCTGGAAATTTAGTTCAATACTATCAAAAGCAAGGGACGGTGTGGAGTAAAAAAGGAAAACCTGTGGAAATGGTTTCGTTAGGTGGAAAAAGAGATGCTGCAAAATATGCCGCAATTTTTGCAAATGATGGCAACCAATATACTTGTAATATGTTGAAGGCCTACAAAAGATTGGGCTTAGTAAATAAAGTTTATCAAGGGAAATTACAGGATTTACAATCTTATTATACAGAGAATTCTCAATTATCTTTAACAAAAGCGGGATGCTACGGTTTAGCAGGTGTAGAAGGTTTTGCGTTTGAACAAAACTTGAAAAATGAAATGGAAGCATACCAAAATAAAATTGAAACCTGTATTTTTGAATCAAAAGAAGGTTTAGCTTCTACCTCCTGTCAAGATTTTGTGGGTTTAGCGAATGCTATTAGTAATATTAATCAAGAATTACAATCGGAATGTATATCATTATATTAAAATGGTTTTAAGAAATAAAAAACAACAAAAATCAAGAATTTTTGAGCTTTCTCAATCGAGAAAGGGACAAGTACAAATGACAGAAACCATTGCAGTACTTTTCATATTTTTCATATTGATTGTTTTTGGCATTTCATTTTTTTATCAGTATGCGCAATCCTCTTTCCAAGCAGAACAAGAAGAATTACTTGGAAAGCGTGCTATTGAAACAACACTTAAGGCGTTATTTATTCCAGAATTAATGTGTACAAAAGGTGATGCAGAAGCGGAAGATAATTGTTTTGACATGATGAAAGTACGTCACGCAATGGATGTTTTTAATGAAAGTAAATTGGTATATTTTGACACTTTTTCATTTTCTAAGATCAGTTTAACAGAGATTTACCCTGGAAACGAAACTTATGAGTTGTATGATTTTCCTAAAAAAGATTGGGAAAATTCTGAAAAAACTTTTTTTATCATTGCAATGAAAGATGAAGTTAAAGGTGATGGACAACCTCATTATGGCCTTGGAAGGTTGGATATAGAGGTGTATTCATGAGTAAGAAGGCGCACAACAAAAATTGGAAATTTTTGAGTGTCCCTTCAAATAAGTCGGGACAGATGGAAATAATTGGACTTGTTGTAATTGTAATATTGATATCTTTAGGCATGTTGTTTATGGCTGTTTTTGCATTGAGTTCAGATACTTCCAAAAAAACGTTCACCCGAAAAGGATTGGCTTCAAGTACTGTTAGTGGAATTTTAAAATTGAATGTTGGAAAAGAATGTTCTGGACAAGGATCCCCTCAATTAGGGAGCGACATTTTAGAAGATTGTGCTATGTTCTTTGATTTCAAGGAAGATACCACAAGTTCAATTTATCAATGTCGTGGGAAACATAGTTGCGATTTTTTCAATGAAATTTCTTATGAAGTGTTAAATGGGACTTTGGGTGCACAGGAAAAGAAATACGAATTTACAGCTCATTTAATTGAACAAAAAGGTGCAACTCCAAAAAATTTAATTGAACCTATAAAAAATAAAGGTGGATGTCCTAAAGCGGCAATTACAAATCAAGATAGTTCTAAACCATTTCCTTTACAAACAGATGCAGGATTGGTAGAAGTTGAATTGAAGATTTGTGATTAATTACAGGTTAATTTTATGTCGTATAAATTACATTTTCCAAAAGAACTATCTTTTTTGCATCCTATCGCAATTGTTTGATTGTAAAGTTTACAAGGACTTATTTTTGGACAATTTGGAGTTAGGGATAACGTTGCATTATTTGTTGTATGATCTAATTCTATTATTGCATCTCCATCACAAGAGAATTTTTTTACAGTTTGGAGAGAAATAGTGGTAGAGGGTTCAAATGAAGTATGGGTTTGATATATTGATAGGTTACCTCCGTTCATAGATAAATTCCAGTTCTGGCTTAGTTCTGCTTTTTTACCATTTTTTCCGTGATGTCCAAAATCATAATGAAAAGAATCTTTCTTTATTGGATTTATTATAGATTCCACGCATTCTCCGTCTTTACAAGTTTTCCCAGAACCACAATCTTTTATTTTCCATTCTAAGCAATCGTCTTTATCATAATCTCCACAAGTTTTAACAAGACTCCCAGCACATTTTATTTGGCCTTTGTATAAACATTGGTCCTCACAGTCGCCGGGATCTTCTACACAAATTAATTTTTCTTCGCTACAAACATTTGGACTACAATCA
>JABIJM010000015.1 GCA_018655525.1 Candidatus Woesearchaeota archaeon | reverse complement strand
GTCTGGTATTGCGCTGATCTGTTAAGAAATACTTAATGGAGCGTAAGATTGCTATGGGCGTTTAGTCTATATGATTACCATGCATACCACAAAGATTCAGTCCCTTATGGGATCGCCGGTTCAAATCCGGCCCGCGGCGCTCTTTTTCTAACAACTACTTTAATCCATTCTTATGGAAGCATTCAATATATTGCTTGTCTGATTTCTTAATATGGATTACAAGCCAATCTTTTAAAAATTTCATAATTTCTAACGAAAGACCAAAACAAAACTCAAGAGGGTTCGGGCTACGTGTAAAATCATATCATCCAAAAAAACGTGTGAAAAAACATAAAAAGGTGAAAAAACAAAAATGACTATGTGGAAAACTTACATGACCTCGGGAATAATTGTTCTCTTTGCATTAAGCCTTACATTTTTTACAGGGATTCATTTAGAAAGCCCTACTGGGTATTTCAGTTTTGTAGATATTGCACCTCAAGGTTTTTTTTATGAAGAACCTACTGACCTCTCTCAAACCTCAGCGCTTCA
Source organism: Candidatus Woesearchaeota archaeon (assembly GCA_018655525.1). Classification (GTDB taxonomy): domain Archaea; phylum Nanobdellota; class Nanobdellia; order Woesearchaeales; family GW2011-AR9; genus 1-14-0-10-32-24. The sequence goes on along the minus strand of JABIJM010000015.1, from coordinate 7,188 downwards.
ATCCTTGAATCAAGCAGAAGATGTTATTAAAGAGATAAAAAATTTAAACCTTTCCACAGATTTTGTGGACGATGCCTTCATTGAAGCAAATAGCTCTTATATTCTTGAAGACTATGGAAATGTCTTTAAAGTAACGCAATTAATCTCTTATATTAAATCTGAAAAAATAGAATTTTTAGATCAAATTCAACTTGTAAAAAACAAAGAACAAGAATATATGGGTGAAGGGATCAATACAGACCATGTTAAAGTTCTCATTAAAAAGTCAGAAGGTGCTTTTTATCAAGATCAATTAGATGAATCTCATGAAATTTTAACTTTTGCAGATGATGCTTTAGAACAAGCACGGTCTGAGGAATCAAGAGTTAAAACTTTGACTGTTCTTAGTAAAAATTTCTTCGTTCGGTATTGGTGGCAAATTTCTTTGGTGTTAATATTTTTAGCAATCATTATACCTCCACTTTTTATGAGAATTAGAAAACAGATGATCAAGAAAAAAATCATAAAACTCACAGAAGAAATGGCAAAGATCAAGGAAGTAATCAAACTGTTACAAAAGGACACCTTTATAGAAAAAAAGATCACGCCAAAAACCTACCGATTGAAAGTTATAAAATCTGAAGAACGTATTACTGAAATTAAACATACGCTTCCTGTTTTAGAAGCACAATTAAAAGGACGGAAAAAATCAAAATATAGAAGGAAAAAAACAAAGGGGATTTTAAAAATAGAAAAATGAGTTTTGCACATGAACATATTCGTACTTTTCGGAAAACAGAATTAGGTTTAATCCTTTTTGTTGCAATTCTTGTTTCAGTTGTTGTATACCTTTTAAATTTCCTTATTGATCCTACTTTTTTGTTTCTTGGATCTTTGATTGTTTTAGTGTTTGGTCTGAATTTTTTAGTTCATATTATCAAAAAGACAGGTGTTGTAATGCTCTTTTTTATTCTTATAAGCTTATTTACGTTATTTATCAATGATATTGGTATTGTGGGATGGAAAAAAATAATTGTATTTTTAATTGCAGGCCTTATCTTTGAACTGTCATTTCTCTTTCTTAAAATTCATGTGCACAATATTCCTTTTGATATTGTGGTTGGGACTTCCTTCTCTTTACTTTCTATCCCTTTAACAACTGCCTTCTTCCTTTCACCATCATTAGCTTCTTCCTTTCCTCAATCCTTACTTAACGTTCTAAGTTTAGCTTTTGTTGTAGGATTAATCACTTCAGTGGTAGCATCTTTATTATGGCATCATTTTGAACATTCTAGATTGATTTTAAAAATAGAATCTCGTCTTTTAAATTTAAATAAAAAATTGTAGTTTTTTCCGGCTCTGTAGAAATGCCCCTGGCATTTCAAAAGCCAATGTATGATCCTTATTGATCTTTCAATGTTATATGCTAAAATCTTGAATAGTAATTCAACTTTCTGCGTTTTGAATTTTCTAGCTCTAAGTTTAGAACCATATTTTCTCTTTAAAGAAGAAAAAATTGATTCTGTAAGTTCTCTTTGAGTATATAATCCCTGCTCAAATTCTCTCTTTGCTTTCTTACGATACACACCGCCTGTCCTATAAATTGGTAAATCCATACGTTTAAGTGAAATTAAGCTTTGTTTTCCTGCTTGGAAAACAGCTTTGTGATTCGTTTCCGAATCATACCCTTTGTCAGCGACAAAGTAATCGAAGTCAAGATGTTTGATTTTATTCCACATTGGCAAAAAATCAGAACAGTCATGTCTTCTTTTTTTTCTAATTTTTGTTATAAGAATTATTTTGTTATGTAAATCGCTTAATGCATTAAGATTTACAAAGCCTTTTACTGGTCTTTCTCTGTCAATTCTTTTACAATAATGAGCAGAAGCATGGTCAAGTTCCATACCTGTACTATCAACACCAAAGAACGTTCCTCGTTCTTTGAAGAGGTGTTGGGTTAAGAAAATAAGCTTATTTAGAAGCTTAGCTTCTAACCTTTGAGCAAATTTTTGTAATGTTGTGAAATGAGGAATTAATTTTAATCCAATATATTGTGGCATTTTTGAGTCATATAATGACTCAATGAACATTCTATATCCATAGTTAGAATGTTCTTTTGCTACTAATAAAAATAAATGTTGTTGATTATTATAAGTTTTTTTTTGAACATAGCGGAAATATTTAGGTATTTCCGCTTGAGCGCATAAACGCTCAACAATAATAGAAAACTTTTTGAACTTCCTTTGAATTATCTTATTCATAAATAGCACCTCTTTTATGTTTTGCAATAAAAAAGAAGTTAAGGTGCTATTTATACCTTATTTAAAAAGCAATTCTACGGAGCCGTTTTTTCCACAAATCTTATATACTTCTAACTCTGCTTTTTCTCTTAAATGAGCCTATCACAATTAGTCAGACGTTATTTCGTGCCAGCAGCATTAGTTGTGGGTATGTTGGGATGTAGTTCAGAGAAAGATCCATGTAGAGATGGGCGTATCTATCAAGAAGGAATTGGATGTGTTGAAGAAAGTAATGTGGATACACCTTATGATGCTGGTCCTTCTATAGATGCTTTTGTAGCTGAAGATACATCTGTTGCACTTAAAGTAGATTCTTATGTTCCAAAGGAAAAAGACACATATGTCCCTCCTAAAGATATTGGTTCAAAGTGTACAGAAGAAAAATTTTATTTTGATAAAGATGGAGATGGCCATGGTACCAGTGATTATAAGTGGTTGTGTGAGCCTTGGCATGAATATACAGCGGATAACTCGGGTGATTGTGATGATGATAATAAAGACATTCATCCTGGTGCAACTGAATATTGCAATTCTTTAGATGACGATTGTGATGGAAAGAAAGATGAAAATTTTTCTAATCTTGGTACGGATTGTTCTTCCAATTATGGAGTGTGTAAAGAAAAAGGTATTGTTGTTTGTAAAGATAAATATAATGCTGGTTGTAATGCTCCTTCTCCAACATATTCTGAGGAAGTGTGTGATAATAAAGATAACAACTGTGATGGGTCTACTGATGAAGGATTATACAAAAAAGATTGGGATTGTCCTAAGAAAGATTCAATGTGCATTGAAGGGAAATGGATCTGTCTTTGAATTTCTAACTTTTGACCTCTTTTTCCCTCTATAATAACGCAAGATATATAAAGCTAAAGAAATTAATAATACTTAAAAATTGGTGTTATAGATGGTTCGAAAAAAGCGTAATAGTAAACAGTTTTCTAGTAAGCAGATATTTATAACACTTTTAATCGTATTAATTGTTGCGTTCGGTGCAATCTTTTTGTTTTCTGGTGATTCTAATGTTGCTGGACAAGCTATTGGTGCAGATTTTGTAGGGAAGCCGGTTTTATTGAAAACGTTCTTCGACCAATCATTTAATTTACCTGCTTCTTACCTCTGTTCTTTTGATTCAATCGTTGGTAATAACAAGTTAAATGCTTGTACCACTTATAATGATGCACAAGGAACAGTTTGGGTTGTAAAAAAAGCTTCTGGAGATTATAATCATGTGATTCATGAAAAATCTGGAAAATATCTTTGTGTAAATAAAAAATATCCTGGGTCATCTGTTTCTTTTTGTGATAAAGGAGTGTCTGATGGCAAAGTTACAACAGATTTATGGGAATTTGTTGTTGATACTTCTTCAGGAGGTTATGACTTAAAAGATTCATTTGGTCGTTATATTGGAACTGGTAAGGATAAGGTTGATTATACTAACTGGAAAAAAAATTATCATAAAGGCCAATACGCAGGTAAAGGAGAATTTTATGATACTAGGTTCTCTATTATCTCTTTAGAAAAAAAAGAAGGGAATGTTTGTCTTAAAAAAGGTGAATTATTTAAAAAACTGATTTGTTTGTCAAAGAATGATGGATTAAATAAATGGTCAGATAACCCTTTATATGTAGATCCTTCTAAGAAAGTTAACGAAGATTCTAAAAAAGAATGTACTCCAGAAGGGGTGTCAAAAGATAAAAAGGAATTATGTTATAATAAAGAGATTGTAAAATGTGACGATTGGAAAAAACCAGAAAATTATGATGGAAAATATTTCTGTCCTGGAATCGCACCCTATGAGTGGTTAGTTTGTGGTGGTTCAGAAAACAAAAATTCTATTGATAAAGATGGTAATAGATATTGTGATGGTAAGGTTTGGATTAATTGTAATACTGAACAATCAAAAAAGGATTGGGGAGAAGCATTATTCTGTGATGCGAAGTCGGATGAATGGAATCTTTGTAACATAAATACAAAAGATACACTTAGCATTAAGGGATCGTTATGTGATGGATCTAAATGGGTTGATTGTGATAATCCACATGCAGATACATCTTCTTCTGATGGGAAATATACTTGTGATGGAAATATTTGGGAAACCACTGAGGAGATTAATTATGATCTTCAATCTGGTTTTGAAGTTAGGTTCACAAAGGAAAAACCCGCAGATGTTAAAGGATTTGGTGGATTATTGTCTTTTTGTGATACTGATAATCAGCATATTGATAATTTTTTAGTTACCTGTATTAATAAAGTTCCTCTTACAAAAGTATTGGATAAAGATATTTTGTATCCTACAACAATTGGTCAAGAAAATGTTGCGTTTCTATACCAATATAAAGATGATCAAAAAATTGGGTCTGTATTCTTACGTAAAGATTTATCTCCAAAGGAATTAGATTATGAAGCAAATGAATTTGTTGATGCAATGGTAAAAGGAAGAAGAATAGCATTACAATTTGAAAATCAAATCTATTTATTAGAACATCCAAAATCAAACTTATTTTCTCTTCAAAATTTAAAAATGAAGATTTATGAAGATTCTACTGAAGAAACCTATGATGCTAAGGGGAGCCCAAATAAAGTTGAATTTATTCTTCCGGAAGGAAAAATCACTGTTCAACTTGATACCTCCGGTAATGCAGGATTCTATAAACTTTCAGCATTAACAAAATCACAAATTGTAAGTCAAGAGATAGATTTAAATGAAGAGCTGTCAGTAAAAATGTCTTCAGAGTATGGTGTGAAAATAACTGACAATCCAAATTTTGGAATTGTGAAAGTGAATGAGGATCCTAAAACTGGTGATAGTAATTTAGAGGCAGAATTTTTCAAAATAGTTGTTGAGAAAGAAGATAAGAAATACATTTTAGAAAAAAACGTTCCAAAGGTAATTAAAAAGGGCGATGTTAGCGCATTATTTTATTATGATACTATTAACAAACAAACAAACAAAGCGATAAAATCTTTACAAATATTCCAACATTTTGATTTATCAAAAAACAAATTTCACGATTATAATAATGAATTCATTAAAACTTTTACGGGAGGGAATGAATTTGTAGTTCAATATGGTAAGGGATATTATCGTGTAGGTTATGCAGAGAAGCCTACCGATCAAGTAACATTGTTTAGCTTACAGAAATTAATCTTAACAAGCTTAGATGGGAAGAATAAATATGTTCCAAAAGAAGCAAATAGTAAAAAAGTGACATTTATTGTGCCTGAAGGCGGTGTTGTCTTTGAGAAAAAGGTTGATGATAATAAATTAGAATTTTATAAACAAACAGCAGTGGAATTAACAACACAAGAATTCAATGCAGATGATTATTCCACATTCCTAACAAAAGAAACACCTGTTAAAGTAAATAAAGTTACCTATCAATTAAAAGATTCTGGGTTTACATCAACCTTAGATACGCAAGCACGTATTATTGAAGGAAATAATGAAGATACCTTTAAAGTTTTAAAGAAGGATCAGGTTGAACCTATTGATGGTCATTTATTCTGGTTTAAAGGAAAAAATGCAAAAGGCTTGAAAGAGATTTCTGTTCAACCAATTGTTGAAATAAAAGAAGGTCAGAAAAAAACAATAGATGATTGGGGCGATATTTTAGCAAAAGCGAAAGATGCAAAGTCAAAAGCAATCTTATGGCAAGGAGAATACTTTGATTTAGTTGGGGATAAGAAACTTGCAAGTTATTCATTACGTTCAATTCCTGAAGGGGATACATTCCCTATAAAGAATATTAAAGTAGCAGATGATGAGACAGAAAATGGAACATTTGCATTTCATGAACATCTTTTGTTTGCAACACAAGTTTTGGACCTAAAAACTACTGAAGCGTCTTTAGAGTTAACTCCTCTAACTCATAAATTATTAACCTCAACGGGGTTAAATTCAACTTCACATGGAAAAACATTATCTTTTGTTACAACTGTAGGTGGTCCATTATATGTCATGACACATTCAACTGTAAACAAGAATCTTTTTGTTGTAGGAAGTCTTTTTACACCTGCCAAATCTTTCCTTAAAATGTTGATTCCTGAAGGGAAGTCTACAAAAATCTTATTCCCAGATTTAACTCTTGGAACAATTGAAGTGTTAAATACAACAACTTCAGAAATTAGAATTACAAAATGAAACGAAAAACCCACAAGAAAAGTACAAGGCATGTGACGCCAGATACTCCTAATAGGAACCATCATCATATTTTACCTATTGCGATATCTATCATATTGTTGCTTGCAGTATTTATTGGGTTTACACACTTCTATAGTATTAGTCCGGTAGGAAAAGTTATTGAAACACCTTCTCCTCCAATAGAACTAGATTTACTAGGTTCTGAAGAAATCGCATTTGATAAAGTTCAAAAATGGGCTTTCATTGTAACCACATCTAATTTTTCTGATCCTTTCCAATATGATGTTCAAACAAAACTTGCAAAGAATGGATTATTAAATTATCACATTGCAAGTGATGGAACTGTTGTTGCACAAGGATTACTTGATGAACAATTGTTGAGTACTACTCCTATATATCTTGATGGAGATGCAGAAGCAGATGTAACCTTTAGCGTTGCGAATGCACGTATCATGGTTACCAATGGGAATTTTGTGGAACCAAAAGCAGCACAAATTTTTGCACTTGATAGTACAAAGAAAAAAGTTTCTTTGAACATTTTCCCTGCTGAGCAAGGAACAGAAATTAAAATGTATTTCACCGCACTTGCAGAAGCACAACCGAAGTTAGAAGCGTTCTGGAAGCAAGACGGAAAATTAGTTCTTATTACCAAAGAATTTGTTCCTGGAAAAACAAGTAGTAAAAACGCTGAATCAGCATTTACCTGGACGCCAACAAAAGATGGTCTTCAAACATTAGTAATTAAAGCAACTGTTGGAAGTAAAGTAG
>JABIJM010000014.1 GCA_018655525.1 Candidatus Woesearchaeota archaeon | reverse complement strand
CCGATTTGGTCTTATTTCCCAAAAACCTTTTAACTACAACCTCTATTTGTACTTCTATGTCAATACTAGAACCAATCACAAACGCAGAAACCATCTCATTTAAACCAAAGTTTCAAGAACGTTACGAAAAACTAACAGATTGGGAAGCATTCAAATGCTACTCCTTAGCTTTTCTTAGAAGATGTATTAGAATCAATACAGTTCTTAGCACGGTCAAAGAAACCAAAGCATCAATTGAAGCAAAAGGATGGAACTTGACACCAGTTCCATGGAACAAAAATGGATTCTGGATAGATCATCCTGATAGAAGAGATGTTGGAAACTTATTAGAACATAAAACTGGAAAAATCTATGTACAAGAAGCAGCATCCATGATTCCTCCATTAATTCTTAATCCTCAGCCAGGAGACATCGTATTAGACATGTGTGCAGCACCTGGAAGTAAAACCACACAAATGGCAGCCATGATGGAAAACGAAGGTCTTGTGGTTGCAAACGATTACAAAGGTCAACGATTACAATCTCTTGGAATTAATCTTCAAAGATCTGGATTTACAAATATTATGGTTACCTTAATGGATGGAAACCGATTCCATGGATTTGAATTTGATAAAATTCTTGCAGACGTTCCATGTTCAGGAACTGGTACAATTAGAAAATCCTTGAAAACAATCAACATTTGGAATCCCAATATGATTACAAAACTTGCAAAAGCACAAAAGAAACTTGCAGTCAATGCTTTCAATAATCTCAAAGTAGGTGGTGAGATGGTTTATTCAACATGTTCCGTAGAGCCAGAAGAAAATGAAGGAGTTGTCAATCATTTACTAAATGAATTTGAGAACGCAGAAATAGTCCAAGTAAAATTACCTGGTTTAAAAACATCCAAACCAATCATGGAATTCCTTGGAGTGAAGTATCATAAAGATGTTGCAAAAACCATAAGAATCTGGCCTCAAGATAATGATACAGAAGGTTTCTATGTTGCGAAGATCCGCAAAAACAGTTAGGTTTTTGGGATGCCAAAAATATGAAATATTTTTTAGCATAAAAAAGAATTAAATTACTTTTTCTCAACTCTAAATGCATGATCTAAATCTTCTTTCGTATATGCTTCAGGAACTTTTCCTGTATCTGCATACATGAACAAAGCTGTATCAAAAACTGTATCAGCAGCACTTAAGATTACTTTTGTTAATGTAAGGAATAATATCCACAACAATACAAATACAATCGCAAGTGTGAACAGGCCATCAATTAAGAACAAAATTGCAGGTAATACTAATACGATAAAACCAATTACGCCAATTAAACTTCCAACAACATTTAATCCAAGATATTTTACTAAACTTTCTCCCCATGTTTTTTTGATAGTTTCATAAGATTTCTTTAAACTATCAATTGGGCCAGTACCTTTAATTATGATAGATGGAACAACAAATAAACTTACAATTTTCCATGCAAGTGCAGCTAAACCAAGAATTGCATTTGCAACTGCTCCCGCAATTCCTCTTTTATCTCTAGCTTTATTCTGTGCCATACTAATAATTAATCCTACGGTTCCTGTAAGTAATGCCCATTTAATCAATTGTCCTTTTCTATTCCACGCTGCTTTAACTCCTTCCATGAATGTAGCATCGCCACCTTCAAATCTCGTTTTTGCAATATGAACAATTGCTCCATGTGAAAAAACACCAATAAAAACTTGAATAAAAACAAATAATAATCCAAACAAAGCCATCACTGTAAAAGGTGGGATTATACTTTGAACTAATAATGTAATAATAAATGGTAAAAATAATAATAAGAACAGTCCTATTGTGAAAAGAACGCTTAATATTGGAAATGCTAAAATCTCTTTATCCGCTTTAATTACAGCAAATGTTTTCTTTGTAACATCCCAACTTCGTGCAAGACGTTCTTTGTATGGCAATTTCTTTAATTGATTAAACATATCTTATAACCTCCATATTTCACTTATAAATCTTTCTTCTTAAAATTGGATAAATACCTCCTCTCCACAATAGCAATCCTTTTAAAACTTAAAGCTCATTCTCTATCTATGTACGGTCTACCTAAACTTCTGACGGACAAAGTAGAGAAGAATACCTCTCAGTTTTATAAAATTCTCAAAAATTCACTTAAAGCTAAAGGAGAAGATATCCTTATTATTAGTGATTATGGAAAAGATGAAAATACATTGGCTCCAATGTTAGCATACGGGTATTATATTGCTGCAAAATCCAAAAAAATGAACGTAAATTTATTGTTTCAAGATGTTAAAAAAGGATTTATGTTTGCAGATGACCATATTGTTGAAGCAATTGAACGCCTTGAAAAAAACAATATTATCATTCTTGCGCTATCAAACAAATTAGGAAGATTTGGTCAACAAAAATCCTTCCGAAGTTTTTGTAAAGATCAAGAACATAGATTTCTATCTGCAACAGGACTTGGTGATGTTAAAACAGCATACTATCAGCAATTTATGGAAGCAATGTCTGTGAACTATAGCAGAATGAAAAAGAAAGGTATGCAAATTAAAAAACAATGGGATAAAGCAAAAACCATTCGTGTAAAAACCGAAGCAGGAACTGATATTACTTTTGATGTAGAAGGAATGGAAGCAATTGCAAACATTGGAGAATATCATCAACCAGGTCAAGGAGGAAATATGCCTGCTGGTGAAGTTTATATGCCTCCACAAGGATATCATGGCGTCAAAGGAAAATTTGTGATTGACGGAAGTATGAAAACAGATAACGGAACTGTTCTATTAGATTCTCCCATTACAATTCATGTAAAGGAAGGAAGGATTGTAAATTTAGAAGGATCGCAAGCACATCTTTTAGAAGAAACTTTTCAAAAGTTTGAAGCACGTGCAAAATATCCAGATCGTGTTAGACACATCGCAGAAATAGGTGTTGGTATAAATCCCGGTGCAGTTTTAATTGGTTCTATGATCCTTGATGAAAAAGTTCATGGAACAGGTCACATTGCAATTGGAAGTAATTCTTGGTTTGGTGGTGCGATTAAAACAATTTATCACGGAGATCAAGTTTTCAAGAGACCAGTATTTTATATAGATGGTATCAAACAAGAATATTAACGTTCTTTTACTTCTTCTTTTTCAACGTTTACTAATTTAGAAGGACGTGCTTCTTTCTCACCCTCATAAATCATAAAACTTACTTCTTTTTCAACATTTGGATCTAGATTTTCAAGTTTTGTCATAAACGGTTCTCCTGTTTTATTTGCAGAAGTTGTAACAATAGGAAATCCTAACTTTGCTACAACTTTAGAGAACCAATGATTTGGTAACCGTACACCTAACGTTTCTTTTCCTTTTACAACAGAAGGTGTAACACTTTTTTTATTTGTCAAAGGCATGATTAATGTATAAGGACCAGGTAATTCATCTAACCATTTATGATTCCCACAATTTTCAATAATCCATTCTTTGGAATGAACCCACACGGAAAGCGGAGCTTCTGGTCTTTTTTTAATATCTCTAATTTTTTCAACAGCTTTTTCATCTAGTGCATTACATCCTAACCCATAAATTGTATCTGTTGGATGAATGAATACAGCACCGTTTTTGATTTTGTCTACAATCTCATCAAAACGCATACGTAATTCAGTTTCTGTTAAAACTTCCATAAAAAGAAAATAATGGGGACGGTTTATATTACTTTCCGTCCCCACAGAGGTGTCAAGGTTTTCCTAAAGGGCTGTAAATATGATTAATATTTATTTGACTGGATGAGCAGTGCCAAAGGAGGCGCATTTTGTTTACAAAATCCTAAAGCGCCGTGCCCTGCTCATATTGAAGGCAACTAAATATTATATGCTGCCAATGGCAGGAAAATCATCCAAAAAGGTTTGTGTGAATTCTATTGGTTGATCATACTTTTCAAGAAGCATTGATATTCGTTGTTTTATATTCATCAGAACCACGCTCCACTCATTTGATAATCAAATGAATCTTCCTTCGTAATTAATGTGCGTTCGGTCAAATCTCGTACCTGTTTCTCAAACAAATTTCGTATAGTTCTCGTTGTTAAATCTACCATATATATCACCTCTTTTTGATCAAAAAAGATCGTTCAGAAAATAATTTTTATTTTCTCACCAACCTCCTTTTTGATATATTATCACTGTCCTTGGTGGTTTATATAGTCTATCCGTACTTGTCCAGTGTGGGGAGTGCTTTATATATCGTTAGTTGAAATTCTTAAATTTAATACTTTAAACGCTTCTTTCACTAGACAAAACACTTAAATATTCTGTCTTCTTTATTCAAAATATGCCAGATGCAATCGCAGAAAAACAACCTGAAATTGAAGTTGAACGAACAGCTGTAAAACCAGTTGTAAAAAAAGAACAAAACTTCCATTCAGAATGGGCTGTTGTATCATTACTTCTAAGCCTATTTGGATTCATTGTACCTTTTATTTTCAGCACATTAGGAATCATTTTTGCAATTGGTGGTTTAATGCAAACTAATAGAGAAAATATGAAAGGCAAATGGATGGCAATCCTCGCAATTCTTTTTGGAATCACAAGTATTGTAGTATATACAATCTTAGTTATTGCTGGTATTAATTTTGCACAAGAAATGCTAGCACAATTCGGCGATCCTTCTATGTTTCTAGGTTTAGAATAAAATACTAAAAAACTTAAATTAAAACACCGTTAAGTGTTCCTTCTTGACCTGGCCGTGAAGTAACTCTTGCTTTTCCAAGCTTTGTTTCAACAACAGCGCCTTTTGTAAGAATGTTTCGTCTAACTAAATGTGGATTTGAAGGATTCTCAATTACATTCACAATCTCTGTAGTTTGTGTTTTTCCCTTCTTATCTGCAACATTGATATCTTTACCTTGAAGTAAAACACGTTTAGAATTTCCACCGATGGTTCGCTTCTGCTTAGTTCGCTTCTCGTCATCTAGTTTTGTTTGTGCAGCAAAGCCAGCTAATTCGTGATGCTTCTTTGTTCGTGCTGATCTGTAACGTCCACCAGATGCTTTTCTTTGTGATTTTGCTTGACTTCTTGCCATTTTACCTATAATGTGAGTGGGTGGTTTATAAATATATCGTTAAAATAACTCTATTTCCCATTCACAATCTTATCTTTCAGCTTCTTCTTACCATTCCAATATAGAGCATGTTCCAATACTTCTTCAATTCTCTCAACAGGAATAATCTTCACTTTCGCTAATTGACTTTTTTCAACAATAATATCTTGTAAATTGCTCTTCGGTACAATAATTGTTTTGATCCCTGTTGCAATTGCTGCCTCTACTTTAGATGAAACGCCGCCTACAGGTAAAACATCTCCTCTCACTGATAAAGACCCAGTCATTGCCACATCTTGCCGTACAGGCACATCTTTCAATGCAGAAATGACAGCTGTTGCAACTGCGATAGAAGCTGAATCTCCTTCAACTCCCTCATGTGTTTGTAAGAACTGAATAAAGATGTCCTTTGTTTCTTTAATATCTTCACCAAAGTACTTTAAGATGGTTGCAGAAACATTCTTAATTGCTTCCTTTGCAATTTCTCCTAATTTACCAGTTGCAATAATTTCAGATTTCCTACCGCCTGGTGTAACAGCTGATTCAATTGGAAGAATGATTCCAGAATGTGCAGATCCACCACCAATGACAGCTAAACCATTAACACGTCCTACGCGGTGACCTTCCAACATGATAACTTCGTATTCTTTCTTACGTTCAATATATTTATCAGCAATTTGCTGTTCTAATGGACGTGCAAGAGTACGTGCATCTTTGACATGTTGTGCTGTTACAAATTTTGCTTTTTCTTCTTTTGCTAAATCTCCTGCAGCTCTTACTAAGCCACCAAGACCACGTAAATGTAAAGTTAAATGTCCTTTCCTATTTGCACGCCTTCTAGATTCTTGAATTATAGCTTTAATCCCTGTAACATCAAAATGAGGTATTTTATCTTTTTCTTTCTTCACTTCTTGTGCAACGAATTTCGCAACTTTCAGACGATTTTCTTTTGTGTCTTTCATTGTTTCATTCATATAAATCTCATATCCATATCCACGAATTCTTGAACGTAATGCAGGATGCATATTTTTTACCGTATCAAAATTTCCAGCTGCAACTAATACAAAGTCACATGGTACAGCTTCTGTTCTTACCATAGCACCAGCAGATCTTTCTGATTGACCTGTGATTGGAAATCTTCGTTCTTGCAAAGCAGATAATAATTCCTGTTGTGTTCTAGGATGTAATGTTGCAATTTCATCAATAAATAAAACTCCCAAATGTGCTTTATGGATCATTCCACCAATAACTCTCTGGTTTGCTGGTGTTCCTAACCCACCTGATTGAAATGGATCGTGAAGTACATCTCCTAACAATGCACCTGCATGTGCACCTGTTGCATCAAAGAATGGAGCAACTTTCTTTCCATAATTATCTACAATAACTTTCGGTGCAATAACTTGACCTTGTTTAAACATTTTAGGACCCATGCTCATAATCATTACAAAGATTGCAAGGAAAATCATTCCTCCCAAGAAAAATGCTGTAAACATTAAATCTGATTTATATTGATGTCTTATCCACCATGGTGCAATCAATGTAATAATTGCAACAATGAATAAAATAAAATTATTATTTTTCAACATCTGTTTCCCAGAAACTTGATACTTCTTCACTTCCTCTCTTCCAGTTCCTGCTGCTAATTCTTTTACTAAAGGATTATTCTCATCATTCGGATTTGGCATTGCCAAAACATCCTTTAATTCAGAATTTGGTAATAGCTCCGCAAGAGCAACACCAAGCATAGATTTCCCGGTACCTGGCTCACCAATCAATAGAACGTGCCTTCTCTGTTGTGCAGCTTTTTTGATGATTCTTACAGCTTCATCTTGACCAATAACTTGATCAACCATCTTTTCCGGTACTGTGATATTTTTCGTTGATTTCATACGTATTTTTCTCAAGAATGCCTCTTATTTGCTATGTAAGGGACGTGTTTAAAAAGGTTGTGGAAGGAATGCTTGATAAATAAATTTTATAACATATAAATAAAGAAATAATCTCTTAATCTCTTAAGCAGCTTTCTTCTTACGATCCTTCTTCCCCAAAGGAAGCTGTACTTGGATCTCACCAAATGCTTCTTTTTGTTCCATAACCAACTTATGTTGATTCTCTAAATGGAGAAGTGGCATGAATGTAAACACTTTATCTAACTTCTCTGCATTCGGAGGCAACAAACGAGAAAACGAAATATTTTTCCCACCTTCTTTCTTAGAATAATAATGAATCTTGTGATACACATCTCTGATTGCTTCCATGATGTCAATTTGTCGTTCAGGCATCTTGAACTGATCTGGTCGTAACTTTGCTAACACACGTTTCTTCGTAGCCATTGCTCTCTGTAACGCATTTACCAAATCATGGATACTTACCTTTCTATTTCGTGGTTGCGGATGTCTCGGAATTAATGTAAATTGTTCTTTCACACGTGTAATTCTTTGACCATCTTCAAACACTTCTTCAAAGATATCATCTTCCATATCTTCATCAGTTTCATTCATTAATGCATCTAAACGAGAGATATCGTTTTCAATAAGATGTGTAGATTTAACTTTTAATAATATTGCAGCAGCAAGAACAATTTTTCCAGAAACTTTCAAATCATGAGTTTGCATCTCTTTAACAACTTGAATATACTTCTGTGTAAGTGCAGTGATGTCAATATGCCATGGATCCATACCTTCGGTCTGTACAAGATCCATAAGGATTGTACGCCAACTGATCTCTTGTTCATTAAGAAGCATATCAAAGATTTCTTCGTTCATGTATAGTGGAGAATAATTAAGGGTTTTTAAAAGTATTCCTCATTAGAAAAAAATGGTGGGCCCACCCGGACTCGAACCGGGGATCAATGCCTTTCAAAGTGTAACGAGAAAGGTACAGAACCTTTTGGTTCTCGTTATCTTGTAAGGGCACTGTCATAGCCACTAGACCATAGGCCCATGATCTTTTACTCAATGATTGCTTCTTATTTAAAAAGGTTGTGCTAATTCTCAACCCAAACGTATATAAACCCAAAAAAAAACATTTTACTTATAAAAGAGGTACTTGATGAAATTCAAAGTTAAAGACACGAGCAAACAAGTTTGCTGGGCCTTTCACTCTTTTCAGATGTAAAATATGAAATTTCGAGTTAAAGACATGGACATTGCTAGTGGTGGTATTCTTATTGCTATCCTTAACTTCAAAGATGCTCAAAAGTTGGATCTTCATTCAGGTGATCGTATTCAACTTACTGCAGGTAAACGAAAAACAACCTGTATTCTAGATATTTCAAAAAGTGATAAAGCAGTTCCTCGAGGTAAATTGGGATTGTATGAAAAAGTGCTTGAAAAACTTCGTCTCAAAAATAACAATCCTGTTTCTTTAAAAATTAACGGAAAACCAAAATCTGTGAAACATATCCGTGAAAAATTATATGGAAAACATCTTAATTATAAGGAAATGTACCACATTATTGATGATATCACAAATGATCGTTTGACGTCAATAGAAAAAACGTATTTTGTTTCTGCTGGCTTTACTCATGGTTGGTCATTTGATGAAGTTGTGAATATGACGAAAGCAATGGTTAACACAGGATCAAAATTAAAGTTTAAAGGAATCACTCTTGACAAACATTGCATTGGTGGTGTTCCGGGAAATAGAACGACAATGATCGTTATTCCAATCATTGCAGCTGCTGGCTTCATCATTCCAAAAACAAGTTCTCGTGCAATCACATCACCTGCAGGAACAGCAGATACCATGGAATGTCTTGCAAAAGTTGAACTTCCAGAAAAAAAGATCAAAAAAATTGTAAAAAATATTGGAGCTTGCATCGTTCATGGTGGGTCTATGAATCTTGCACCAGCAGATGATAAAATTATTGAAGTAGAAGCACCACTTTCTATTGATGCAGAAGGACAATTACTCGCATCTGTGATGGCAAAGAAATTTTCCGTTTCCGCAAATCATGTTCTTATTGATATCCCAATGGGACCAGAAGTAAAAGTCCGTAATAAAAAAGAAGCAAAACGACTAAAGAAAAAATTTCAAACGCTTGGAAGAGCTCTTAAAATGGATGTAAAGGTGGTAATTACAGATGGAACGCAACCAATTGGAAATGGAATTGGCCCTTTACTTGAATCAGAAGATGTGATGGCTGTTCTTCGCAATGATCCATTAGCACCTGAAGATCTCAAAGAAAAAGCACTTGATTTAGCGGGAGTTTTACTAGGAATGTGTGACCGATGTAGTTTACGAAAAGGACGAAAAATTGCGAAACACCTTCTTGAAAATGGCGAAGCTTTGAAAATGATGAAAAACATCATTAAAGCACAAGGAAAAGTCAAAAAACCATTTCTTGGAAAATATCGTCGTATTGTACGTGCAGGAAAAACAGGCAAAGTGAAAGCAATTCAAAATAAATACATTGCAAGAACCGCACGTATCGCTGGGGCACCTAAAGATAAAGGTGCAGGAATTTATATGGAAAAAAAAGTTGGTGACCGTGTAAGGAAAGGCGAGAAACTTTATACCATTTATTCACATAGTGATGAAAAGTTAGAATTTGCTGTAGAGTTTATGAAAAACCATAATCCTTATACGATTAATTAATTTGTTAGTTTATTTATTACTGCTTCTTCCAAAACGCTTGTTGAATCAATTATTGGAAGGACACTTTCTTCATCTTTAACTAACAAAAATAAATCCGTACAACCAAGTATTACTGCTTCTGCTCCTTGATTTTTCATATCTTGGATGATTTGAAGCAATTTTTCTTTGTCTTTATTATTGCTCTTAAGTCCAATGATTTTTATGATTATGTGTGTTACAATTTTTTGATTTCCTTCATTAAGACAAATCGTATTAATGGATTGTTTACGTAATTCTTTTTGATACAATTCTGATTTTGTTGTTGTAGTTGAACCAAGGATTCCTACTCTCTTAAATGAGCTCTCCACACATTTTTTTGCTGTTTCTTCTATTATACTTAATATTGGTGTTTTAGAAACATTTCTAAGTTCTTCAATGAAAACATGAACTGTGTTGCATGGGATCACAATTAAATCACTATCAACTTTGTTTAACCTTAACACTGAATCTTTTAATAGATTGAGAATAAATTCTTGGGGTTCTCCATTTGCTATCTTATGGAACATATCATCTGGCATGGGTATATTGTCCATTATAAGGTGAGGTTGGACTTGATGACTATTTTTTATTTTACTATTTACATTAAAGCAAAAGCTACAACTAGTTTCTGTTCCAAGACCTCCAACTATTCCTATTGTTTGCATATCTTGGATAATCTTGTATTTTTCAATAAATTATTGTCGGAATTTACGTAAATCTTATAAATAATGCTTTCTTTTTCGTATATTATCCCTTAATTAATCAAAATGGCATATAATTTAAAACCCACCGACAAGAAAATATTAAATCTTTTACAAAAGGAAGATTTATGTGTACCTAGGATTACGAAGATAGCTCATAAGTTAAATTTACCCACTTCTACTGTACAGGCAAAAATAAATAAACTGCAGAAATTAGGATTAATAAAAGGGTTTTCTGCTATTCTTGATCCAGAAAAATTGGATAAAAGTTTCACTGCGTTTATGTTTGGTCAAGCAAAACTTGGAGAACATTTTGATTTAGAAAGAGTTGCGAAGAAACTTGCTAAATTCCCACAAGTTCAAGAAATTTTCTTCATAAGTGGTGATTATGATTATTTAATTAAAGTAAGAGTAAAAGACCAGAAAGAATATTATGAATTAATACAAAAAATGGGTCCTATTTTTGAAGCAAGAGCCAAAGGGATGGTTGCTCCTAAATGTTTCAAAGATACGCAAAAACTTGAAATTAATTAATACCAGTACTGCCAAATCCACCTTCTCCACGATCTGTTTCATCTAACTCAGAAACTTCCATAACTTCTCGCTGTTCAACAGACTGAATTAACATCTGTGCAACTTTATTCCCTTTCTCAACAACATATTCCTCGTTACTTAGGTTATGGACCAGAATCCTAATTTCGCCTCTGTAACCAGCATCAATCACACCAGCCATGGTCTTCAAACCATGTTTTGTTGCAATCCCAGATTTATCCCAAATTAAACCAACAAATCCTTGAGGAATCGCCATTGAAATACCTGTAGGAACTAATCTACGTTCACCTGGTTGTAATACCAAAGATTCAGAAGCATAGAAATCCATGCCTGCATCATGTTCCTTTGGATATTTTGGAACAACTGCATCTTGGTGTAACTTTTTTATTTTAATTGTCATATCAGAAAAGAAACTGAACTTGTTTTTATATATTTTTATTCTTTAGAAGCTTGATCCCATAATAATTCAAATTGTTTTCTATAAGAATCTGCAACATTTTTATTTCTAATAATAATTAAATAGTCAGGATTTCCCCACACAATTGTCTGAACATTATCCCCATAAATTTGTACTGGATTTGGATTGAAATATTTTTTTGGAATTTTTCTATATTTTGAAGTTCCTTTATGGAAAAGACCTTTATCCCCTTGTTTAATAATTACTCTTTCTTTTATTTTGAAATGAATTAAATCTCTTTCATATTGTTCAACAATAGTTTTGTTTTTTGTAAAAGGAACAGACTCTTCAATAGCAGTACAAAGAACTATACCTCCCTTTTCTTTTAATGTATTAATAATATCTCTAAGAGCAATACGAATTACATTTTTTCCCTTGTAGGTTTCTACCGAAAGAGGTTGCTTTGCTTGTTCATTTAATTTAGTTAACTGAGGAAGAATATCTTTATAGCTCTCAGTTCTTTCGTTTAGGAATTCTAAGATTAATTTAGGATCAATTGCTTTAAATAACTTTGATTTTCCTTCCTTAACGGAACTTACAAAGCCTTTTTCTGCAAGTCGCTTAAGGGAATCATAAGTAACTTGTCTGTATAACCCTGCTTTTTCAGCTAATTCGTATGCTGACATTTGTCCATTTGTAAGAAGTGAGAGATAAACTTCTGCTTCATAATCTGTTAATCCAATCTGGGTTAATATTGTTTTGTCCATATTAGTGTGATTTCATACGAATCAATAATATATATTCTTTGTTGACTCCTTTAAAGTAATAAAACTTAAAGGAGATGATTAACATGAGAAAAACAAATAAATTATTGGTTGGTAATCCTAATCAATTAGAAATAGACGGGGCTACAGATGATGGTAGCTTATCCTATTTAGTAATGAATATTCCATTTGCTTGTAACTTTGCTTGTCCTAAGTGTTATAGAGATGATAACAAATCGTTTGATAGTATAACTATAGAAACAAGAAAAAGAGTAATTACGCAAGCAAGCGATTTGGGAGCAGATGTACTTTGTATCGCTGGAGAAGGCGAGCCATTAACAAACAAAAGGTTAACAATGAATCTGCTGGGTCATGCAAATTCTGTTGGGCTAAAATCAATTTTATATTCAAATGCTAGTCTTCTTGATGAATCGCTTGTAAAGGAGTTGTATGATCTTGATGTAACATTAATAACAAGTTTAGATTCGTTAGATCCTTCAACTTATCAAAGTTTAACGGGTTATAAAGATTTTGATCAAGTCATGAAAAATCTTCAAACAGTTAGAGATGTATACAAAGCAGGAAATAAAATGAGAAAGGATGGATTAAGAGAAACAAGATGGGGATTAATAACAATCATTAGTCAACAGAATAAATTAGAGATACCACAAATAAAAGAATACTGTGGAGAGGATGCATTTTTCATTTGTAATTACCCTATTAACAAAGGTGGAGCAAAAAGTGTATGGGACTCTTATGTTGGAACGCAGAATGATATGAAAGAACTTATCAAAACTGCAAACCAATACACTGATACTTTCATGGCTGGTCTCAGTGCTCCAACAAAGTATGGACAATGTATTATGTTAAACAATGGTGTAACCATAGACACTGATGGTAAAACTCATGCTTGTCCAGCAATGGTTGATACAGATCTTGGAAGTATAACTGATACTTCTTTAGAAGAAATTTGGCAAAGAACAAGAGATTATGCAGAATCAAAAGGAAATCCTGCTTGCTTGGCAAGAGAAATAAAAGGATATTGTAAAAAAGCTAATGTCTTAAGTGTTGGAGAAATGCTTGTTTAATTTTTATTTTTTAGCAGCTTCGTTTCTTTCTTTTTCTTCTTCTTCTTTCCTAGCTTTATCGACTTTCTTTTGACATTTTGTACAGTAACCTCTATTAGGTTCACCTGGTCTAATAATAAACCTGTCCTTGCATCCGTAACAAAATTTTACTTTATTGAATTTAGCCATAATTAAATTGAAAAGAACTCGTAAAAGCCTTTATAGTATATACATTCCCTTGTATCTTTATAAACCCTTGCTTTAAAATTTCCTACAAAACGTCAAAAATCCAGTGTGACCCAACATCTCAAATTCAGGACGCATAATTCTATCTTGAATCTTCCATTTCCGTTCAAGTAATTCAAGTGTTTCTAATACACGAAACCTTGTACCTTTACAAGACTCAATAAATTTCTGAACCTGCGTAAGGTTTGGTAAATATACTACTAAGAACCCACCATCCTTTAACGCCTCTTCAGCTGTACCTATAGCTTGCCATGGCTCAGGCAAATCAAAATTTATCACATCTATATCTTTTTCTATAATACCATTGTATACATTTTCCTGTTTCAAATGTAAATTATCAACACCAAATGCCTGCACATTTTTCTGAATCACATCATAATGTTCTGGATTTATTTCATACACATATACATCCTTACATACGTTTGCAAATGAAAGGCACATACTTCCACTTCCACCACCAGCATCAACAACTCTAGAATTTCTATTAACGCCTGTTTTAGCCAATACGAGGCCAACATCTTTTTGCTGCATAATCTGTGGGCCACGCTTTAAATTTTCCCACAAGTCCACAAAAGAAGGCTCTAATACGACGAATTTCTTACCTTTGTCAGATTTTACTAACGTTTCATTTTTTTGTAAATCTTCTTTAGAAATGACACCATTCACTGTATGAAAACTATCATCTAGGTCTTTGATAAAATATTTTTTGTTATTGTTCAAATCTATCAACACTTTCTTGATATTTCTCATATATCTTATTTTCATCATAATCTTTAAAAAGCTTTGGTCATAAAATCTAACATGATCTTTGTCAACCAAAAAAACATCGCACTCTCAAAAATAGATAAAAGTAAAAAAGGATCCATAGACACACATGCAATTTCAATCATAGAAATTATCAATTCTTTAGAAAACTATTACACCACGTCCTCATGTTCAGGAAGAATTTACTTCTGGCAAGGTGATGGAAAGAAATGCAATACTGAATGGATGAAAGTCTCCCATGAATTAATCACACAAGACTTTTTCAACATCCAACCTCAAGGAACCCTCTGGCTTCGTATGGAGCCATTCATCATTCACATTGCATGCAAAGATATAGACTCCGCAAATACCTTATTACAAACAGCAAGAAACATCTTCAAAAAATCATCTATTCTTTCAATCAACAAAAAAATCATTCTTGAAATTCAAGGATCAGATAAAGTAGATATGCCATTCTATGAAGAAGGCAAGTTAGTATACGCAGGTAATCAAGAAGCATTAATGAACTTACTCAACAGCAAACTTCAGAATTCTTGGAATAAAATGGAAATATTAAGAAAGAAATTAATCATATAGTCTTTGTTGAATTTCTGATTTGACAGTTTTGTATGATAACTCTAATTCATCTCTAAGACAATCAATTTCATGAATCATTTGGTCTCCTCTTGGTCCATATTTTTCTCTAAAAGGCATTAATTTTTCAGCAAATCTTTTTGTGTTTAATATGTTAATATAGGAGAGTAATATCTCATGATCACCTTCTAAACAGTTTTTTACAAAGAAATCAATACATTCTTTTTTACCTTCATCTAATATATCTAATTCTATCATTTTTTATTAAATTAAAAATCATAAAAACAAAATAAAAAAAATAAAAAAACAAAAACTTAACGTTTCTTTAACACCATTACAGCCATTGCTAATATTAATGCAATGAATACTAACACTATTAAAACTCCTAGTAATGCTGTGTAACTACTTGATTCACGGAAACCTCCTTGAACAGTAGCGCCAGTAATTGCATTCTTACCAGATGCTAATTGTGCTTGTAGTTGTGCTTGTAATTGCTGTGCTAAGCTTGAATCGCTT
>JABIJM010000013.1 GCA_018655525.1 Candidatus Woesearchaeota archaeon | reverse complement strand
TTCAGCACTGATAAAATTTTGAAATAAACCTGCAATGATTGCAATTAAAAGTCCTGCAAAGAATGCATAATGTGCAATTCTATGTAACTCTACTGATTTTTTTGAACTTGATTTTCGTTTAGATGATTTTCGTTTAGCCATAATTTAACCTCTTTTAATAAGGATTATTTTTTTAGAGTATATAAAAGTTAGGTTTTTTAAAGTATAGGTCCTTTTACTACATAATGAAATTCACATTAGAAAAATGTAAGACGAAAGCAGCATATTCTGCAAAACTTCCGCAAAGAGTGAAGTTAGATCTTGCTGCAATTTCTAAAAAGTTTAATGTGGTCTTAGATACAAAGATTCTTTTAGTGATTAAGGAACAAGAAGTTGAAGTGATTGTACATGGATATGGAGAATTGATGTTTAAAGAATGTTCTGATGTGAAGTTAATGGAAAAGATTGCTAAGAAAGTTTATTCTATTGGTTTACCACAAGACAAAATATTTAAGAAGAAATAAGAAGCACACGACCACTAGACAAGTTCAGATAGAATTTATAAATAAATTTTCTCATTTGATTTCTGGTGAAAATGAAAAAATTAGATTTATCAAAAGTAGAATATAGCAACAACGACAAACGTCTTGGGATTAAAGTTCCCGAATTTCTTACAGAAGAATTAGCGTATTTTTTAGGGTTTCATGTGGGTGATGGATACATGAAGCTTAAAATTAGAAAAAACAAATGGGATTATCATCTTTTATATGGAGGACATCAAATTAATGAATACCAATGGTATATTGAATTCATAAAACCACTTATTAATAATTTATTCAATAAAAAAGTTAATATAACAAAATCTACAAAAAATATTGTAAAAATTGAAATTAGATCTAAAGCAATATTAACATTCCTCCATAACTCTTGTGACATTTCTTTTAGCCCTAAAACAAACATAAGAATTCCAAAACCCATACTTAATTCAAATATGAAGATAAAACGAGCTTTCCTTAGAGGGATTGCAGACACCGATTTTAGTCTTGTCTTCAAGAAGGGAGGAAAATATCCAGTAATCAGTCATGCAACAAATAGTAAAACGCTTCATGATTCTCTTAAAGAATTATTAATTGAAATGGATTTTAATATTTTTTCTGCTACATATAATAGAATTAGAATAGATAAACCCTTTGTTAGTCATCAAATTGAGATAAATGGTAAAAAAAATCTTTCAAAATGGATTGAAGAAGTAGGATATTCAAGCTATAATTCAATTACAAGATACCGTGTTTGGAAAGAATATGGATATTTACCAAAAGGAACAAATATAAACGACCGTTTAGAATTATTAAAAGTGAGGGGAATAAATCCCCTCGTGAGCGCCCCTGATCGGATTTGAACCGATGATCCTGCGGTATCTTCCCATAAAGGATAACAGCCGCATGCTATAACCATTGCTCCTTAGTTTTACCTAAGTCTAAGCCACAGGGGCATAATCATTCTCAAACATAAGTTATTTATAAAGTTAGCGGATTTTTTCTCAATATGAACATCCACACCAATATCCAGATCATTGGAACATCTCTTTTTCTAGAAGAATCTTCGGTCTTAATTATCAATGATTTGCATATTGGATATGAAGGTGAATTGAAAAGAAAAGGCATTCTTGTTCCACGATTTCAGTTGAAACAAATTCTAGAGAAAATGGATCAAATCTTAGAAGTGGCGAAGCCAAAGAAAGTATTAATCAATGGAGATTTAAAACATCAGTTTGGAGGGATAAGTAGAGATGAATGGAAAGAAGTGTTACAATTCCTTGATTATTTGTTAGAACGTGTTGAAGAGGTTATTATCGTACAAGGGAACCATGACCCAATCATTAAGCCTATTGCGGATAAAAGAAATGTGAAAGTCGTTCCAGAATTAGAATTAAAGGAGGGTTTGGTAGTCCACGGAGACCAACTTGTAGATACAAAGAAAGAAGTGATCATTATTGGCCATGAGCATCCTGCAATTAGTATTAAAGAAGGAAGTAAAGTGGAGAAGTATAAATGTTTCCTCAAAGGAAAGTGGAAGAAACATACGTTAATTGTTGTTCCAAGTTTTAATCCTTTAGTAGAAGGAACTGATATTCTTCAAGGAAGAATGTTAAGCCCTTTTTTGAAGAAAATAGAAGAGTTCAACATATTTGTTGTCAATAAAGGAGAAGCATTTGGTTTTGGAAAACTTAAAGACTTACAATAATTATTTTTTTTGTTCATTATAATCCATTTCTGTGTATTTCTCATGAGCTGGATGATCATCTGATTCATCATCTTTCTTCTTCTTCTTTTTTTTCTTTTTGAATTTATCGTAAGGATCAACAGGTGTTTCCATTTAGGTACTCCGTGCTTTTTTATTGTATTCCTGCTGTTTCTTTCTATGATATGAACAAAACACAATATTTTTGAGAGATTTTCGTTTACAACGAACACAAATACCTTTCTTTTGTTTGACATGATAACTTCCTCGTCGTTCTTTGTTTAAACGAGTTTTATTTTCATGATAGAATTTTAAAAAACGATTTGAGTATTCTTTTTTTTGTCCTCGGACTTTTCGCCATAACTTTTTAATCACCATATTTGATTGCCACCTCTTTAATATGTACATTTCTTTTTTTATCTTCTTAAAAAGGTTTGTATTCTTCGGCGAGTGAGTATAAGACAAGGATAAGATATATAAATCTTTGATACTTCATAGGAGATATGGTTAATATTGCACAGCCAACCGATGAACAACCAATTAACCTGCGAAAAACAAGAAAAGCATTCATCGCAGAATACAGTTGCGGAGTTTTTTTATTAGGTTTATTAGTTATTGGAACATTAAAAGGATTACAAGTAAAACCATATATGTTTTATTTCATGGGAGGAATCGCATTAACAGCAATTGGATCCGCTGAATTCATGCTTGCTATGGTGAGGTATAAAATTCTTCCACATAAGTTAGTAATTACTCATGGAATCATTCAACAAAAAAAGAAAAACATCTATTTCCATCCACTTGGTTTCGTTCCAGATTTAAATGTAAAACAAAGTAGAATTCAACGTATTTTTAACATTGGCACGGTTTTCTTAACATCAAGTGGAGAAGCGTTTGAATTAAAAGATATTGATAATCCTCACCAAGTTCTTGAATTAGTTGAGAAATTGATTGAAGAGAATAGAACTGTGAAGAGAAAAGAGAATGAATGAGAATTAAGTTATTAAGATACTAAGTTCACATCTTTAACAACTGCTGGTTGCCATGGTCCATTTACATTATGATGGTCATAAATCATTCCAATCTTTGACCAGTCAAATCCTGGATAAGGATCATTCTTAAAAAATGAAGGTTTCTTGGTAGGATCAGATTTCGTTACTTCAAAATGAGCTAGTACATGCTGATCATCTACAGGAATATTTCTCCGACTTCCAATATCTTTAAGAAGTGATTTTGCAGCTGCATATTGTGCATCTGTATACATACCTTTCTTAGAACTCCCTTGATAATTCTGGAAATCAATACCAACCGATCTTCTGTTAACATTTTTGATAGGACATAATCCTGCAGGACAATTAGATCTTCCCGCATGAATCCCATATTTTTCTTCATCAAGAAGTTGATATGTAGTACCATCATGACAGATGTAATAATGCGAGGATATTTCAAGACCATCACTCCTAGATTTCCAATTTTTTATAACAGAGGTGATCGCTTTTTTACAATTGGGGGTAGATGTACCTGCACCATCATGAAGAACAAAAAAATCATAAGCCAATCTTGTATTTGATCCTCCTTTTAGTTGACCAAGGAAATCTTTTTTGATGTTTAAGGTTGAAGAAGAAACCATTCCTGATGCCCCTCCTAATTCAGCACAAGCCTTATCAAAACGACTTTGAACTTTTGTATGATACTGAGCACCATAACCAGGGAAATCACATTTATCATTCCCATTTTTATCGTATTTACAAGATGCTTGCGTGCCTTTACAGTCCTTATTAAAATTTTCACGACAAGCTTTAATCATTGCATCATGTAAAGATAATCCTTGACCTCTATAATTTAAGGCTTTTTTTGCAGTATTAAGACCACGATTATATGAGAACAACACTAATTTAATACGATCTTCAGATGTAGCTTTTGACAAACCATCAAATGAACTTTTATAAACTTTAATTCCTTCTTCAATCTGTTTATCGGCAGTCGGACAATTTGAAACCGGCCTACAAACAGCATCAACTTGCATTAAACCACCATTCACATCAGTCCTACAAGAACTTTCTTGTTGTGTTAATGCCATAAGAGTTAAAATTGTTTCCGTATCGTCAACTCCCAATATCGTTTTTGCATGTTTTTTATAAAGATCTAAATGATTCCCACAACGATTTAATGAAGAGGAACTTAACTTTGAAAGGTCAGCACCAGTACATTTTAAAAAACCTGAGTTCAAGGAAGGAGTTACAGAAGGTGAGGCCACAGGAGGCACAGAAGACGATCCAGAAGAAGGAATTCCGCTTCCATAAACAATTAAATACGGCTGCCATTTATTTTGATAAAATACATCTCCACTATGAGTTCCTACAAATCCACTGATTCTGTTCCAAACTTCATCTAGTTCTCGTTCAGAATCAGTTCCTTGAAAGGTAGCAGAAGAGAATGTTTTCCCACCTGCTGAAACTTTAGTGCCTGCTCCTTTTTGAGATGAAGGAGTTTTAGGAGAAACTACCGAAGATGGAGCTGCAATGAAGACCTCTTTTAAAATGTGATCTGCAACTAACTGATGGCCTTTTTCTGTCCAGTGGCCCCCATCGGAAGTACAGTAATTACAAATGGCATCACCATCATTACCATCAAGTAAATTGTAAGTTTTTATTACAACATCAATAGTAAGATGATCGTGAATTGAAGTTATGTCTTTATTTAGATTTTTATTGAGATTGTTATTAAATTCTTCTACATTATCCTGGATTTTTTGAGACCATTTCGCACTTCCTCCATAATTATAATTTTTCCGTGCAGAAATTTCCATAATCCCTACAGGGATTTTTTTAGAATGTCCTTGAATCCTTTTAACAATTTTTCTGACATTATTTGTGTAAGAATCAAGATTAGAAATCCCATTGCCTGAAGGATTAACAATAATGAAATCAGGATTGAAGTCTAATGCATTTTGTAAGAAGGTATTATATTGGCAATTAGGGCCACAACTTCCTTTTGCAAATATCTTCACTTCTGTATCACATGAATCTTGAATAAATTCGCCAAAACTTTTTCGCCAATTAGCTTTGACAGTATTTGATGCACCAATAATTGCAATTTTCTTATATTCACAATCTAATTTTCCTGAAGAAGGAGTTGCAGCAACTGCTGGACCTCCAGGAGGAAAAGTTTTCTTTGCATCAAAATTTTCTTTGGTACATGCATTTGATTTACCACAATAACTTGATTGTGCCCATTTCCATTGTTCAACAGTAACCAAACTTTTTGCAATTTCATCGTCAGCCATATCTCCCCAAGTCCATAAAAATGTACCACCATTAACTTCTAATTTCCCAGAGGACAACATTTTCGCACCCGTATAAGAAGCT
This sequence comes from Candidatus Woesearchaeota archaeon, assembly GCA_018655525.1. GTDB lineage: Archaea > Nanobdellota > Nanobdellia > Woesearchaeales > GW2011-AR9 > 1-14-0-10-32-24. The sequence goes on along the minus strand of JABIJM010000013.1, from coordinate 26,987 downwards.
GTTCCAGCTTTATAAAAAATATTTAATTTATGATGACAAAAAGTATTACTGTTTGCATTATCACATGAATTTAATTCTTCAGCCCCCATAATTGAAAAGGAAAATAAGACTAATAACATCACCCCAATTAAAGATAATTGATTAAACCTCATTCTACACTAAACCCCTCTGTGATTGTTGTTGTTTTTCCTAAATGAGGATTTTTGACAATTAATTCTAAAGTGTAATCTCCTGAATTTGAAATTAAAAAATATTCCGCCATCGTTACTAATTCTTGTTTCTGATCTGTTTCTAAATCAAAATAGAAATCATCTTCTGTATCTGCATTTAAAATAATATTACCTTCGGAATCTTTTACCCTATAATTTTCTACAAGTTGAATTTGCCCATAAGAAGTTGTGGTTTCTACGACAAATTTGAAATGAATTTCTTGATTCACATTGAAATCATCTGTTTCTCCAACACAATTCAAGGTATCACCTATACTCCTACAAAAATCAAAACTGGTGATTGCAAGTGTTCCTACCCTTCCAACAGGCACAAATTCAGAATCTAATAAAGAAGGTTGGTTCTCTGCACGTACACTAAGAACACCTGTTTGTACGAGTGTTAGCATAATCGCTGAACTAAGAACTGCGACAACGAGGAACGTTAAAAGTTGTACTGCAAGTTTTCCTTTACTATTTAACATGCTGCTTGACTCCTAATTGTTGATAAATATTGCTTCATTTTAGTGTATTCAATTGAACTTGTTACGGTAGGAGGATAAGGAGTCATTGGTTGACCACTAGCATCTTTTCTGTTCAAGAAAATATCCGTACGTGTACAGATTTCATTTTTATATTGCTGTCGCCAATTTGATTGTCCTTGCATAACATAACACGCTGTTGAATAATACAATGCTTTAGCTTCTTGAAGATCATTTCCACCAGAATTAATAATTCCTGATGCTTGTTGTTGAACTGCACTACAACTTCCTGCCATGAAATCATTGTGTATTTGAGACACAATTTGTATTTTAGCAGGGTCAAGTTGAATTTTGATATTTTTACTAATTTTTGATTTTCCAAATGCAGGAGCTTTCACAAGTTGATTTACGTTGAAACATTGACCATTTGCATCTGGTTTGAATAATTCTGCAGTAATTGTAAAAGCCTTGTCATTTTGTGAATATTGTTGACTAGCTGATCCACGAACTTGATATGCACATTGACGTTTTTGAGGATTCGTTGGAGAGCCAATTAATCCAGATACTTTAAATCCATTAAATATGAACGGCACAGCTGCAAGATCTGATCCCGTGAATCCTTCTTGTGTTCCTTTCTTCAAAATATTATTTACAACAGTATAATTTGACGCTGAATCTACAGTAACACCTGAAGGGATCGTTACTTTATACAATCCTCCTGTAAGCGTTTCATAATTAAATCTATAAGTTTGGGAGGACGTAATTTGGCTTGTTGGAGATGTTAAATAATTAATATTAGTACTACATCCCGAATCACTCTCACTTGCTACAGGCACAACAGAATTGCTTGCACCTGAAAATAAATTAGGTGTTACTTGACCAAGGTTCCATTCTGGTTGAAAAGATCCAGGTAGATTTTGAGGTAATAGTTGTTGTCCTCTTACACGTGTTTGACTTGATTGTAATCCCCGTTCTGTAATTTTTAAACAAGCAGGCTTTCCATCTGAGAACACATGTGTCTTCACACGAATATCATCGCCTTTTGTGAATAAATTCGCAGTATCACATGAAGCCCATGATTGCGTATTTTTATCAAAGCATGTGAAATAAGGGTCTTGTAGATAACTACCAGCAGTGCCAAATAATCCTTGAATTTCTGCACAAAAGAACTTCCCTGTAGTTAGTTGTGCTTGACATGCCGTTGTTACACCAGGTGGTGAAACGTCTTGAAGAGGGAAGTAGAATTTTCCATCTAAGTACCCTTCATCAAAGCAGGTTTCAGGTTTTTCATTTGTAGCTAATTTTAAATCAATCAAAACATGATCATATCTAAAATTTGAATTTATTTTTTGCGGAGATGGTAAAGGAATTGAAATAGGGTCATGAGGTTTTAAGTTAAATAAAGTTCCACCATTAAGTTGTTTCGTTTTTTCTCCTGCAAAACTTGAGGGTGCTGTTGCACGTACACAATCGCATCCTTGATCTCCACATTGGACACCAGGCCTGTTTTGTTCATCAGGACCGACACATACAAGTGATGCAGTTGCAGATCTAATTTTACATCCTGGAATGATTAATGCTCCTAAATTATAATTATAAACTGCAGTTCCTCTTGCAGGATCAAAGGACGAAAATTCACGTTCTCTTGGGATTGCATGAGCCGTTGTTTTCATAGGAAAATTATATGCGGAATCTAAAATCAAACTAGACACTGAAGGGAAATCATATCCAAATGCTGCCATACACATACTTTGTGCAAATCCTTGTGCACCGCCAGAAAAGAATGCTTCAACATTTGAATTCGCATAATCTGAACGTAAATCATTTGTTGATGAACTTAACGCTTCAGGGATTGAAGAATAGAATGCTTTCGTTCCTTGACCAAGTGTATCAATTGTTGTACTTCCTTTCAATTCATCTTGAAAATTAAGTGGTTGGCATGAGTTTGTTAAGTAAGAAATTCCTTTGTAGGCTAGCCCACAAATTTGTTGCGAGAATAATGTTTTACATACACCTGCATCTTTAAATCCACCAGTTTTTGCTTCTTCAATACAGGAATTAAACGATTTCAAAATATTATTTGTTAATTTTAAACGTGCATGAATTCCTGAAAGACACATTGATTGAAAAGCTCCAATGTGTTGAGTGTGAGGGTTAATCGTTGGAATATCATTAGAACCAACAAAATCTAACACATGATTTAATCCAAATGTTGCAGAGGTATCTCTTCCTGAATAATATCGCCATGTTGGATAATAGGTTCCTTTAGAAGGATTTGTTTTATATAATTGATCTTGTCGGTAAACCCAATCTTCAGAGAATGTTCCCGTAGCAACTGTTTTTTCTTTTGTTGCTTCACGCGCATTTCCAAGATTATCAATTTTTGCTTTTTCATCCGGAATACAAACGCATTGTTGTAATCCTGTTTTACTTCCTGTAGGTTTAACAGCTCCTTTTCCTGGAATAAAACAATCTTTAGTATATCCAGCAGGACGTGCGCCTTCAGGTAATTTTTGTGTACCATCCATTAATTTAGTTTGACCAGTTAATCCTGTTTTTACTTCATCATAACATCTATCTGCTGCTTTATATCCTGGTGCTTTAGGATTTTCACATACATTTTTACAAACTTGATCAGTCCCTACAATAACCTCTTTTGAATTTGGTCCTTTATAGGCAAACAACGTATCACCTGTTTTCTTAAGATTAAATGCAGAATTCAATTCTAATCCTCTCACAGGACTTAACCATTTTAATTTCACAGATTTTCCATCACTCGCTTGAATTTCAGCAGGATCAACATAGTATAATTGTTCAGTTAATGGGTTTCTATAACATGTAAAGGAACCTTTTTGTTTTAATTTAGTTGCTTCTGCACTTAATTGAACTGTAGGAGCTGTGCTAATTTTATCTTGACAATTTTCAACTTTCTGTAAAGGAATCCCTCTACTTGTCACGGTACATTGCTCTTGTTTAATAATTACCGCATCAACACCACCTTTGTCTTCTGATGCAGTCCATGCTGCTGGTGCTGGACGACAGAATACACGATCGCAACTCCATCTATATGCTTGATCAAATGCTGCCTCTGCTTTCCATAATTTTGCGGTTGCTGGGCATCGTTCGTCTAAAGTATCTTTTTTATTAGTTAAATCAACTCTTGGAATTGAATTTCCTGAAAGAATACCATTTTTTTGTAATGTATCCCATTCAGATCTTGTTGATTCTAAAATTAAATCCTCTTGATTTAATGGACATGCTTCTTCTTCCTTTTTTGTTCCTGCTTTAACTGCAGCTGCAGATTCAATCACTTCCATTTTAGATGTGAAAATCCTTGCAAATCTAAATCCAATTCTTCCAACAAATGACGTGATACATCCTACACCAGTTACAAGAACTGTTTTTTCTAAAATCGGAAGAAGCGCTTCAATTTTTTCACTGACATATGTCGTTGTTGCAATTCCTTCATCTGCTAACCAATCTGGCACATATTCAGAACTATCTATAGGGATATCTACAAAATATCCTAATTGTTGACAAGAAACCTGTGTTTTTTTAGGACCATAATTTGCTTTTGTGGTGGAGCCAAGCACGCTTCCTGTGGTAACAGTTTCACGTTCTTGGTAACTCACTGTAATTTTTAGTGGAAACATAATTTGACGTTTTTTGAATTCATCCCAATAGCCACTTTCTTTTTTACTTAAAGTTTCTGAACTTTTCAAATTGTACGTTAACATATATGCAGTCATGTCATTATTTGGTATCCTACTTTGAGGTCGTCGTGGTAAGATGTTACATCCTAATTTTGTATCTGGATCTTTTAACATACCTTGCGTACATGCAGGGTCAAATGCAACATTTGTAATTTTAAATGCAGGCTCAACTTCATCACCTGTAACAGGATCAACAATTGGAGAAGCGCTTCCACGATATGAAAAATTAAATACGGCAGTTGCAACTTCCCTTCCTTCATCTAAAAGTTGAGGGTTTAATTTTAATGGCGCTTGGAATTGTGTGATAGAATGTACATCAAACACAAAATCACCGGAGAAGCAAGAATTAATACTTACAGTTGCTTGTTGATATCCTGTTTTACCGGATTGATCTTCTGCAATGACATACACATGTGCAGTTTGACGTTGTAATTCTCCTGCTTGCGCCACAGGTTGAAGCGTTACTTTCTGTAATCCTTGAGGAACTTGCTTTGGTGCAAGAGATTTCAAAGAGATTGGTTGTGATTCAAAGTTTACTTCTTCAAAAGTAAATTCTCCCTTATTATTCGCAGTAGTTTCCATCCATGCCTTAGAGAAATCAGGATTAAATTCTATTGTTGTCGGTCTATAAATATATAGGAATACTTTTGCACCTGCTTCAGTGGTTCCAGAGATAGAAGATTCAGCAGATCCTTGGTAATATTCATTTCCTTTCGCAACTTTAAATTTGACCGTTGGATCTCTTGTATCAGTAGAAATTGAAAATTGTTCTACAACTTCCCAACCAGCTTTATCTGTTGCAATGATCTGAACATCATTCTTTCCTTCTTTAAGCGAAATAGTTTCTGAAATTTTCTTTCCTTCACCCTTCTTCACAGATTTATTGTTAATTGTAATTTCATAGGATACTTCCTCAGAAACAGTTGCTTCAATTTTATAAGAGGTATCTCCAATTAAACTTGGAACCTTACCAATCGTAATTTTTGGTTTGTTGGTATCTGCAAAGATTTTTGCATCAACACTTGCTTTGTTTCCAGAAGCATCACTAACTTCTACTTTCACATCATTTTCTTTATTATTTTGAAGTAAAACACCACTAAATGTAAACACACCAGTATGTTTGTATTCTTTTCCTGATGTTTCATCTGATTTTTTTGCCAAGGCAATTCCTGCTTGATTTCCACCTACAAAAATCGTAGCTGTTGCACCAAGTTCTGTTGAACCTTTCAAAGTTAATTGATTTCCTGCAACCATTTCTGGAAATGAAAGTTCAACTTCAGGTGCTGTTGTGTCTGGTGCTTGAGTTTCAAAACTGTAAAGTTTCCCGCCATTATCATCAGTTGTAGTCCCAGATTCAACATTAAAGAAATATTTTGTTTTTGGTTTTAGATTAAATAAAGGAAGTTCATGCGTTGTTACAGGAGATGCATCACCTTTCTTTTCTAATGTTGTTTTTGTTGTTCCAAATCCAACAAATGTATCTGCCGGTTCATCAGTTTGCCACGTAATCGTTGCGGAAGTATCTGTGACATGTGTTGTTTGTACTCCAGAGATTTCTAAAGCGGATGCTAATGGGAGAGATATGAATAGTAAGATGACCAACAATGTACTTAATTTTTTGATGTGATTCATTTTAATTCTGGTTTTGGAAGGTTCTTGCTTGTTGCTTCTTTTGCAATCAGTAAACTTGCAAGTTCTTCTTCGTTATCTTTTTGTGTTGTAAAAACATGGAACACCATTTCTTGTGCTGATTGTAATTCTGCCCATTCAACATTCCATACTCCCTCATATCCACCCATAATTGTTTTATCATCAATTAGAGTGATGTCAACATCATAAGGGAAATCTGCTTTTGCTAATAATTCAAATTCGGATTCTTCCACAACTTTAGGATCTATGTCAAAAGATCTCACAAAAGTTGTTTCATGAGATGGTTGATTGACAGGATCGTTAGATTTTCTATATGTTAATGTGATAAGAGCTGATTCTTTTGTTGATAAGGGGATTCCTTGACCCATTGAACCATCTTCTAATAATTCGTGTTTTAAAATTGTAACCTTCGCATGTGGGAATTTGTATAAAGGAACAAGGTTTAATTCTATTTCCTGTCCTGCAGATGTTATAACTCGTTCCCATGTTTCTTTGTAACCATCACGCGTTCCTCGTAAAATTCCTCCTACGCAATACGGGAAATTTGTTGTGAGACCGGAAAATCCTTGATCCCCAAAATTGTAATCTGCATTTCCTAATTCACATTTATATTTTATACATGTATAAGATAATGCAACGTCACCTAAATCATTCCTAAAATCAACACCTTCTTCATTAGTAATGTGTTCATATGTTTTAACAGTCATCGGAATATCCCTAGTGTTACAAAAAGCTTCATCAGTAACTGTTTCAAAGGTAGTTGTTGGTCGTGCTATGATTAAACCACGATTTGGTTCATTTCTGATAAGATGTACTGTAAATGCAAAGTTGAAATTGTACCCTGTTGTTTCATCTCGTACACGTACTCTGACTGGAAATTCTAAATCATAGGTAAACTTCCAGTTTTGTATACATAAAAATGAAAGAACATCAGAACCACCTAATTGTGAACTTTTTAATTTAGAACCCGTTAAAGGTGTTACACCAAATGTGAACGGATACGAAGGTTCATAATCAAAAGAAACACTTAATTCATCTTCATCAATATCTTCTCCAACATTCCAGATGTAATGTGAGGAGTAATAAGGTAAATCTTCAGGAAATTCTTCAAAATTTGTTCCTTGAATTTTAAGTTGTTGAATATTATGACTAAGTAATCCTTGTAAGGACTCTTTAACTTTTGATACATCCCATGTTTTCTGTGAACAACTTATTTCAACTCCAGAGATAGGCACATTTGGATGATCTAACGCAATTAAATCTTGCGCAATATCTTCTAATTTTAAGTTTTGTAATTCTTTTTCTACAATTCTTGTTGCAAGGAAATGTGTTTTCTTCAGTTTGATTGGTGACTCTGCTCTATGTTGTAAAACTTCGCCAACAAGACTTCCCGATTTCTCACGAAGTTCTACATTCCATTGAATATTAAAAATAACTTTACTGTTTTCTATTTTTGTGTCTGATGAGATGTCACTTTTTTCAATTAAGTCATATGTTTCTTGAAATGCCTGTGAATTAAAAACACATGCTTTGAGGTTTTGTTCAAGATGTTGATCTATTCGTAACTTGAGGTCATCTAATGTAGGAATGTTTGTTGTACTTCCAACTGCCCAATATGGAATTACTTGAAATGGAGAAGTTCTAAGATGAACAAACCCATCGTTTGCAATGGAATTAGGAACAGTCACATATCCACCTTGTAATCCTATTTGATGAATTGCATCTTCACCGATATTTTTGATACATGTAGAAATGAAACTTCCCACTTTTCCTTCTTCGGGTGGTGAAACTTCATCTGTTCCAAATTTGATTACTTCTGTCTGAACTGCAATTACAAGTGCTAACGCAAGTACAAGAACGATCCCAATTATGATAAAAACAGTAACTTGACCTTTCTTGGAATTAGTTTTAGAAATAGACCTAAGTACATCTAATTTACACCTCTTTTTGTACATGGTCTTAGAATAGTTTCTTGCTTTATAAAGCTTGTGTGTAGTTAAAGGGGAGAAATACGTGTTTTTTTGGAGAAATGATTGCAGTTAACTTAGATGGGCGTTGCCTTTTTCCACATGGAATCAAAATATGTTGCATGTGCTTGCGAAAGATCTTTTGATTTAATTCTTAGAACAACTCTTTCTTCTTTTAGATTTTTATCCTTTATTACGACTTGTGATTCTGTACGGTCTTTTACTAAAAGGGAGAAACCAGTTAGAGGAAGATGTTTTATTTTAACACCTGCTTTTTTTAGTTCTTCAATATCTCCCCTAACTTCATCAAAGCCAGTTATGAGAAATTTACAAGTTACATTCCGTTTCACTGCAGCACGAAGCACATGAATTAATGAAATAATTGAACGTTGATTTCCTCTTCCAACAAGTAGAAATTCTTTCTTTGATTGCTGAATTAATTTTTTTCCTAAAGTGTAAGATTGTTCTCTTCCAGCATAAACTTCAAGAACTTCTTCCTTCTTTTCAATGACACCTGTTTTTTTGATTGATTTTAATTCCGAGATTGTGTTTTTTTCTAATATCTCCAATTGTTCTTTTTGATTGTTGACATGAGTTTGAACTGCAATTTCTGGATCAACTGCTTGATAGACTAAGGGATCCTTTTGAATAACTTGCACAAATCCTTTCTTTCGCAGAGTTTCTAAGTTTCTGTAAACAGACGTAGGAGGAACATTAGATTTCTTTGCAACCTCTTTTCCTAGAAGGTTTCCGTACTTAACTAAAGTGAGATAACACTTTGATTCGTACGGGCTTAGTCCTAGTTTACGTAATTTCTCACCCATTAGTAGCTTGTTGCTAATAGTAGTATTTAAAGGTTTCTGTTTTGTCATTAAAGAATAACAAATGAAAAGGTGAAAATAAAATGACAATAAAAATAAATTTACAAAAAGAATCTTTGAAGTGTTTTCAAAATAGAAATAACAAAAATGCATTTAGGAAGTTAGAGAGCCAATCTCCCAGAGGATTAGATAAAATCTTGCAAATTGAATCAAATATATCAAAAAGTGAAGTCGGACAATACATTTCAGGAGTTCATACGGCGGCAATAATTGCATTGGAAGGAATGGAGACTTCAAAAGAGGAAATTGTAGGATATACCTCAACATGTTATGGCTTAGAAACCAAGTTTGATTATTATACAACCCATAAACAACCAAGAGAGATAGTTTTTCTAAATTCAAAAGATCAATTGGTTTTGAGAGCATAAAATGATTCTAAACAGAAAAGACAATATGACCGCATTTTATGAAAATGGAAACCTAAGAGTTGCTTACGATATTTTTGGTAACCAATTTGAGAGAGAAATGCAAAGAGAAAAGGCCATAAACTTTCTTTTAAGAACAGCGATTGAATACTCGAAATTAGAAAATGACCTCGACCAATTATCAAACCAAAGTGAGAAAAAAGACAAATAAAATGAAATCAACAAATCTCCTTTGGAAATACTATGTTCAAGCGAATGAATTAGAGTTTAATCATGTTGATTTTCAAAATAAAAAGAAATATTATTGGTGTTTAGACCAAATTATAAGTGATGAAGAAGTAATAGGAACAAGAGCATACGCAGGTTTTTGTGATGGCATCCAAGGGACAAGAAACCGATTTGAAGGCGCTCGCGGGTTTATTAAAAGCGAAGATTATGTTCCCCCTGATTATCAAGAACAATTTGACAAGGGAAGCGCATATAGATCAAAACTTCTCGCAGACCAATTAGAACAAAATAAATTAGAAGCGTGATCACCCAATATAACTGACTTCTTTATTTTTCATCTTTGCACCTGCTTGTGCATGATGAATTGTTTCAGAAGCCCACTCTTGAGTTTTGTTCATTAATTCTTTTTCAACTTCAATAATTTCTTTAGACATTTTCTTGATATTGAGTTTACATTTGTATTTTCGTTCAATGACTTTTAGAATTTCTTTCGCTCCTTTGATACCAAGATACATAGGATGACCAAAGGTTTCTGCAAGTAACGCTGCACCTTTAACTTGACGTTTTTTTCCTAATCCTAACAAAACGCCAGATACACCAATGATTGGTCCAACAACGCCAAAGATTTCTTTTTCTACACCCATCCCTTTCTTGGTAAATTGTTTGTAAAGTTTTTCATCATTACTTGTGCAATAAACTTTGGGAGAGTCAGGAACTTGTTGTAAACCTATACCACCCGTGGTAAGAACTTCAGAACATTTGAATTGTTTAATTATTTTCAAAAGGACATCGCAGAAAGTATAACAACTTTCTTCATCAATTGGCTGGATATCTCCAGTGAGAATCAAAAGATCTTTCTTTTTGCTTTTAGTAGCATATTTTTTGTAATATAATTCAATCTTTGGCATTTCTACAAGATTATTATCTCCAACGAAAACTGAATGTGGAAATTTGTAGGAAAAGAATGAATATAATTTTTTTGCTTTTACTTCTTCAATTAAGAAATCAGCTGCAATTTTTCCGACATTTCCTAAACCAGGAAGTCCTTCAATGAAAACAGGTTTGTTTAAAGTAGGAAGTTTTTCTACTTCTTGCTCAATCACCCATTTTGATGTCATGTACAGATGATTTTTTTATGATTTATATAGTTTTGGATTTAGAGAATTTAAGAAAATATGCGGAGGACGTGACTCGAACACGCGCACCCACTAAGGGACTGGCCCCTCAAGCCAGCGCATTTGACCACTCTGCCACCCCCGCGTAATATGAAGTTTAGAAGAAGAATTCTTTAAAAAGTTATCTGCTAATAAGTATTGAGATCATCTTGAAACATTTTGGAGAAAAATTGAACAAATAGGAGAAAGTTTTTTAATAAAAATCATCATTTTAAGTATTAATGAATAATAAAGAACAACTTGGTGAATTAGTAAAAGTCGGAATAAGAAACATTAAAACATATAAAAATAGTTCTGAGAGCTTAACAATCCGTGATAAAGCAGAGCGGGTCGCAGAAGATTATGCAGCATCATTATCTCCTGAAGAAAGAACACCTGAAAGAATTAGGCAGATGACAAGTTTTTTGGAAAATATTCATGGCGGAATGGAACAAATTTATATTAACCAAAATTCATCTTCAATGGATTTCTTGGCTGGAATGTTCACAGGATTTGGGACATTGATTTATACATTGAGCGAAAATCCTTTTCTAATTTCTGCAGGCTCTGCAATTGCTGTTTCTGTTATAACAGGATTAACGGTTAATAAAGCAATAAAATATTTTATTTTTGATCGCCCTACAAATAAGGCCATAGATCATTATGCAGAAAGGTTGGACAATATCGATGCAGGAACTATAGATGAATTAGTAGAATTGCCTTGGGTTATGATAGAAGCCGAAGATGCCTTACCAGAAGGTCATCCAGTAAAAGAAAAATTGATGGATGCAATTCAAGTGTATTATCCAAGTTATGGTAAAAATATATTGAAGGATAAGAAATAATAAACACCCCTACTTTTCCTAAAAAATAAAAGCAAAAATCTAATTAAAAGTTATCTGCCCACATAATCATTTCCATCAAGATAAAATCTCCACGGAAGTTCTACGTCTTCTTTAATCCCAATTCTTGTCGTTTGAACTCGTTTCTTTGGGATAAAACTATCGTCAAAAATTTTAATATCGTCACCAAGCTCAACACCATTGAATCGCAAGTCAACAAGAAATGCCTGGCATAATTTTCCAGGACCAGAACAAAGGTTTTCTTTAATAGGCGTTTGTCGCCTAAGTTCCATGACCGTAAGGTTTGACAAAGGTTCTACTGCCCTGATTAAAACTGCACCAGGGTTTTCTTTATCTGTTGTAATATTTAAACAATGATGCATACCGTAAATCATGTAGACATACACATGCCCGTGCGTATCAAACATTAATTGACTACGTTCAGTTCTTTTGTAGGCATGCGATGCTTTATCTGTGCAATATGCTTCAGTTTCTACAATTCTTCCTTTCATACCGTTAATATCAAGTACTTTTCCAAGAAGATCTCGCGCTACCACTAGGGTATTTTGCGCAAAGAATTCTTGAGGAAGTTGTTGCATTTTATCTGTCTATGATAATTACCCTACTACCCAAGTCTGAATCATCTGAATTCCCCGAGGAGATATCACTGATATCAATACAAGTTCCAGGAGAATCTGGGATAGGAATATATATTGGCGAAGAAACTGGTACTGAAAGAGGGACGTATTTTCTTTGCTTTTCTCGTTCCATGTCTATAATCTGATCAATATGTACATATACCATAAAAAGTAGTAAATCAACGAATTATTTAAAGTTTCTCTTCAAAAGGGGTAAATTACGCAAATAAGTTCCCAATAATGAATCCCGCAATCGCCGCAATAAAACCAACAAATGTGATCTCAATACCAGAACGGAACCAGTTTTTCATAGTAAATTTAGATTTAGAAGCTCCAAGAATAAAGAGTCCGATTAAAGTAATTACAACAGAAGGAAGAATACCTTGTTTAGATTCCCAAAATAAAAATGCAGCCAATGGAATTGCGGCACCTAGAATCACTGAAATTGCCATGACTAAAGATGAACGAACAGGACTTTTATGTTCCGCATACCCTTTTCCATAAGACCGTGATTTCTTTTTTACTTGAAAATATTCTTTCTCTGATTTTACAGAGAGATAATTTCCTGCTGACATGGATATTGCTTGTGCAAACATAGTTGCAAGTCCTGCCAAAAGAATTGTATTATTCGGCGTAAGTGCTTGCGCCATTCCAATAACAAGTCCTAAATTTCCAATAGCACCATCTTCTACTCCAAAAATAACTTCTCTAAGATTTTCACTCCATGGATGTTTATTATGCATTGAATACCGCCGTGCATGCATTATCTACACATTTAATTTGACCGTTTCCACAATCTATTGTATCTGGATTACACACAGCCGCACAAAGAATTCCTTCACAGTCTGGTCCGGAATCTACATTAACACCATCCGTTGCACCACAGCATTTGTTGGGCACACAATCTACATCTACTTTACATTGTTTTTCTTTAGGAACTTCTGATGAACATGCTACTAGAAAGATTGTAAGTACAAGTAATACAAACAGTATTTTTTTCATAGACCAGCACCAATTGTTTGAGCGTGATATGAAAGGAAAAACACCACAATAATAAAAATCCAAATTGACAAAATCCAAATTAAATTAGTCCAAAAACCAAGCCCATAGTCTTTGTTTCTTATATTTAAATAAAGTCCCCATTTTGGAAAAATCAATATTGAAAGGAAAAGTAAAATTTGAAGGAAAATGGTAAAAAGATATGAGATAGAGGTATAATTTGAAACTGACCACGAAACAATCATTAAAAAAACAGGAACGAAAATACCAACAACACCATTTTTAAGATACTTTTTCCACCACCTATCATCACCCATTTTACATGAATTCCTCGCTGTATTTCAAAGAGGCATTTATTTCTCCACGAAGATTTTTTCCAATTAAGTTTTTAACATCTTTTTCATTTGCAAGTAACCAAGATAATTTTACTAACGCAGTGTTTGCTAACATATCTTTTCCTGAGATTACACCTATTTCTTGCAAATCTCGTCCTTTACTGTAGACATTCAAATTTACGCCACCAAAAATACATTGCGTTGTCATTACAACAACACATCCGGAATCAATGACTTTTTTAATTGCAGGATACATTTTTTTATGGATTGCAGTTTCTTTATTTGGAGATTGCCCTGGCGTGTGACCAAGACCAGTTCCTTCAATCACTAAGCCTTTGTAACCTTTAAAAAATTCAAACTGTTCAGAAAACATATTTACATGAACTTTAAGTAAGCCAACTTTATCTTCCATTTTTGGTTTTAATTTTAAGGGTGCTTGTTTTCTATATGAATTACAAAATGTGATTTTTCGTGTTTTGTAATCTATGCTTGCAATGGAATCTTCATTCACAACTTTGAATGCATCTCTTCTACTTGAATGTAATTTTACAGTTTTAGTTCCGGGCAGAATATTGCAACTTTGATCATGTGCAGATGCATGCATACAGACACCAACGCCACCAAAATCTGAGTTAGATACAAATTCGGCTGCACAGATTAGATTCATTCCTGCATCTGAAGAACCACGGTCTGAAGATTTTTGAGATCCAACCAATACAATTGGAACTGGAGAGGATTCAACCATAAATGATAATGCTGCAGATGCAACTGCTAAATTGTCAGTTCCAATGCCCACAATAATTCCTTTCACACCTTTCTTCACATATTTTTCAATTGCTTTTGCCATTAATGTGAAATGCGCAAATCGTAAATCGTCTGACCACATTTGTGAGATTAATTCTGATTCTATGTTTGCAATCTCTTTTAATTCTGGAAACAGAGAAACTAATTCTTCTGGAGAGAAATCTGTTGTTACTCCTCCTGTTTTGTAATCTACTTTAGAAGCAATGGTTCCTCCCGTATGAAGGATTGCGATAGTTGGAAGAGATTTGTTTTTGGTGATTTTTTGTTTTTTATTGGTAGGAGAGGTTGATTTCTTAAGAATTTTTGTTGATGTAATACTTTTCTTCTCAAATCCGAGATTATATCCATTATCTAATTTGATTAAAACAACATTTTTTTCAGAACTTGGAATAAGAACACCTTCTTCTGTTCCTTTTTTGGTTTTGATTTGAACTCTATCACCGGGATTTGCCATGAAGAATAGAATTCCTAAATCTTTATATATATTGTGTTTGGGTAGAAATGTATGCATTTACGAGATTGTTTGTATAAATCTGAAACATACCCCCATGAAACGGAAGATATTAAGATTAGAGAGACATCTACCGCAGTTGTATTTCTTACAGGGAAGTATGCGTATAAAATAAATAAAGGCGTTAATCTTGGATTCCTTGACCTTTCAACATTAGAGAAAAGAAAAAATCATTGTTATAATGAATTACGTTTAAATTCTAGAATCACTCCTGAGCTCTATATTGATGTAGTTCCAATTACAAAAGAGCTCGAAGGTTTAAGGATTAATGGAGATGGAGAAGTTATTGAATATGCGTTACGTATGCGCCAAGAAGATCCCGAGAGTTCCATGGATCTGAAATTACAAAGAAATGAAGTTCAAGAATCAGACGTTCAAGAATTAGCAAAAAAAACGTTTGATTTCCATACAAATGCGATAAGTGATCAAGAAGTTTCACAATTTGGAAGTTTAGATAATATTACATTAAATTGGAAAGAAAATTTTGAACAAACGGAGCAACATAAACATTTAGTAGGAAATTTTGAAGAGATAAAAAATAAAGTTGAAAAGTTTATACTAAATAATAAAGAATTATTCAATAAAAGGGTTGTAGATGGAAAAATCAAACATTGCCATGGCGATTTTCATTCTGCAAATATATTCCTTACAAAAAATGGACCAGTGATATTTGATTCATTAACATTTAACAAGCGATTTCCATGCAGCGATGTCATTTCAGAAGTTGCATTTATGGCAATGGATTTAGATTATTTCGGAAGAAAAGATTTATCGGATATTTTTGTAAATGAATATAAGAAATTAAGTGAAGATAAAGACACACACACATTACTTAATTTTTATAAATGTTATCGTGCATATATTAGAGCAAAAATTGCATGCTTTGGATTACATGAAGGATTATCCTATGAAGAAAAAACAAAAATTGAAGGTACTGCAAAAGAATATTTTACATTAGCCAAAGAATATGCTGACAGATTAGAAGTAGAAAATGAAGAGGAATCTCAATGCATCAAAATTGGGATTATAGGTGGATCTGGATTAGATGATCCTGACATATTGCAAGATGCTAAGGATGAAGAAATAGAAACGCCATATGGAAAAACGACTTCTTTACTGAAAGTTGGTAAAATTGGAGGAATTGATGTTGCATTATTAGCAAGACATGGAAGAGATCATAGCATTCCTCCAACACAAGTTAATTTTCGTGCAAACATTTATGCATTAAAAGAAATTGGTTGCACACATATTCTTGCAACTACTGCATGTGGTAGTTTACGTGAAGAAATTGGAAGAGGAGACTTTGTAGTATTGGATCAATTCATTGATTTTACAAGACATAGAAAAATTACATTCCATGAAGAATTTGTTGATGGAAATATCAAACATACTCCAATGGCAAATCCTTTTGATGAAAATTTAAGAGAGTTGTTTATTGAAACCGCTCATAATTTAGGAGTGAAATGTCATCCAAAAGGAACAGTTGTAACAATAGAAGGTCCGAGATTTTCTACAAAAGCCGAGAGTCACGTATTTAGATCTTGGGGCGCAGATGTAATTAATATGTCTATTGCACCTGAAGCAATTCTTGCAAACGAGATTGGCATTCCTTATGCTGCTGTCGCAATGAGTACAGATTATGATTGTTGGAAGGAAGAGGAAGAACCCGTAACATGGGAAGCGGTTCTTGAAGTTTTTAAGGAGAATGTTGAAAAAGTCACAGGACTATTAGTAAATACGATTCCGAAGATTTGTGGAAAGGAGGTTGCTAACTCATCACCCACGGCTACGGAAAAGAAAGAATTTGATCTTGCTGGCTCTATTAGAACAGTTCCAAACTGGCCGAAGGAAGGAGTAATGTTTAAAGATATCACAACGTTATTAGAGAACCCTATAGCGTTCAAAGAAGCAATGAAAAGATTAGTTGCAAGATATAAAAATACAGGTTTAACAAAAATTGCTGGAATTGATTCACGCGGTTTTATTTTTGGTGCACCACTCGCATTGGAATTAGGACTTCCTTTTGTATTAATCAGAAAAAAAGGAAAGTTACCTGCAGAAACAGTAGGACAAGAATATATGTTAGAATATGGTGTTGATACAATTGAGATCCATAAAAATTCTATTGATCCTGAAGATCAAGTATTAATTGTAGATGATTTGATTGCAACCGGTGGAACGGCAAGAGCTGCTTGTGATTTGGTTGAGAAACTTGGTGGAAAGGTTGCTGGGTTATCATTTGTAATTGATTTACCAGATTTAAAAGGAAAAGAAAAGTTAGCAAATTATGATGTTTTTTCACTTCTGCAATTTGATGGCGAGTAAAGTTCTATTTGTTCTCTGACCAGTTCTTTAATCTGAGGGATTGTTTTTTCTGTTGTATCGTAGGGAACTGAGAATCCGCCTCCATTTCCACGACCACCACCACCTAAGGATTTACAAATATCTCCAATAGATAAACCATTACAAAAATATCCATCAATGATGTGGTTTCTAACGGGTGAGGTAAAAATAGTTACGCAAAGATCGACACTATCACTGTATTGAGATTCTAAATACCTTGGTGCAATTTTCTGAGAAAGATAAGGAGAAGATACTGCCCACAATACTTCATGGCCTGCAATGTTTTCAAATTCAAGAGATTCTTCCAAATCATGAAACGCTTGTTGCTGTAAAAATTCATATTCAATGATTAGGTCTTCCCAATCAGAAGAAAGACGAGACCCACGAATGATTTTATCATCTCTCAAACTAGTTGTAAGATTAGATAAAAGTTCAAAAGACGAAGACTCATCAGGAAGGGCATTAGCATAAGAAATCACTCGTTGTAATTCATCACCTAAAGTAATTAAGGTATGATTCCTCCCAGGTCTTTTGTAATCATGAGCTTGAGAGATACCTCCAAGTAAAGTGTCATAATCTGAGTTTAAATTAAAATGAGTTTTTGTTAAAAATCCCGAAGAACGTTTTGAACAATAAACTAAATTCCCTCCAAATTGATCAAATAAAGATTTCCTTTCAATAGTTGGAAGATGATGATCAATCCACATAACTTGACGAGGTTTTTGTAAAAGGTCGATAATTAGATTACCACCATTTTCACCAGCTAACAAAGGATTTAATCCAACATCTGCAATATACAAAGAAGTTTTTCCATCCTGTACAAGAGAATTAATTCCTTTAAATTGTTCTACTAACCTATCATAACGTAAAAAATGATTAGTTTCAGGAGATAATGTTTGATCTGAAATTTCTAAAGCACGTAATAATAATGCATGTGCAATAATTCCATCTGGGTCTTCTCCATGTGTTGCGATGATTTGTGATGTTGTCATAGAAGTGTTTTTAATTAGCGTATTTAAAAGAATTATGCATTATTTCTGCATTTTTGCAATTGCTGCTTGAATTTCATCTTCTGGACTTGAAGATTTTACTTTTTTTGTTCCACCAAGTTTTATCACAGGTGGTTTGACGTATTTAGGTACATCAGATTTTTTTTCTTTATGAGATAATTTCCAGGTTTTGTCTTTGATCTTCTTTGCCATTGCATCCAGATCATCTTTTGGTTGTGCTGGTTGCCAAAACATATGTTTCAAAGCATCATCTTGCATTCTTGGTAAGATATGAAGTATTAGTTTTCCTTCAGGATTATCATCTGATTCTCCTGAAACCATGACAACATTTGTTCCATGCGCTTGCAATCCTTCAAATGCTGCAGTTGCGGCAAAGGAAGCAACAAAATTTAAATGGGCTGAATCTGCTGGAGAAAGGTTTTCAATATATTTTTCTTCTTGTTTACTGTAGATCATCATGTGACCAACAGTAGCACCTTTCTTTGGTAACACACAGAGTGCTTTTTCGTCTTCATAGATGACGGTTGAATTTTCATAGATCTCTGATAGGAATCCAGGTACATCTCCTTTACCAGTATGCCATTCAGCGGGATTTCTACCGAAGTGGTTCTGCATCATAATTGGAAGATTTGTTTGAAGCATTTTTGAAATACCTTCTTCTGTTGTTGTATTGAGTTTAAACATGAAATTGAAAAATCCATCTCCATTTTCACGTGGAAATAAATGAATACCCATGTGAGGAAATTGTTGACCTGCCGGACCACCTGCTGCAAGAAACATATTGATCCCTGTTGTGACAAGAGATGATTTCAATGCTTTAGATAATCCAGGGATTAGTCCAAAGAAATGTGTAAATTCATCTGCAGGAATAAATGCAGGCAAGGGATAATGTTCTTTGAATAAGAAAACAGTATGTCCCTTCTTTGCAGGATAAATATCTAAAATTGCAAGAGATTTATCATCTTCAAATACTTTCTTTCCTGGTATTTCACCACGATTGATTTTACAATAGATACATTCTTTTTTTTGTGCATCAATCTGTGCTTGATGTTCTGGAGAGATTTTCATTTTAGTGTTTGTATTAAAGGATATATTTCATTGAAATTTGAAACGATTTTGAAAGGGTTTCCTTGTTCTAACCGTGCACGTTCATGGAAACCAAAATCTACAGCAATTGTTTTAATGTTTAATTTAGAAGCTTTTTTGATATCACCTAAGGTATCTGTAATAAAAATGCAATCTTCACTTTTAATATTTTGAGAGTTTAATAGTATTTCAAATTTCTTCACTTTTGATTTTTCTGTTTCCATACCTAAAACCTGCGTAAATACATTTGTCATATGATTATTTTCAAAAACAAGATTTAATGCATATTCCTGATTAGAGGAAATGATATAAATTGGAAACTCTTTGTTTATTTTATTAAGTTCTGTTTTGACAGAATCTTTAATTATTAATGTTTTAAATTCTTCATTTTGGTATTTATAGAATTCCTTTATTGATTCTGACGTGAAATTTCCTTTTTTGTAAATGTTTCCATTAAAGAGGTTTTTATAATCTTCCAAAGTAATTTCTGGAAAAAGTTTTTTATTAATAGAAAAAATTAAATCTAATGTATCACCAATAACTCCATCAAAGTCGAAGATAACTGCTTTTACCATTTTACAAAAAGTTTCGCTTAATTTCAGAAACAAATCTATGTGCAAGGTGAGCTTCTAGAGAACCATCAACTTTGATCCCAACATACACTAATCCAGGTACGTCACCAGATTGAAAATAGACTTTACGATGAGGCGCTTCATAAGGTTCAGGTGTTAGTTCTTTACAAAAAACACCATCTGCTAACATCATCGGATCAATATTTGCACGAATAGATGCAGGCGTTACCTTTGCACCTTGAAGAATTGGTAAACCTAAATTCCTATAGATGCCAAAAACAGTATCAATGTGATCTTCTGTTAATTCTTCTAGTGCTAATCCGATATGTTGCATGTATTTGCTCATTTCTTAGCTTTGCTTTTCTCAACAGCTTTCGTTAATTTTAGTTTCTTGATTAACTCTTTATATCTGTTCCGAATGGTTACTTCAGTAACACCAGCAACATCTGCAACTTCTCTCTGGGTTCGTTTCTCACCATGGATTAAAGAAGCAACGTAAAGTGCTGCTGCTGCGATTCCGGTAGGTCCTCTTCCAGAAGTTAATTCAATATCACGCGCCATTTCTAGAATTTCTACGGATTTGGATTGTGTTTCTGGTGAGAGTTTTAATGCGGATGCAAATCGTGGGATGTAATCAGCAGGATTTGAAGGTTTGATGCTAATGCCTAATTCCCGTGTTACGAATCTATAGGTTCTTCCAATTTCTTTCTTCTCAATACCGGAAGCTTCTCCCATTTCATCTAAAGTACGTGGGATTTCATGTCTTCTACATGCTGCGTATAATGCACCTGCAATGACGGATTCCATTGATCGTCCTCGTACAAGTCCTTTCTGAACAGCTTGTCTATAGATACGTGCTGCTTCTTCTTCTACGCTTCTTGGTAATCGTAAGAATGAGCTTACACGTTTTAATTCTGCTAATGCGACTTTTAAGTTTCGTTCAATTGCTGTAGAAATTCTGATATTCCATTTTCGTAAACGGAAGAATCTATCTCGTTCACGGTCTGATCCTAATTTATAAAAATCTGATGTAGTTCCAACTTCTGTTCCTAAACCACCGTCAAATTGTGTTGCGGATGTTGGTGCTCCAGTTCTTCGTCTATCGCCACCTTTGTCATCTTCAAAGCTTCGCCATTCTTGACCCATATCTACCATACGGTCTTCAATAACAAGACCACAGTCTCGGCATATTGTTTCACCTTTTTCTACATTCCTGTAGATGTTTCGGCTAGCACATTCAGAACATTCCTTTATTTGTTTTCTAATCATTTTGAGTATAACCTCCAGAACCCCATAATCGTTAAGTTTAAATACAATGTAGGTAGGTTGTATATAAAGCTTGCGGTGTTTAAGCTTAAATAGTTCTTTTTGACACCAAAAGAAAGCTTTATAAACCCTAAAAAAATCATTTTCTCTATGAATAAAAAAGGGCAATTAGGGATAATAGAATTCAAATACTGGATAACTGGTTTTTTCATCGGTCTCATTGTAACATTAGTAATAGTTGCATTAGGAACTATGGAAGTCATTCCTTTCCAAATTCCACTAGTTTGTGGATAAAATTTCTTTTTATGATAACCAGAGTATAGAAAACATTAATAACCATTAGATTGTTCTTTTTCTACTATAAATAAGAAAGGTGATTATAATGGATGTAGAAAGAATTCAAAAAGTAAATAATTTAGCATTAGATTTAATGAAACAAGGTTTAGCTCATACTCGTGAAGATGCAATTGCACAAGCAGAACGTATTTTTTCTGGAGATAAAGGGACAACAGCATACAATGAAATGCGTCAAACATTAGGAGAAGTTGAAGCTCATAAAAAAGAAGAATATTCTGCTATGAATCCTCAATCTCAAGAATCTGTGACAAGTGCAGAAATTCCTGCATACAAAGTAAAGGAAATTCTTGAACAGAACACAAAGTTTATCGTAAAGACGTTTAAAGAGCATAGTGAGAAGATCCAAGCTTTAGAAAGAGAAATAGCACAATTACGTACAAAAGTTAGTTCTGAAAGGTTACCAACTGTTTCTGAATTAGTAACAATGGAAGCTGAGAAAAAGGCTGCAGAACCACAACCACAGGTGCAAGTACAACAAGCTGCACCTCAACCTGTAACACAACCAGTTCAACAAGCAGCAGCTCCTCAACCAGTGAAACAAGAACCACATCCAAGAGTAGGTGGATTCACAGATACGGATGTTTCTATTGAGAAGTTTTTCTATTACGGGAATTAAGCCTATTCCCTCTTATTTTTTCTTATTTCTACACAAATAAACCTATTCTCTAATACTTGTTCCAAAAACTTTATAAAAGAGTAACCACTTTAGAATAGAAACTCGGGGGCGATTACAATTAAACTAAAAAACCTAACTATAGTAGTACTATTATTATTGTTTGCATTTAGTTCTTTTGCTGAACTTGAAACAACGAATTCTAACGACCTTACAATCACGTTAAATTATGAAAACCTTGAAGATAATGACGATGAAATGAAATTATCAAAATCATTAGCTTTGAAGGACACAACTGGTCCTAAAGATTATATTTTTACAACAGAAAATATAAAAACAGATTATAAATTAGAAATTGATCAGGCAGAATTACAAATTGATTCAAACGAGAAATCATTAACATATTCCTTAACAGTTCCCGTAAATGTTGATTCAGGAGAAACTGGTGTTGTTGGAACAATCGTTGCAACTGATAAAGCAGATGCAACAAATGTGAAGAGATTTGATCTTAAAACAGATGTTGAGTCTATGTTGGATGTTAAAAAAATAACCTTGTACGTGAATGGTGACAAAGAAAAAACCGTTAATGATGATGATGACGAAGAGTTAAAAAATCTTGAGCCTGGCGATGAGATTGAATTAAAATTTGAAGTTGACAATCTATTTGACAAGGATTACGATGAAGGGGATTTAGATATAACATTTTATGTTGAATTAGATGATTCTGATTTTGGTGATGATATTGATGAAGAAGAAGATTACGATTTAGAAGCTGATGAAACATTTGAAGATGACGATGTTTCTATAACATTTACAGTTCCAACTGATGCCGAAGATGGAGATTATGATCTTAATGTTCGTGTAAAAGGAAAGGATGGAAATAAAGCTATTTATGAAATCAAATGGGTTATTGGGCTTGAAGTTGAACGAGAAAATGATGATGTTAGAGTTTCAACACTTGTAGTATTACCTAAGGAAATTAGTTGTAATAGAGAAGCAACAATCACTGCAAATGTTGTAAACTTTGGAACAGATAGGCAAAGTCATGCTGCATTAACACTTTACAACCAACAATTAAATTTAGATCAAAAATTTGAATTTGCACTTAAACAAGGTACAAGTTCAGACAATAGTAAATTAGTACAACATATTTTCCCAATTGAAGATTCTGTAAAACCAGGAGATTACACCATTATTGCAAGTGCATTATATGATTACACATCTCTTGGTGGAAAAGAAAGTGCAATTTTAACAGTAAAGGATTGTGTTCAAAAGAAAACTGAAACAAAACCTGTCGTTGAAGTTGCAAAGAAAGATTCCATCACAGATCAATTGGCAAAAGCTGTTGCTGGTACTGTAAAAACACAGGAACAAGAAGCAACAAAAGTAAGTTCATCTGATATTGTAAAAACTGTTGAGAAACAGCCCTACACTGTTGAAGATGCATTTATTGCGTTAATTATTGTTGCGATGATTATAATCTTTGCAATGATGGCGATAAGCATTACATTGCTTGCGAGAAGAAAATAAATTAAATAGATCTACGAGGTCAAAAAAAATGAAAAAAAATTACACATTTTTAGTCGCTTTGGTACTAGTTCTACTTGTTGCATTAACTGCAGCAAGTGCATTAGCAGCTGGAGAAGACTTAGAAATTACAAATGTGGAAATTGGTTTAAAGGGAGATTTAGCTTCCGTATCTGATAAAGCTGATACAACCACTTTCCATCCTGGAGAAGAAGTGTTTATTGAATTAACACTTAAGAATAATGGGAAGAATACAATTAGCAGTATTAAGCCAACTGTATCCCCTCACAAAGATTTAGGTACATTTCCTACAAAAACAGTTACAACTGTAAGTTCATTAGCTGCTGGAAAAACTGGAAAAGTAACATATTCTTACACATTACTTTCAGATTTAAAAGTTCAAACCAGTAATGTAGATTTTGCAGTTTCTGGTACAGATGATGTAACTAAAAAAGTAACTACTTTATCTACACGAAGTGCGAGCATTAAAGTTGGAGAAGCAGTTCTTCAAATTAGCGAAGTAAAAGTTAATGGGAAAAGTGTTTCTACTGGAACATTAAGTGATGCTGTTAGTCCTGGAGACAAAGTTAGTTTTGAAGTTACTGTTAAGAATACAAAATCCACAAGTGCTGTTGTTGATTTAAGTTTAACTGCAACACCAAAAGATAAGTTAAAATTAACAAATTTTCCTAATAAAGATTCAACTGAATTAGCTGCTAAAAATGATTACATCAAAGCGGGAGTATCAAAGACATTTAAATTTGATTATGAAATTCCATACACATTAGCAGAAAGTGATTACGAGATAACATTTGCTGCTGGAGCTAAAGATAATCAAGTATTAATTGATGGTGCAAAATTAGTTGTGAAAGCTCAAGATCATGTTGTTAAATTAAACGTTGATCAAGCAGTTAATGATTTCAAAATTACAAATAAAGAAGAAATCCTAAAAGGAAAATATACATTTACTTGTGATAATGATAAAAGTGCTAAGAAAGACCTAAAAGTAAATGTTGCAAATACCGGTGGATCTGGGAGTAATCCCGAAGATGCAAAGGTTAGAGTACATTTAATTGATAATAATGGAAAAGATGTTGCTACACCAGTTGAATTAAAGATTGGAAAAGGTAAAAGTGCAATTGCAACCTTACAATACCCTATTGATAATTTAATTGGAACACATTCTTTCAAAGTACAATTACAAAGCTACGATACAATCTTCAAAGATTCTGTAGAAATAAAAGTTACTGTAAGTAATTGTCCTGTTAAAATCCAAACTACAACTTTTAAAATTACCGAAGATAAAGGAACACAAGAGTTTGATTTAACACCTTATTACAAGAATGCAGAGAAATCTGAAACTGTAACTTTTAGTGTTTCATCTGGAAAACATGTTACTGCAAGTGTTAACAATGCAAAAAAAATATTGAAATTAACATCTGAAAAGAATTTTGCTGGAAATGATAAAGTGATTTTAACCGTAACTGATTCATCTGGATCAAAATCAACTGCTGAATTTCCAATAATGGTAATAAACGATAATGCAGACTTAGGAACAATCACAAAATCCGAACCTACAAAATCTGATGTTGCTGTAACTAAGAATGGTAAAGTTAATTTTGTTGTTTCTGTAAGTAATATTGATGCAAAAAATGTTGAATACCAATGGAATGTAAATAATGCATTTGCAGCTAAAGGTATTTCAAAGTTAGAAACCTTTGATTCAAAATTCACATTTGATGCAGCAGGAAAATCAGGAAAACATGTTGTTGAACATAAATTTAACAAAGAAGGAGAATCTAAAACTGTTAAATGGACAATCACAATTGTTGATAAACCTACAGATTTTGCGAAGTTTACAGGAAGTAAAACAACAAACCCAACTACAATTGTAGATTCTGATAAAGTTCCTAACTTTGTATTAGAGAATAGTAATGGAATGGTTGCATTTACACAAAATGTAAAGTTATCTGACATTGCTTCTTTAGCTGAAGTTATTGTAATCAAGGATGGCGTGGTTTCTGTAGATTCTAAGAAAGCAAGCACATTCAATCAGAAAGCAACAATTACGTTAGCGAAATCTTTCGCAGACCCTGTAATTTTGAAAGCATCCGCTTTTAATGCTAATACAGGATTCACAATTTGTGGAGATTGTAAAGTTGTAGATGATAGTAAAGTATCTGGTAAATTTGCGTTTGAAGTAAATGGTTTCAGTACATACAAGGTAGAAGAGAAAAAAGCTGCTGCTCTGGAAGTGTCTGAAGTTTTAGTTGAAAACGTAGATCGGAAAACAACTGTCAAAAAAACATTTACTGTAAAAAACATTGGTAGCGTTGACGCAATCAATGATTTGAAATTTGATGTAAGTGGTATTGCAAGTAAATACAAATTTAAGGTATTATCTTCACCTGCTAGTATTTCAGCTGTTGGCCAAGGAAATGTAAACATTGAATTCTTCGTTCCAGAAGATGCAGATGGTGAAAAACATACCATTGGTAACATTGTTGTAACTGGTAAAGATGCTAAAGGTGTTGCTATTGCAAGTACAATCGCAGTAAAAGTTCACCCAAAAAGTTTCCTTACAATTGAAGATGTTGAAATTAACGGAAAAAACTCTGGAGATTTCACATTGGAAGAAGAAAACGAAATTGAAATCAAAGTTCAAAATGACTTAGATGAAGATATGGTTGATGTAACTGTAACTGTAGAAATCTTAGACGTTGATGGAGATGACTTAGAAGAGGAATCTGATGAGTTTGACCTAGACGAAGGAGATGACGACACAATAACTGTGAAATTTGATTTATCAAATGAAGATATTGAAGAAGATAGTTATGTTGTAAAGATTACCGTAGAAGGTGAAACTGACGATGAAGGTACAAAGCACGTAACAACTTTCACAAAAACTGTAAGTGTTGATCGTGAGAAACACAAAGTAATCATTGATGCTGCTTCATTAAGTTTAAGCAATGTACAATGTAGCGACTTCACATCATTATACGTTTCTGTAAAGAACGTTGGTAAAAATGATGAAGATGACGTTGAAATTCGTGTATCAAACAGTGAATTAGGATTAAGTTCTCAAAGAACTGGAATTGATCTTGATGAATACAGTGGAAGTGACAACGATTACAGTGCTACCTTTAACTTAAATGTTGCAAATGCTAAAAAAGGATCTTATCCTATTGCTGTTGATGTTTACAACGATGGCGATTTGGAAGAATCTAAGACTGTTACATTAACAGTTGCAGAATGTGGAACAAGTTCCCAGAGTTCTGGTTCACAACAAGTCTTAGGAAGCGATTCAAGCTTAGCACAGCAATTACAAGCACAACTACAAGCACAATTAGCATCTGGTAAGAATGCAATTACTGGCGCTACTGTTCAAGGAGGTTTCCGTGAATCAAGTAGTTACACAGCATTACTAGGAGTTTTAAT
>JABIJM010000012.1 GCA_018655525.1 Candidatus Woesearchaeota archaeon | reverse complement strand
TCATTTAAACTACCTTTATGACATTACGCCTAAGAAACGATATATTAATCTTTCCGTTAATTTCTGCATATCTTCATCATTTGCTGCATGTAATTTTAAACATTCTTGTTCTTGAATGATTGCAGTTGAATCTGCAGATTGAAATATGATTCCAGGAGAATCACATGCGATAATGGGGATATCAGGACATCCTTCTTCTATTGTACATGCTTGCTGAATTCTTGTACCATATTGTCCAAACAAACTTGAAACTTGTGAAATTTGTTGTGCGGTGTTTATAGTATCATTTGGTTTATATGCAATATACAATTTTGATGTTCCTAACCAGGTCAATGGATCTATAGGAAGTTCAATAGATTCTAAATATTTTGGATGGTTTGAAAAGTAATACCACTGCCCGTTACTATTTATACTCCAATAGGATGAGCTTTTGAACAAGAGATTTCCATTATACTCCTCACTATCTCCTTCATATGTAGCAGCTGCAGTAAAGAACGAACCACCGACAAATCCTAAAATACTTAGACTCATAACGATGATGATAAACCACGCCATCGCCTTAATTTTATCCACCATTTCTAGTTTAGGAAGGTTTTTTGTATTTAAAGGTTGTTATAGATTGGGATAAGAATATAGGAAAAACATAAAAACTTACTAATTCTTAATCAATTATGAATAAAGTTACAAGGAATACCCTAATTGGAATCATCATCCTTATAGTATCATTCTTACTTGATTCAATCCTTCTTAGTTTCAATCCTCAAATTATATCCTTAAATCCTTTATTCATGTTTCTTGGTGGAAAAATAGGATTAGGAATTTTTGTTATCCTAATCACATTATTTTTAACTCAAAAGAAAAAAATAATTTCATTTTGGTTCAGTGTAACTATAGGAGTCGTTATTTCGTACGCATTGAAATTCTTGATTCAAAGGCCAAGACCTGATTTGTTTCCTTTAATTGTGAAAACATCTGCATCTTTTCCAAGTACTCATGCAACAATTGCCGCAATCGGAGGATTTTTTTCATGGAAACTTAAGAATCAATATATGAAATGGATTGGTGTTGTATTATCCTTCCTTGTTGCTTTAACTGGATATTACAATAGTGTGCATTATGCTAGCGATGTTGTTGCAGGCGTGTTAATTGGATTATTAATTAGTTGGTATGTAATAAAGAAAAAAATTATTTAATGTAAGTTATGTCTTCTTCTGCTAACCTTCTAACAGGTTTCTCTTCTTTAAGTTCTTCATAAGTTTGTGCAACTAATCCTGGGGTTCGTCCAATGATGAAGATTCCTTTTCCTAACAACGGATCAAATCCAAAATCACATAAAATAATTGCAATTAATCCATCAATGTTAATAGGAATTTGTTTTCCTTTTGTTTCTTTGATTGTTGATTCTATAAGATCTTTAAATCGTAAAAAAGTAGAAGTTTTCATTTCTTCAATAATTACTGCAACTCTTGGATCACCTTGTTTGTAAATTTTATGTCCAAATCCATAAAGTGTTTCTTTTTTTGTAAGCATATCTTTTACTTTTTCTTTAACATCTTCATCAGAAGCGTCTTTTAATTCATAAAAGAATTTCATTGCATTTTCAATTGCACCACCATGATAGTTGCCGATACTTAAAACTCCTGCACCAACACCTACATTTAAGCTATTTCCGCCAGATGCCACAAATCTACTTGATAAACTTGAGGTTGTTCCCATACCATGATCAATCACAGCGGTTAAAACCTTTTCAAATAAGATTGATTCATTTTCATTAGGTTTGCGTCCAGACAATAATAGAAATATTGAATCTGTAAAACTTCCTGTTTTCACTAATGAAGATAATTTTTCTCCTCTTATAGTTACGTCCTGATTTTCAATTTTTGAGATTTTTGTTTTAAAGTTCATTTTGTAATACCTTTTTCATCATGTCGCCTACTTCATGATGCACTTCTGCTATTAAAACACCTGCTTCTTTTAAAGCTTTTACCTTTGCTTTTCGTGTTCCCTTATCTCCTTCAATAATTGCACCAGCATGCCCAAGAGAAACATTTTGAATATTATAGGTTTCTACAAAAGTTCCTGAGATAAATGCAACAATGGGTTTAGGGTATGGTGTACTTCTTTTTTTCAAATATTCAGCAAGATCTTCTTCAGCTGTACCACCAATTTCACCAAATAACACAATACCTTTCGTTTCTTCATCTTTTTCGAAGTCTTGAATTAATTCTTTGAAAGATTCACCCATGAGAATGTCTGATCCAATACTCACAACTGTGGATTGTCCTAAACCTGCTTGTTTTAAGACAAGTGAAGTTTCTGAAGACATGCCTCCACTTCGTGAGATAATACCAATATTACCTGGTGTGAAAGAAACCTTTGATTTTCCACTTCCAATAGGACCACATTTTGATTTTCCAACAGAATTAATACCTGCAGAAGTTGGACCTATAATCCTAATGTTTTTTTCTTTAGCTTTCGAAAAACAATATGCCATATCATGAACGGGAATATTTTCGGTCACAATGTTAATGAGAGGGATATTAGCATTAATTACTTCAAGGATTGCGGCTTTCGCAAATTTTGGTGGCACAAGAATTACTGAACAATCAATTTTTTCTGAAATCTCAGCAATTGAATTGTAAACAGGAACTCCTTCAACTTCTTGTCCACCTTTTCCAGGTGTAACGCCTGCAATCACTTTAGAACCTGCAAGTAACATTTCTTGACATGTACGTTGTCCTTGTTTTCCTGTAATTCCTTGAATAAGGAATCGCGTGTTTTCATTAATTAGTATTGCCATCTTTGTATTTCTGAGATAATTCAACCATTATTTTTGCTGCTTCTGTCATCGCGGTATTTTCATCAAAATAATGTATATCTAAACCATATTCTTTTTTTGCATTCATAAGAGCTTCTTTTGCTTCTTCATCATGGGGACCAGCTCTCCTGATGACAATTGGAAATTTAGGTTTCTTTTCAATTAAAATGTTTATAATTCCTTTAAGTGTTTCATAAATATTAGTGAAATTTGCAATGACTCCTGCAACAAATAAACCATTAAGACCTTCTTTCTCTAAAACAATCTTCGTTAATTTTTCAACTTTCTCTTGCGGAGGATTTCCACTATATTCTGTGAAATTAGCTGGCTTTCCACCAAATTCAATTAATGCATCCATTAATGTCATAGTTGCACCGCCGCCTGATGTTAAGATTGCAATATCACCATCTAAATCTACGAATGTTTTCCCTGCAACTCCCCTATGATCATTCCTATCAATTTCATGAG
This sequence comes from Candidatus Woesearchaeota archaeon, assembly GCA_018655525.1. Taxonomy (GTDB): domain Archaea; phylum Nanobdellota; class Nanobdellia; order Woesearchaeales; family GW2011-AR9; genus 1-14-0-10-32-24. The sequence continues at coordinate 1,363 of JABIJM010000012.1, read as the reverse complement.
CAGCTATTTCTCTTGCTGTTGCTTTTCTATTGTCCGTTCGTTCTTCAAATTGGATTGGCCATCTGTAACGCGCATCGTCATCTAAAACTGTAACACAATCCACTGCGAAAAAGTCTTCTTCAGGTGTTTCAACTAAAGGATTAATTTCAATCATCCTACAATCATTTTTTTGGAAGCAATCGTAAAGTTTTGTGATCACTTCTTGGATTTTAAGGTTAGTTGTAATTGAATTTAGATCTTGAATTCCTTCCAAAAAATTAATTTCTTTCAAAATAACTTTCTCTGGAGAAGATTTCTTGATTTCTTCAATATCAACACCACCTTCTTCACTAAAAATAAGAATTGGTTTTCGTTTAGAGGTATCAAACATAATTCCTAAATAATATTCTTTAGCAATTTCTATTTTTTCATCAAGTAATATTTCAGTAATTGTTTCGTTAAGAAATTCGGAACCTAGAAATGTAGTTGCAAGTGTTTTAGCTTCTTCATAATTAACAACCTTGACACCACCGGATTTGCCTCTTCCACCTGAAAGGGTCTGAACTTTGAAGACTTTTTCCCCTTCAAAAGGTTGTACTGAGTCTTTAATAAGAATTCCTTTACTAATTACGATATTTGATAGTTCTAATAATTGTTTTCCTTCAAATTCTTTGAGTTTCATAGTGATCTGTATTTGTAACAAGATAATTCATGTTCATTAAACTTTGCTTTCACATCAATGAAAAAAGGGTTGTTTTGAACATTTAAGTTGTTTAAAATAGATGAATGAAAAATATAATGAGGTGACAACATTACAATCCCATCAATATTTTCAATGTGGTTTAAATTTTCTAAACTAACATAATTAGTTTTAAATTTTGTTTCAATAACTTCTTGTCCTAATAAATCGTCACAACCATATACCTTAATTCCATATGATTGAAGACCATGAATTAAATCTAAAGCTTTTGAATTTCTGTAATCTTTAACATTTTCCTTGAAACTTAGGCCCATTACAACAACTTTACTATTTTTAAGAACCTTACCTGCTGAATTTAATTCACGAATGATGATATCCATAACATGTTTGTGCATTGAATCATTAATTCTTCTTCCTGCTAAAATAACTTCAGGATGATAACCAAGTTCCATCGCTTTATGTGTTAAATAATAAGGGTCTACTCCTATGCAATGTCCACCTACTAAACCAGGTGTATATGCATGAAAATTCCACTTAGTCCCAGCCGCCTTTAAGACGTCGGTTGTTTTAATATTCATTTTATCAAAAATGATTGCAAGTTCATTCATCAAAGCAATGTTCAAATCTCTTTGAATATTTTCAATGACTTTTGCTGCTTCTGCAACTTTAATAGATGAAGCTTGA